>DATNLN010000066.1:0-13431 GCA_035602855.1 Candidatus Acidiferrales bacterium
AGTGCCTTTACGGTGTGTCGGCAGCGAGATTTGGCAGGGATCTTTTCGCTGCAGTTTGAACGCACGGTGAACCGCGACAACACGCTGAGCTTTCAAAATCTGTCTTTGCAGATCCAGCCGGTGCGTTGGCGAGCCACGCTGAGCCTGTAATTTCCGGCTATGCGGTTGATGGTTTCTGTCTGCAATTGAACGCCGTGGGAGGCGATTGGTACGACTACCTGGATCTCGGCGGTGGCTTTTGGGGAATCGCGCTAGGCGACGTTTGCGGCAAAGGGATGGCGGCGGCACTACTCATGTCGGCGACGCGCAGTCTGTTTCGATCGGCGGCGGAGGGATTGAAGCCCCCTCGGAAGTCCTTATGCGCTTGAACGAGGCACTGCTGAAGGACCTGCCTGAGGGGCGATTCGTCACCTTGGTCTATGCAATCCTCGATACTAAACGTGCGACCGTGAGGGTCGCCAACGGAGGCCATCCCTATCCCATACTCGTCCGGGAACAGACCAACATTACAGAGCTCCAAACGGAAGAAGGCCTTCCTTTGGGGCTCATGAATTCAGAATACTCTGAGATCGGGTTGACCTTACGGACTGGCGACCGCGTGCTGATGTACACCGATGGTGCGGTAGAGGCGACGAACGGTGAAGGCCAGGAATATGGAACCTCGCGCCTTGTGAAATTCTTACAGAAACAAGGTGTATCAGCCAAGTCGGTGTTGACCGAGGTGCAGGAGTTTGCGAGTGGCGGCACGCTCAGCGATGATGCGACCGCGATCCTCTTGCGCCGCGAATAGCTCTTTCCTCTCTCCTGATTCGATTAGTCTCTTTTACTATTCCCTACGCCGAGGCGCCCCGCACCTCGATCGCGCCCGCCACTTCATACAAATGAAAATCCACCATGGCGATCTCAAAAAACGGCTTCATGTGCTTCTGCGCTTCTGGACTATCCATCATCGCCTCCCAATCTTCCTTGCTCCGCCACTGCGCATAATTAACGACGCGCACTCCATCTAGACTCTTGTGAATGCTCGCTGAAACGAACCCGGGAATATGTTTCATGGCCTTCTCCGTCGTCTCCACCAACATATCCACCACCTTCTGCTGATTCCCCGGTTCCACCGTAAACACATTAATTAACGTCGCCACTTTGTTGTCGTTTGAAATCGTCGGCATAAGCCCTCCTTGGTTCTGTGCGCTACCCATTCAGACTCGATAGCCCGGCGAAAGTTTCGCTTACCTTTTTTTAAAGTGAGGTCGGGCTGTGAGCGCAGTTGAACTTTTTGAAGGACCCCTGTCAACGTCCCACCGTACCGAGTGCCCGACTCTTGGCGGCGTGCCAAAAGCACTTATGGCGGTGTTATTACGCTGCTGTGCGCTCGATGCCCGCTGCTGTCCGCTCAAAGGCCGATTTGGCAAGCGCATCTGAGGCACTTGCCTAATTGACGCGCTTACCGTCTTTGTGGATTTCAGATGATTTGACTTTTCGGTTACGCGACTACACGGGAGTTAGCTGATTGAACGAGATTCGTTCGGGTACTGCACGATGGTCTTTATCCAAAACAACACTTCGCAAAGTGTCCGCTTCCCTCGGTTCAAAGCATAAGCTTCGGGGAGCAATCTCCGTCCCACGGCTCCGGCTCAGCAACCTTGTAGCCCGGGGGAACGGTGAAGAGAGAAGGGTCGGGTTCGCCCCGGCTGATATCCGAAAGCTTAACTGTGTGCTGCGACTTGCCGGGCCCGCGACGTTTGACGAGGACGAACGCCTGAAGTTCCTGCGAGAACCAGTAATCTGTCACCCTTGCATAAGCCGAGTTCTTCCCGGAAGAGTTGGGAGATATCTTTACAGACTCACGCCCATGGCGCACCGCCATGCCATCTACGACGTCGTGCGCGAGTTCTTCCTGAGAAACTTGTGGGATAGCCACTTGTGCCCAGTCTTTTGGATCCATCTTGGGAAAATCGGAAGCCTTGCAGTCCGGTTGCGGTTTCTCGCTGGGACCGGGGAAGTGGCCCACGGAAGCAGCCTTACTCGATGGCTGTAGATGGATGCTAGTCCTGGTCGTTGGGTCGTAAATCTCGATCATGAACCAACCCGGCTTGGGCGTTTCACCGAGCGGCGTCATGTCCCATTCAAGCCTGGTCCGCCCTTTTGAATCGCGATAAATTTTGCTTGGAAAACGTACGATCACGCTCTTGCCTTGCGAATCAGTGCGAGTGTTTTCTGCGTAAATCGTGCCCGATATCGGATGGCCAGGCACGCTCCCGATGGTCATACCCAGCAAGACGTTATCGCCGCGCGTGCTCAGGTTCGGTGGGTACAGGAATTTGCCTTCCTGTTGCAGCAAGACTTCTTGGGCGAACGCGCCCGGACCGACGCTGCCCACGAGAACCGTTATCAGAAGAAACCGCCGCATAGGCGCCCTCCCCGTCAGGCTATCTGCTCTTAGAACGGAGGGGTACTGATTTCTTGCGCGGTGTTTGCCAATTCCGGCGAAGCTGTTAGCGCGAATGCGATTGCTAGGCGATGGCGAATGGATATTTCGTTCCGGCACAGACACTCCTGTAAATCCCGGAAACACGCTCAAGCGAAATATTCGGCCAGTCTTGAAAGCGCTAGGAATTAAAATCGGCGGATGGCACGATTTCAGGCATACGCTGGCAACACACTCATTGAAGCAATGGCCCACGAAAGCTGTATCCGACATTCTCGGCCACTCAAGCGTGGTAACAACGATGAGGGTCTATCAGCACACCAGGACTGAAGATTTTCGCGGCCCGCTCGATCAAATTGCTTCTCAGTTGTTACTAGCTGTTACCAAACCGGCTTTGGCGAACTGACCTAGTATTGAATTGAAAGGGGTTGGAGCCGAGGCCCGGACTTGAACCGGGGACCTGCCGATTACGAATCGGCTGCTCTACCAACTGAGCTACCTCGGCTTTGTTGAAAAGAAAACATTTGCTGACGATCCTGCTGCTGGTTTTCCACAACTTCCATGAAATTGCCATCAAAATCTTCTCGACCTTTGCTATTGCCTCGTCCAAATCCGTCGAGTCCACGACGTAATGCCTTTCAAATGTGGACTGGGTCAGACGCCCCGAAATCTACATGGCGATTCGGCCGTGGACCAGATTCCTGACACCACTCCGGCTAAAGTCGTGAAGAAGCAAGTCCTTGTACCGCCAAACTTTGGGCCCGGGTCTTGACTCTCAATCCTACCTTAACGCATGCAGGTTGAAAAGACTTTCGCAAGTTTCTTGCATCAAACACCCGTCCCCTGCGCGACATTTTCTTGAGAATTTCATTCAGCTCAAGCGGCAAGGCGACGCTGCGCTTGCCGGGTTTTGTCCCGACGGACCGCGAAAACTGCTGAAGTTTCCTTCCAGTCGCTATATCGAAAGCGCGCCGGAGCACCCTGCCCTCACATCATCCTTCTGTTGATCCGCGCTTCCGATACGGCACGAGGACTTCTGGCCCGAAATATTTTTCGATTCCCGATGTTTCTTCTAGCCATGCCCGGTATGCGGCCGTTTGACGTCTCGCCTCGCCGCTCATCGTTCGCCGGCTCACGATCGATCCGCTCGGATGACGGACAACTACGCCTCATCGCGTCGCGGAGCCTCGCTTGGGTCGACGGACGGTCCTGACCTTGCCGCTCTTTCCTCCTCCGCAGAAGAACCGATCACGGCCATCCGACTCTAGCCCTGAAACGCCGACTCCGCGCGGCATATCGAGCCTCTCAAGAACCTCTCCGCTTCCAGGATCGACTCGTCTCAAGTCGCTCTCATCACCTTCCCACGTGGCGTGCCAGAGCTCGCCGTCAACCCATGTAACGCCGGTAACGAAGCGGTTGGACTCGATTGTGCGAAGAATCGCCCCTGTTTCGGGATCGAGCTGATAAATCTTTCGATCGCGATAGCGCCCGACCCAAAGCGTTCCTTCAGCCCAGGCAAGCCCGGAATTGCCGCCGGGCGGCGCAGGGATCGTCGCAAGCACGCGGCCGGTTTTTGGATCGATCTTCTGGATGCGATCTTCGCCGATCTGAAACAGATGGCGGCCGTCGAACGCCGTCCCAGCATCCGCGGCCACATCAATCGAGCGGAGCGCTTTTCCGGTCGCTGGATCGAAGGCGTTCAGTTTGTCTCCGGAAGCAAACCAGACGTGCTGGCCGTCGTAGGTCACTCCGTGCACGCGGTCGGCGCCCGGATAGGGACCATACTCGCGAATGACTCCAGCATTTGTGCGTTTCATGCTTCCACCTTAATCAATCGGCAGCGGAGCTGAGAGTAACAAAGTCGTCGTGAATCCTGGCATGGGCGGAGTCATCCAACGACGCGCGCGCCCCCGGCCCGATGACTGCACCTTGTCGTCTGCCGCGAGCGAGTCGAGCGCTCGCTGCACGGTCCGCTGGCTGGTCCCCAGCGCAAGAGCCAATGCTGAACTCGACCACGACTCACCGTCAGCGAGAAACGCCAGCACAGCGGCACGATCGCCGTCGATCGGAGGCGCCAGCACGACCACCTCGCCGGCGCGGCTCGGCGACATTTCAAATCCGCGTTCCGTGGCGTTGATGCTCGCTAGTGTCCGAAGCTTCTTGCGAAGCCGTCCGATCTCAACACGCAACCGCGCACGATGCGATTCATCGGTGAACTTGGCCCCAAATGCCCGAGCAAGAAGAATGCCCCTCGGCACGTCTCCCGGCCACGCCTCCGCCAGCGCCTGCGCGAGCGCGAACAACACAGGACGCCCCGTGAGCGAAACCGTCGTGCGGCGATCTCGTACCAGGCGCCGGCACGCATCCACGACAAGCACTTTGGAGGCCAGCAACGATTCCACCTCTTCCAGCCGGACGAGTTTCTCTGCGCCACCTGCAATCACGCGCGCGGCTGGCGTGTTGAGGACGTTAGACGCGGTCTCGACCTCGGCCGTCAGCGCCGGGATATGCGCCATTCGGGCAGCCTGCTCCGCGCGATCGAGCGCTTCACGTGCCGCTCTCGTCCGCAGGCGGCGCACAGCAATCCCCGCAACCACAAGTTCGTGCGCAGTTCTCAGCGCGGGCGGGAACAGAGTCGGATCGAAATCGGCAAGCATGCGCTCGGCCTCCTCCAACCGGCCGATCAGTAGAAGGCGCCGGATTTCAAGGTAACGCGCATACGCAGTGTTTAAGTGGTCGCCGTGACGCTCAAGTGTGTGTCGCGCCGCGATGAGCGATTTCGAGGGCCAGCTCAGGTTACGCGACGCGAGGGCGATCTCGGCCTCGGCGACGACGCACCTCGCGCGAGCTAGCGCTTCTTTCGCAGTGAAGGCGCGCGCCGCGCGCCGCAGGAGCTCTCTTGCGCGCACAAAATCGCCGAGCTGCGCCATCGCGACGCCGCGAAGCGCAAGTGCAGGCGCATCGTCGCGCAGCGCGACGCGGTTCAATGCGCCGAGTGGGTCACCCGCCGCGAGCGCGCGTGCAGCGGCCGTGATTAGCGAGTCCATCGGAATCGCGCCACAGTTGTCACTCCCACCCCTTCGATACCCGGGCGTAAATATATCGCATGAACGGCAAACATCAGTTCAGATCAGTTGGAAGTCGCACGGGCCCCGCGAGCCAAGAAGGCAGAGGAACACCGATGTACCTAATTGCGCTCGCGGCGGAAGGGCTGGCAATTTGGGATGGTGCTGACCGCGACAAAACGTATCATGCACTGGTTTGTGGCGGAGACACACAGCTATGAACGTAACCTCGGGATCGAATATGGCGCGACCAATCTTCATCGGCAGATGGACCCCGAAGATATTGTTTTCGCTGAACCAGAGGCCTTATCGACACGGGCAGTTGCGCCGCCGCGTGGGAACTGTATCACAGCGCATGCTGACCAGAACTCTTCGCAATCTCGAATCCATCGGATTGATTGCCAGGCGCGTGACGGAATCGAAAACGGTTGCCGTCGAATACTCGCTGACTCCCATGGGGAAAACCATCATCGGCCCGCTCGGAGGTATGTGCCGATGGGCGAGACGACACGGGCGGCGCGTGAGTGCCGAGGTGCGCCCGCGGGAGTCCCCGCAAACGTAAAAATTGCCTCACCTTGACGGGAGGGACATTCTATGTGCCCAGCATGCATCGCGAGCGCAGCAGTAATGGTTGCCGGAGTCGGATCCACCGGAGGAATTCTGGCGGTGTGCATCGGCAAGTTCAGAAAATTTTTCGGAGCGAATCGTCTTGGTCTGATTCAGAAAACAACGGAGGAAAAAGATGGCAACAAGCAAACAGAGAGACAAGGAACACCGGAAAGGGAATCTCGCGGTGAACACATCCCCGATCGTGTCGCAGCAGGAGTGGGAAGCTGCGCGCCAGCAGCTTCTCGTGAAGGAGAAAGCCTTGACCCGCTCCCGTGACGCACTGGCGGCCGAACGCCGGCGGATGCCATGGATGGCGATCGAAAAGAAGTACGAGTTCGACGGACCCAAGGGCAAGGTTAGCCTGATCGAACTGTTCGAGGGCCGCCGTCAGTTGATCGTCTATCGCGCCTTCTTCGAGCCCGGGGTGTTCGGCTGGCCCGAGCACGCCTGCCGCGGCTGCTCGCTGGGCGCCGATCAGGTGGCCCACCTGGCCCATCTGCACGCCCGCGACACCACACTTGCGTACGCTTCTCGCGCGCCACAAAAGGACATCGAGCGCCTGAAGGCACGAATGGGTTGGAAGATGCCTTGGTATACCATGACCGACAGCTTCGACCTCGACTTCGGCGTGGACCAGTGGCACGGCCACAATGCATTCTTCCGCGACGGCAACAAGCTGTTCCGCACATACTTCATCAACAACCGCGGCGATGAGGCCATGGGGACCACCTGGAGCTACCTCGATATGACCGTGCTCGGCCGTCAGGAGTCCTGGGAGGACTCGCCAGAGGGTTACCCGCAGACCCCGCCGTACAAGTGGTGGAACTGGCACGACAACTACGAAGCCGAGGGTTCGCCCGACCCCAAGTGGGTCGATATAATTACCGACCCTCAAGGAGCTGCCTTGCGAAGGCGCGACGCAGAAGCCAAGGCATGATCGAGGTTGGCACAGGAGAGAACGATGGCAGACATCAACAGAGATGAACTTGGAGTGCCCAAAATAGTTGATCGGAGCACTTTCCAGGCGGAGCTGGACGCGTTGCGAGTTCGAGAGAAGGCCTACACAAGGGAAGGCGACGTTATTGCGGCTTCCCGCCGACGGCTGCCGATGGTCGAAGTGGACGGCACCACACCCCTGATTGGTGAACGCGGGAAAGTGACAGTGTTGGATGCGTTTGAGGGACGCCGGATGCTAATCGCCTACTACTTCATGTGGCACAACGGCCGCCCTGCGGAGGAACAGTGCGAGGGATGCACCTGGGTTACATCGCAGGTCCGGGAGCTGTCCTATATCACGGTTCGCGACGTCACCTACGCTACGTTTTGCCAAGGCCCGTACGAAGAGAGCGCGCGGTACCGCGACTTCATGGGTTGGAAGATGCCCTGGTACTCGGCCCAAGACTCGCTCGACACCCTCTTGGTGGGACGAGGGGCGGGCATGATGCACCTCGTTTGCTACCTGCGCCAAGGCTCCAACGTCTTCGAGACGTACTGGACCACAATGCGCGGTGTGGAGGCGATGGATAACAGCTATCGGCTGCTCGATTTGACCGTCTACGGGCGGCAGGAAACGTGGGAGGACTCGCCGGCTGGCTGGCTTCGAGGCAACCATTTTACCCGTTCCGACGGACGTCCCACCTCCCAGTGGTCTCGCCTGAAGGCCGGGCATTCGGACGACCTGGGAACTGGCAAGCGCTGAACCGAAACGCCAGTCGCCCAAAAGCCTTCGATGACCGGAATTGAGGTGGTCACGGACTGGTCTGGCCACCTTGCGGCTGGGCGGCCGCTCGAAAATTGGCCAGACGGGTTCGGGGAGATTGCGACGCAAGCGGCATTTGGCGACACCGAGTTTCACTCAACCACATTTCGGCGCCATTCGTTGACTACAGCGGCCCGCCAATTCAACTCCACCCAACGAAGCGGTTGAGGACGGGCACAGAGCCTGTGACTTCCAGCAAACTGCCATCAACGGACCCAAATGGACGCAAAAAAAGGAAACAGAAACAACAGTCGCAAGAAGTCAGCAGATGGATTCCGTTAGACACATCGTTAGAATTTCGTCTTGCTGCGCTGGCAGGAATTTGGATTACGAATCGGCTGCGCTCCAACGGAGCTGCCTCGGCGCCTGCGCGACTTTAACATCGGCGGAGAAAAACTGTCAAACGGTGGCGCACGTGATGCGTCGTCGCACAGGTAGGGCCTGTTGACGCAGGCGCGCGATGCGCGAGAATGGTTCGCCGGCGTGCAGCGCGTCGTTTCACCACCACGGAATTCTTCAGCGCGAGAGGGGATACATCAGCCAAGCCACGCCTACGCCGATCAGCACGAACAGCGCGAACGACCAGAGCGCATATTTGACGCCGCCCGAGCTTGTGCGTTGCGTCAGGCACGCCAGCACCAGCGAAACCAGCAGCGCGAACAGCAGCAGCGCGCCGAAGTGGCTGAGGCGCAGTGCACGGTTGACGACGATGAGCGCGCCGCAATTCAACTAGCTTCTCCTGCCCGTAGCAATCTCGATTACATCCAGCACCGCCAGCATGTTCACAACTCCCGCGGCAGCGATGAAGCGCGTGCCGTAATCTCCCGCGGCGCGCGAAACGTCGGGACCGGCTGTCTCAAACATGCGCGAAAAATAATAGAAGACGCCCGTGCCCGCGTCTGCCAGAAAACCGAGCGTGCCGAATGGATCGCCGGAATGCGGAGGGAACACGTTGCCGCGCAGCAAATAACCAGTGAGCACCAAGCCACCTACCGCGGCGAAAAATACCAGCGCTCGCCCCCAGCGACCCAGCAACAAATGTCCGAGACCTGGAACCAGCCACGCAGCAATCGCTGCGAACAACGCAAGGGCACACCGACCGGCGCTGGCTCCGAAGGAATGCCCAGCCGCGATGGTACCGTCGCCAGGAGCGTGGCCCACGGGAGATTCTTCAGCAGGTGTGTCGCTGCCGGCCCGGTTGCCGGAGTCTTGCTGGTGGGCGGTTTGGCTGCCTGGTTCCTGGTCGACCCGCGCTTCGCCAAACGTCACTTCTCTGCCGGGCGCTTCGTTCACGGTCACCTAAGCCAGCAACGGAAGAATTTCTTCCTGGATGGCGCCGGTAACGCGCGCTTCGTTCTCGCTGACGTAAACGTTCACTTCGCTGCGCACTCCGAATTCCGGCAAATAAATTCCCGGCTCGACGGAGAAGCAGGTGTGCGGCGCTATTTTTCGATCGTCGCGCGTTTCCAGACCGTCCATATTGGCGCCGTTGCCGTGAACTTCCTGGCCGATGCTGTGCCCGGTGCGGTGCACGAAATATTTTCCGTAACCGGCTTTGCGAATTGTTTCGCGCGTCACGCGGTCCACTTCCCAGCCGTGCACGGCGCGTTTCTTCGCCACTGCGTCCTTGACGAATTCAATCGCGGCGTTGCGCGCGTTTTTCACGATGCGGAAAATCTTCGCGTACGAATCCGGCACGCGCTCGCCCAGATAGCCCACCCAGGTGATGTCGTAATACACGCTCGCCGGCCGATTCAGTTTCGCCCAGACATCGAGCAGCAGCAAATCTCCGGCTCGTATCGGGCGCGAGCCTTCCGCTCGCGGTTCATAGTGCGGGCTGCCGTTATTCGGTTGCACGGCCACGATGGGCGGCTCGGCAGTCGTAAGTCCGCCGGCGCGAAATTGTTCGACGATCCATTGTTGTAACTCGTATTCGGTTAGCGGCTTCCCTTCGCGGACAAATTTCGCGGCGCGTTGGAATGCTTCGTGCGTGATTCGGTCCACGCTTCTGCCGGCCTCGCGATGTCCCTGAAATTGTTCTTCGGACCAGCTGGCTTCAAATTTCTGCACCAGGTCAGCCGAGCTCACTACTTTTTTCTTTAGCTTGCGAATCAGCTCGATCGTTCCGGCATCCACCAGCCCGATGTAGGGGATATTGTTGTCCGGCGAATACTGCATCGCGATGGTTTTGCAGCCGGAAAGCACCTTCGGCAGCATTTTGTGTAGCTCTTCCCATCCAGCGTATAGAAATTTCTTGCCTTCGAGAGAGTCCAGCGTGCCTTGCTCGATTTTGTGCACCAGCTTGCGCGCTTCGCCTTTGGCGGGGATGAAATAAAACCAGCGCCGCGTGACCATGGCTGCCGGATCGAGACCGAGAATGTTTCCCGCAATCGGATCGCGATGATGGTGATCGAAAAAAAGCCAGCCGTCGAGTTTGGCGGCGCGCAATGCAGTTTGGATGGCCTTCAGATCGGGCATTTCGTCAGTCCTTTGCTTTCTTCGCTGGGCGTTTGGCCGCAGACAATAGCGCCAGTACCTGCTCGCGCCGCAAACCTGCAACGATCACGCACTTTCTGCGGCTCTTATCGCCGGCCACGATTCTAACAGCCGCCAGCGGCACGTTCAAACGCTCCGCGAGAAGGCGCGCGAGCGCTTCGTTAGCGCGGTCGTCCACCGGCGGCGCGGTGAGGCGAACTTTCAACGCGCCCGCGTATTCGCCTTCGATCGCATCGCGGCTCGCGCGCGGCTGCAGCTGCACGTAAAATGACACGCTTCCGTCGCTAGCAGTGATTTCCATTTCGTTATGCGATTTCCCTGCCGGCGCATGCACACGGCCCGCCAATCCCCAGCCGTCTCCCGATGACTTTAACACTTTCGACCCCAAGGACGTTTACGCCGATTCCGCGGTAGTAGCCACGCCGGTGCGAAGCGGTTCCCACGCCCGCCACCTGGAGTTCAATCGCGCATGGGCAGGAAGAATGACGAAAGGAAATAATTGCACGCTGCTTTGGTCGCTGACGATCGGCGCCGGCGGCGCACGAGACTAGCATCGCGCGTCGGTAACGGCCGAGCAAATCAGGCCGCAGATCCGCGCGAACCGAACAGTGCCGTGCCCACGCGAATTTCCGTGGCGCCTTCTTCGATCGCGACTTCGAAGTCATGGCTCATTCCCATGGAAAGGACCGGCAACGCGCGGCTCAGCTTGCGGCTCAGGTCGTCGCGCAATTCGCGCAGCTTGCGGAAATAAGGGCGCACGCGCTCGGGCTCGTCGAAAAACGGCGGGATCGTCATCAGTCCGGCAAATTCCAAATGCGCGAATGGCGCAATGCTCGTAGCCAGTGACAGCAGGTCTACTTCGGCAACACCACTCTTGGTTTCTTCATCGCCCAGGCGCACCTCGATCAGCACCGGCAAGCACTTCCCTTCCGCGTCCGCCGCAGCGTGAAGTTTTTTTGCCAGCCCGAGATCGTCCAGCGAATCCACACGACGAAAAATGTGCGCGGCGCGGCGTGCCTTATTGCTCTGCAAGTGGCCGATCAGATGCCACGTCGCGTCCAGCTCCGCCACCTTCGGCTGCTTCGACTCCCACTCCTGCACGCGATTTTCTCCGAAGTGACGCAGCCCCGCTTCGTAAGCCGCCACGATCGCTTCGACCGGATGAGTCTTCGAAACCGCCACCACGGTGATTTCATCCGCGCGTCGGCCACCGCGCTCTGCAGCTGGCGCAATGCGATCCTGAATTCGCGTCCAGTTGGCGGCGATGACGGAAGACTGGTTGGCCATTGCCGCGATTCTAACACGGCAAAAACCCATCTCTATTGCCTGGGCACGAGCCACGCCTTCGGAATCGCGTCCCTATGCTAGACTGTGATTCCAATCGATGCCTGCCCGCGGCAAATTCATCGCTCTAGAAGGAATTGACGGCTCGGGGAAACGCACGCAGCTGGAAATGATTGCGCGCGCATTCTCGTCACGCGGCATCGCTTTCACCCAAGTGAGCTTCCCGCGTTACGACGGATTTTTCGGCAAGCTGGTGGCTCGCTTTCTGAACGGCGAATTTGGCCCGCTGGAATCCGTTGACCCCCATTTTTCGGCGCTGCTCTATGCCGAGGACCGGCGCGAGTCGCGTCCGGCGCTGGAATCGGACCTGGCAACCGGTAAGACACTGCTGGCCGACCGCTACATCGCTTCGAACCTGGCGCATCAAGGCGCCCGCGTATCGCAAGAAAAGCGCAAAGAATTTCTGGCGTGGCTGAAAGAGCTGGAATATCGGGCTTACGCGCTGCCGAACGAGGATCTGGTGGTTTACTTGCGCGTGCCCGCGGAGGAAGCTCATCGTCTGGTAGGCCAAAAATCCAAACGCCAGTACACCGAGCTGCGCCGCGACCTGCAGGAGTCGGATTTGGCACATCTGCAAGCCGCTTCGGAGGTTTACGACGAGCTCGCGCGCCAAGCCAACTGGGTGAAGATTGAATGCTACGACGCGCAAGCCCAAGCCATGCGCGCTCCGGAAGAAATCCACAAGGAGATTCTGGCGGCGATCGAAGCGCGCGTCTTCCCCGCGCTGCACGCCAGCCGCTGATCCCATGGGCTTCGATGAATTTCTCGGCAACGAACGCATCGTCACCGCGCTGCGCGGGATGCTGCGCCGGGATCGTGCACCCGGCGCTCTGCTCTTCACCGGACCGCGCGGGATTGGCAAGTACACACTCGCGCGCATGTTCGCCCAAGCTGCGAATTGCGAGCGCCTGCAGGATGATTTTTGCGGCGAGTGCGAGTCGTGCCGGCGCATGGCCCCGCTTGCGAATCCCGCGGCGCTGGTTGCGGCCGGGCTGACGGAACGCGGCGAATCCGCGGATGCGGCGATGGTCGAACGCATGCCCCTGATCATCGAACCGCATCCCGACGTGTGGCTGCTGGTGCCCGATCCAGTGCGGCGCCTCGCGCCCGTCGCGCGCCCCATGATTCGCGTTGGCCAGCTGCGCGCGGTGCAACGCGCCGCATATTTCAAACCGCAGGGCCGCCGACGTATCTTCATTCTGGACGACGCGCACACCATGCGCTGGAACGACGCCGACCTGTTCCTGAAAATCCTGGAAGAGCCGCCGGAAAGCGCGACGCTCATCCTGCTGGCGCCCACACCCGACTCCGTGCTGCAAACCATCCGTTCGCGCTGCCTGCAATTCCATTTCGCGCCCGTCGCGGTGGGGCAAATCGAAATGTTTCTCGGCGAACGCACCGAAGCCAAGGCGCCGGAACGCAAACTGGCGGCGCAACTCTCCAGCGGCAGCCCGGGCATGGCGCTCACGCTAAACCTGGAAGAATCCGCACGCCTGCGCCGCGGCGTCCTAAGCCTGCTGGAGAAAACCATCAACGGCGGAAAGGCCGCAGAGATTTTCGCCGGCACCGCGCAGCTCGCCAAACAGGAAAAGGAATCGTTTGAAAATATCCTGACGCTGTTCTATAGTCTGCTCACAGACCTTCTTGAACTTTCCCAAGGTCCGAAGAGCAGTCTCGCCCGCAATCCCGACTTACGCCGTGAATTGGAAGCTCTCAGCAGGAAAATAGAT
>DATNLN010000082.1:0-73624 GCA_035602855.1 Candidatus Acidiferrales bacterium
TTTTCGTAGCTGGCGCGCATGGCGGCGACGGGGTCTGTGAATTTTGCCTCGGCTTCGCCGTGAGCCATGGCGCGGTAGGATTTTTCAATGCGGTCCCAGCGATTGTCGCGATCCATGGCGTAGTAGCGGCCAATGACGGTGACAATTTGGCCGACGCCGTATTCGCGCATTTTCTGTTCGAGTGCGCGCAGGAAATCGATGCCGCTGTTCGGCGGTGTGTCGCGGCCGTCCATGAAGCAGTGGACGAAAACGCGCGTGACTTTATTTTCGCGGGCCATGCGCAACAGAGCGTAAAGATGTTCGACGTGGGAGTGCACGCCGCCGTCGCTGAGCAGGCCCAGCAAATGAAGTTGATGTGCGCGACCGCGTTCCATGGCTTCGCGCAGCAGCGGCTGGCGCGAGAACTCGCCGCTGGCGATGAGCTGGTCTAGGCGCGTGATGTCCATGTGCACGATGCGGCCGGCGCCGATATTCAGGTGGCCGACTTCGCTATTGCCCATCTGTCCTTCGGGGAGGCCGACGGCGGGGCCGGAAGTATGAATGAGCGTGTTGGGAAATTGCTTCAGCAGGCGATCGTAATTTGGTTTGCGCGCGAGAGCGATGGCGTTGCCTTTGCTTTCGGCGCGATAGCCCCAGCCGTCTAGGACGGTGAGGACGATGGGTTTCGGGCGTTTATTTTGTTGGGTCATGTCGCGGGTCAGAATACCTCATCGAAATAAATCACGCGAGGTTCATGCGCGGACGATGCGCTGAGCCATGCGTCCGATGATGGGGTAAGCGGCCCATTCGCCGTGGCCGGCTTTGATGCCGTAATAGACGCCGATAAACAGATTCAAGCACATGACCACCATCGCGACGAACCAAATCGCGGCAGCACCCAGGAAGAATCCGAGAGGGGGAGGATTATTTGCCGCGGCTTTTCCCGCATGCGAAAGCACCGTAGTGAAAATCACGGCGAACCACACGATCATGGTGCCGAACCACCAGATCATCACTAGGATTTGCCACAGCAGCGCCTGCATGGCGTGGAAGGCGACAAATTTCGATTCGCGCCTGATCAGGTAAATGATCAGCGGAGCGATCCACCAGCCGACGAGTTGCAGTACTTGAGCGAGAGTCGCCATCGTTCTTTCGTCCGAGGTTGGATCGTACGTTGCCGCGAAGTCGTTCATGTGTGCACGTCCTCCTGATTCCATCGCTGGGGCCGGGGCTGCGAAATAACCTGCAGTTACGGACGCAACGCCTTGCGGCCGCGGAAGCGGGCTTTGGCACCTAAGGCTTCCTCGATACGGAGGAGTTGGTTGTATTTGGCGATGCGGTCGGTGCGGGAGGCAGAGCCGGTCTTGATTTGGCCGGTGCCCATGGCGACGACGAAATCGGCGAGGAAGGTGTCTTCGGTTTCGCCGCTGCGATGAGAAACGATGGCGGCGTAATTGGCTTTGCGCGCCATTTCGACGGCTTCAATGGTTTCGCTCACGGTGCCGATTTGATTGAGCTTGATCAGGATGGCGTTGCCGACGCCTTCGGAGATGCCGCGCGCGAAAATTTTCGGGTTGGTGACGAAAGCATCGTCGCCGACGAGCTGGATTTTTTTGCCGAGGTCGCGCGTGATAATTTTCCAGCCGTCCCAATCGTCTTCGGAGAGGCCGTCTTCGATGGAGACGATGGGATATTGGGCCGCCCAGGCTTCCCAGAATTTCACCATCTCTGCTGAGGTGCGCGCGGATTTGTCGGACTTCTTGAAAACGTATTTTTTTGTAGCGCGGTCGTAGAATTCGCTGGAGGCGGGGTCGAGGGCGATAGCGATTTGTTCGCCAGGCTTGTAACCGGCGGCGGTGATGGCCTCCAGGATGCGTTCGAGAGCTTCTTCATTGGATTTCAGATTGGGCGCGAAGCCGCCTTCGTCGCCCACGGCGGTGGAGTAGCCGTTTTTCTTCAACACAGCTTTCAGATGATGGAAAACTTCGACGCCCCAGCGCAGCGCTTCGCGGAAATTGGGCGCGCCGACGGGCATGACCATGAATTCCTGCACGTCCACGGAATTATCGGCGTGGGCGCCGCCGTTGACGATGTTCATCATGGGTACGGGGAGCGTGTTGGCGGATTGGTCGCTCGAATAGCGCGCCAGATATTGGTAGAGCGGGAGAGCGAGTTGCGCGGCGGCGGCGCGGGCGGCGGCCATGGAGACGGCCAGGATGGCATTGGCGCCGAAACTCGATTTGTTGGCCGTGCCGTCGGCATCAATCATCTTGCGATCGAGAGTTTGTTGTTCGGCGGCGTCGAGGCCGGTGACGGCTCTTGCGATTTCGGCGTTCACGTGGCCGACGGCTTTCAGGACGCCTTTGCCCAGGTAGCGCGATTTGTCGCCGTCGCGTAGTTCGATGGCTTCGTGTTCACCGGTGGAGGCGCCGGAAGGGACGGCGGCGCGGCCGACGGCGCCGCCTTCGACGTGGACGTCGGCTTCGACGGTGGGATTGCCGCGGGAATCGATGATTTCGCGGCCGAGGACTTTGGTGATTTTCGTGGACATGGGACTCCTATGAGTTGGTTGTTATTTATGCGACGAACATCGTAAACGGTTTTGGGTGCATGGTACAAGGCGAGGCGTCGGTTGCGTTTCTGAGGTAGCGGCGGGGGACGGCCGGCCGACACGACATGCTGCTGGGAACGGAGAAATCGAAGCCAGATCCTTCACCCGCGTTCGCAGATTCAGGATGACGGCGCTACGAAAGAAAACGATACACAGCCAGGAGTGGCCGTGCCAGGAAAAACCGGGCTGAATGATTCGAGGTTATTCGGGTTCTTCGATCATAGATTCGGGGCGTACTACGACAACGACGCCGTGTTCGGTAACGGAGTAACGGGCGCGGTCGGCTTCGGCGTCGTAGCCGATTACTGTGCCTTCGGGCAGACTTACGTGGCGATCAATTATGGCGCGGCGAATGCGGCAGCTGCGGCCGACGATCACGTGATTGAAGATGATGCACTGATCTACTTCGCTGTAGCTATTGACGCGCACGTCGAGACCGAGCACGGATTTGGTGACGCGTCCGCCGGAAATGATGGAGCCGGCGCCGACGATGGAATCCAGTGCGACGCCCATGCGCGAGGGATCGGCAAAGACAAATTTCGCAGGCGGATATTGCTGCTGCCATGTGTGCAGCGGCCAGCTTTTATCGTAGAGATTGAAGACCGGAGAGACGGAAACCAGGTCCATGTTGGCTTCGTGGTAGGCCTCGACGGTGCCGACATCACGCCAGTATGATTCTTCTTTTTTATTTTCGTCGCGGAAGTTGTAAGCGAAGACGCGGTGGTTTTCGATGATGCGCGGAATGATGTCCTTGCCGAAATCGTGTTTGGAGGTAGGATCTTCGGCGTCGGCAATCAAGATGGGAACGAGCAGCTGCGTATTGAAAAGATAGACGCCCATGGAGGCGTTTACTTTTTCCGGATGGATGCGCGAGCGCTTGGGATCGGCCGGTTTTTCCTCGAAGCCAACGATGCGCCAGTCTTTGTCTGTTTCGAGGACACCGAAGCTTCCGGCGGCCTCCTCGGGAGAGACTTCGAAGGTGGCGACGGTGACGTCGGCGCCGGCTTCGACGTGCTGCTCGAGCATCTTCTGATAGTTCATTTTGTAAATGTGGTCGCCAGAAAGAATGAAGACGAAGTTGGATTGCTCGGAGCCGATGGAATAGATGTTTTGATATACGGCGTCGGCGGTGCCTTGATACCAGTGCTGCGAGACGCGCATCTGCGGAGTGAGAACTTCAATGAAATCGCCGTGGCCCATGAGCAAGGACCAGCCGCGGCGCACGTGGCGATTGAGGCTGAGAGCTTTGTATTGGGTGAGCACGAACACGCGGCGCAGATCGCTATTCAGGCAATTTGAAAGCGTGACATCAATGATGCGGTAGATGCCGCCGAAGGGGACTGCGGGCTTGGCGCGATCGCGCGTGAGAGGCCAAAGACGCTCGCCCTGGCCACCGGCCAGCAGGACCGCAAGTGCGTTGCGCATCAGAGGCATGGGAACGTTCCTCCCGAAAGTCCTGGTCTGGCGGAAAGCATTCTAACAGCAAGTGCGAGCGGGCTGGAAGAGAGCGGTGGCGATTCACAATTTCATAGGCAAATTCGACGCAACGGCAAAGCAAAGACCCGGCCGGACACCCTCCCACATCAGGTACGCCCGCCTGGAAGCTAGGCGTCCGCTACAAATTCAAAAACAGGTTCGTTGTTGCCATGCTCCGTTCGCGGCGGCGCTGCGGAGCGAGTGAGCGTGTTGATGATAACTAGAGAGTTACAAAGGAGGGTTTTTGGCGCTTCGCCAATTTACCCCTTGACTTACGGGTGGGCGGGCGATAGAAGAACTTGGCAATTGCCGGTTCGGGTGTGAACCGGCTACACTGGTGGTAACCCACACAGTGCAATCTAACATTCAACGGGGAACGGGGGTGAATACGCGTGGCAGAAGTTGTCATTCAAGAGGGAGAATCTCTGGAGAATGCACTCCGACGCTTCAAGAGAAAGGTGCAGTCGGAAGACATCATCAAAGAGATTAAAAAGCACAGCTACTACATGAAACCAGGTGAAAGGCGCCGTGCCAAAGAGGCCCTCTCGCGTAAGCGTCTCCGAAAAAAGCAACGGCGTGAGCAAGACTAGGCGACCATATAACCGGGGTCCATTCAAATGGTTCGGCCGGTGGGAATGAGGGAGGCGTGAATTTTCCGGGCACGCGCCCGCATGCTTCCGGCAAGAACTGTTCCGCTGCTACTCCTGTTCCAGCAAGGCTTTGGAGCAGCGTATGGAATACCATGACAGGGTTTTGAAGTGCGCTGAATGTTCGGCTGAGTTCGTTTTCACCGCCGGCGAGCAGATGTTTTTCGCCGACAAGGGCTTCAAGAATGAGCCCAAGCGGTGCAAGGCGTGCAAGGCTAATCGCTCGGCGGGCACCACGGCAGGTTCCGGCAGCGTACAGCGTGTCGAAACCAAGACGGTGTGTTCGCAATGCGGAAAAGAAACAACCGTTCCGTTCAAGCCGACACAAGGACGGCCGGTATATTGCCGCGAATGTTTCCAACAGCGGCGATCGGCCGGGCCACAGAGCATCGCGGCGCCGTAAGAAGCGCGTCTTTCTAGTGATGGCTTGAGATAGGACCGAGCGAAGTTCCCCGGCAGTTTGAGTTCCGATGCTTGTACGGAACCGGAGGGCGGGGAGCGAGTCCGGAAAACAGGGAAAACCTTATTCAACGGCTCTTCTCGGCGTGCAAGCGCTGGGAAGAGCCTTTTGATTTATGCGGCTGCGCGCGCAGGGTTGGCGGGCGAGATTTCGCGGAGGGCAGCGAGGAACGCTTCGGTTTCGGGTTGCGTACCGATCGTGACGCGCAGGAAATTGGGCATGGCGGCGAAAGGGCGTCCGACGAGGATATTGCGCGTGCGGAATTGTTCGATGATCGGTTTTGCGTCAGTGCCCAGGTCGAGCATTACGAAATTGGCTTGCGAAGGGATGAACGGGCGGGAGTCCTTGGTTAGTTGGGCGCAGAGCCAATCGCGCGTGCCATTGAGTTGCGCGCGGCAGGAGGCAATGTGATCGTTGTCGGCGAGGCTGGCGAGCGCGGCTTGTAGCACGGCGGCGTTGCCGTTGTCCTGGAGCAGCTGTTGCGTGAGGCGGGAGATGGGTTCGCGGGCACCGATGGCGTAGCCCAGCCGCATTCCCGCCATGCCGTGGATTTTTGAGAATGTGCGCGCCACGATGACGTTGGGATGCGCGGGGATGAATTCCAGGGCGCTCGTGTAGCGCGGGTCATTGGGGAAATCGCAGTAGGCTTCGTCCACGATGATGAGCGTAGCGGGCGGTACGGCTTGCACGAAGGCGGCGAATTCGTCGCGCGTGACGATGGTGCCGGTGGGATTATTGGGATTGCAGACGTAGGCTACGCCGGTTTTGGAGGTGCAGGCCGCGGCCATTTTCGGGAGGTCGTGACGATGGTCGGCGGTGAGCGGGATCAGCACGGCATTCGAGTGCAGCACGCGCGCGTAGTCGAGAACCGCTTCGAAAGTGGGCGCTGCGGCTACGACGTTGCGCGTGGGATCGAGGAATGCGTTGTCGGCCGCGCGCAGAATTTCCGTCGAGCCACAGCCGAGGATAGTATTTTCAGCCTTCAGGTTATATTTTTGCGCGAGCGTGTTCATCAGCGAACGATAGTCTGCGTCGGGGTAGCGATTGGAGATGGAGCCGCAATCGGCCAGGGCGGCGCGGGCTTTGGGCGACGGGCCATAGGGATTTTCGTTGAAGTTGAGAAGGATGGGGCCGAGGGGCATCGGATTGCTTTGCCGCGCATCCAATCGTTTTAGACTTGGCAGGGTGGGAGCGGCGATTGCGGCCGCCAGGGATTGGCCGAGGATGCGCGAGAAATCGCGGCGGGAATGGGTGGCGGCGGTCATCGAGTGCTCCTGTGTTGAAAAATTCTGCAGGATGATACTCCCTAGTGGTGTGGCGGACAATGAATGGCTTGAACGCTGCTGCAAATGAGCGTGGTGGATTGATCTGGAGGCGGAAATGGCGACGAAACGGAAAAACAAGCGGCAGGTGAAACGAGCGTCCGCCAAGAAGGCAGGCGCGAAGAAGCTGGTTGCGAAAGCTGGGCGCGAGGTGAACGATACGTTGTTGCGCGAGCAATTGGGCAAGGTACTGAGTTGGCGCGAGGCCCATGCGGATTGGAAACAGGCGCTGGCGGGCCTGGACCCGGCGCATCGCGGAGTGCGGCCGGCGGGGTCGCCGCATTCGGTGTGGGATTTGCTCGAACACGCGCGGCTGGCGCAGCGCGATATTTTGGAATTCACCTTGGATCCGAAGCACGTATCGCCGGATTGGCCGGCGGGATATTGGCCAAAGAGCCTGGCGCCGGCGGATGACGCGGAGTGGGAGAGGAGCGTGCGCGAATTCTTTCATGATTTGAAGGAGATGGAGAAACTGGTGAGCAATCCGCGGACGGAGCTTTTCGCGCGGATTAAGCACGGCACGGGACAGACGTTCTTGCGCCAGGTGTTGCTGTTGATTGATCACAATTCGTATCATCTAGGGCAGTTGGTGCTGGTGCGGAGGTTGCTGAACGCGTGGTGATAAAAGTGGCGGGGCTTCTCTCGCGCCTTGGCCGGTCCTTGTTATAATAGCAGAGCGGTAGTTACCAGAACTTGGGGAGATTCGTGAGCCGTCAGCAAACAATTGTGGACTCCGCAGCGACGCAGGACGCGCAGGAGCGCGTCTGGGACGCATTCCGCCGCTGGGGATATCTTCAGGCGAACCTGGATCCGCTGGGAGACATGGCGCCGGTGGCCATGCCGGAGCTGGAATTGAGCGGCGCGGATGCGGAAGCGGCGCGACGAGTTTATTGCGGGACGGTCGGCGTCGAGTTCATGCACATTGCCGAGCGCGAAAAGCGGGAATGGATTCAAGCGCGGATGGAAGCGGAAGCGCCGGAAGCGGATCGCGCGCGAATTCTGGAATGGCTGGTGCGTGCGGAAATTTTCGAGCAGGTGCTGCAGACGCGTTATCTGGGAACGAAGCGCTATTCGCTGGAGGGAGAAGCGGCGCTGCTGCCGTTGCTGGATGCGATCTTGGAAGCGTCGTCCGAGCAGGGCGCAGTGCAGGCGGTGCTCTCGATGAGCCATCGCGGGCGGTTAAACGTGATGGTGCACATCGTGGGGCGCGCGGCAGCGGAAGTCTTTGCGCGATTTGAGGATGTGGATCCGCGCAGCGTACTGGGTGGCGGCGACGTGAAGTATCACATGGGCGCGACCGGCGAATTTGCGACAGCGAGTGGAAAAAAAGTAGGCATGCACCTGGTGTCGAATCCGAGCCATTTGGAGGCCGTGGATCCTGTGGCGATCGGGCGGACGCGCGCGAAGCAAGAGCGGAGAGGCGACGCGGGATTGCGGCATGTGGTGCCGGTGCTGATGCACGGAGACGCGGCGTTTGCGGGGCAGGGAGTTTGGGCGGAGACGCTGAACATGGCGGGCGTGGAGGGATTCACGGTGGGCGGGTCGGTGCACATTCTCGTGAATAATCTGATCGGGTTCACGACGATTCCACGGGATTCGCAATCATCGCGATTTTCCTCTGACCTGGCGAAGCGGCTGCCGATTCCGATTTTTCATGTGAACTCGGAAGATCCCGACGCAGTAGCGCGCGTGGGGCGGATGGCGGCGGACTATCGCTACGCGTTTGGCACGCCCGTGGTGGTCGACTTGATTGGTTATCGCAGACACGGGCACAGCGAAGTCGATGATCCGACGATTACGCAGCCGCTGCGTTACCGGAAAATCGATGCGCATCCGCCGCTGTGGGAAATTTATTCTGAAAAAATCGGCGTGGATGCGGCGCCGATTGTGCAGCGCGTGCGCAGGGAACTGGATGCAGCGCAGCAGAAGGCGCTGGAGGTGGAGAAAAATCCGCCGATGCGCAAGCTGCCGCCGTATTGGGATGCTTATCGCGGGGGACGCTACAACGCGGCGATGGAAGTTGATACCGGCGTCGCGCAGCCGGAGCTGGCGGCGATTGGCGAAGCTTTGACGCGCTATCCCGTGGGATTTCACATTCATCCGAAAGTAAAAAAACTTTTGGAGCAGCGGCTCGAAATGGCGCAGGGCAAGCGCCCGCTGGATTACGGAATGGCGGAGGCGCTGGCTTTTGGGACGCTGCTGAAACAGCGCGTGCCGGTGCGGTTGAGCGGACAGGACAGCCGCCGCGGGACGTTCAATCAGCGGCACGCGGCTCTGATTGATATCGAAACGGAAGAAGAGTACGTGCCGTTGCGTCATCTGGGGCACGGTGAAGCGTGGTTCGAGGCAATCAATTCGACTTTGTCGGAAGCTTCGGTGCTGGGATTCGAATATGGATTCAGCCGCGATTTTCCGGAAGCGCTGGTGCTGTGGGAAGCGCAATTCGGCGATTTCGCGAACGGCGCGCAGATTATTATTGATCAATTTATTTCGGCGGGCGAGGACAAGTGGAATTTGCTGTCGGGCGTGGTGCTGCTGCTGCCGCACGGGTATGAAGGTCAGGGGCCGGAACATTCCAGCGCGCGCATCGAGCGATTTTTGCAACTGGCGGCGCGCGACAATATGCAGATTTGCCAGCCGACCACGGCGGCGCAGTATTTTCATTTGCTGAGGCGGCAGGCATTACGCGCGTGGCGCAAGCCGCTGGTGGTTTTTACGCCGAAAAGCATGTTGCGGAATCCGGCGGCGTCTTCCTCGCTGGCGGATTTGGGCACAGCGCGTTTCCAGACGGTGATTCCGGATCGCGGGGATGGGTCTGCGGAGCGCGTGCTGCTGTGCACTGGGAAAATCGGGCACGAATTGATGGCGGAACGGAAGCGGCGCAAGGATACTTCGACGGCGATTATTTTTCTGGAGCAGCTGTATCCATTTCCGGAAGCGGAACTGGCGGCGGAGATGGATCGGCACGCGAAGGCGCGGGAATTTGTGTGGGTGCAGGAAGAGCCGGCGAATATGGGCGCGCTGGCGTTCTTGTTGCCGCGGCTGGAGCGGTTGGCGCGCGGGCGCGGAGTGCTTTCGATCAAGCGTTCAGCCAGCGCGAGTCCGGCGACGGGTTCACACAAGGCGCATGAGATGGAGCAGCACACGCTGCTGACGCTGGCGTTTGGCGGCGCGGAAAGAAGCTGAGCCAGCACGCGATTATTTTTTTGAAATTATGAAACTTTGCGGGCCTGCGCCGGGGCGTAGCTCGTTCAGAGTGAATCCTGCCTTGCGGAACATTTTGTCGTATTCGGAATAGGGATAGGCGTCTCCAGCACGCGTGTTGCCAAGCATCAGCATGCTAAAGGCGGCGGGGATGGGCGGCGAGACGCGGTCTTCGTTGGGCACGAATTCCACTGTAACCACGCGGCCGCCCGGCTTCAGCGCGGCGTGAGCCTTGCGCAAGATCGTGTCGATCGTTTGCGGATCGAAATGATGCAGGAAGCCGGTTAGCATCACGATGTCATAATCCTTCCCGAAATCCAATTCGAATGCGCTGCCGGGCAGGCGGTGATGGCGCGCGGCCACGCCGGCGGCTTTAGCATTCTCGTGGGCAACTTTCAACACTTCCGGCCAATCCAGCGCGAAAATTTCCGCGTTGGGATTTTGTTTGGCGATGATAACGCCGTACATGCCGTGGCCGGCGGCGACGTCGAGCACTTTCCATTTTTCACCGGCGCTGGCACACAGCATATCAGCGACGGCTGTGGCGTTGATGCCCTGCAGTCCGGTCATGGAGCGCGCAAATTCCACCCACTTGGAACTGTCCGGCGCGACGGTGGACTCTTCGCCTTTGAGAGATGTGCCGGCACGCACGATGGCGGTGAGATCCTGATAGAGGTTAATCATTTCCGGCAGAGCCAGAAAATTCGCGGCCGCGCCCATGTAGGCGGGTGAGCGGCGGTTGAGAAAAACGGCGGAGTCGTCGGCGAGGGCGTATTCCTCGCCGTTCTTGAGCAGGAATCCGTTGATGACCAAGTAGTCGCAGAGAATACGGATGCCGCGTTCGCTCGCTGCGCAGCGTTTGGCGATGGAGGCTTGCGTGGTGGCGCCGTCGGCGATGGCGGAAAATACGTCCAGCTCGATCGCGGTTTTCAGCGCGGCGGTTTTTTGGTACGCGTTCAGCGTTTCGAAAATGCGTTCCGGAGTTACGTTGGCTGGATCTGGCGCGGTGCTCATGGGAGTCGCTCCTGAAATTTGAGATGCGCTAATGGGACGCGGAATTTTCGGCGAAGCACCAGTGGACGAACTCGGTCTTGTAGGCTTCGACGACGGCTTCGGGCACGTCAGATTCGTTCAGCTGATGAAACGCGAAATTGATTTCGCCGGTTGGTTGCACCGTGGCCAGCAGAAAACCGTAAACGTTGGTTGCGGCGGCTTTGGCGTCCACTTTTTCCGGAGGCAGGGCGTAGCGGAACGCGCCGGCGGTGCCGATGATCCAGCCGGGAAGCACGCCGCCATGCTCGCGCCAGTACTGCGTGTTAAAAATGCCATCCATGAAATAGTGCGAGTGGCTGGCCAGGACGTAGATGCGTTTGTGCGCTTCGTTCTGTGCTTTGAGCAGATCGGCATAGACGCGGCGACCGCTTTCGATGCCGGTGGGGGATTGGTCCATGGCGTGATTTTCGGAAATGCTGTTGGGCAAGGCTTCGTGCATGGCGACGACGATGGTGTGAATTTGCGGGGTGGCTAGATCGAGCTGCAAAGTTTTTTCGAACCAGGTCATTTGGTCGGGGTCGAATTGGTCGGAGGTGGCGTTGTCGAGATTGATGAAGGCCACGGCTGACCGGGTCCAATGGAAGTACGTGGTCAGCTTGCGCGAGTGCGGGTCGTCGCTGCGGCGTTGTTGCTGTAGCGCGGGCTGATTCAGCCAATCGGCGAACTGGATCAGAAATTGTTCGCGAGTCTTGGGTGGGACCGTGTCATGGTTTCCGATGCCGAGAAAAACCGGCATGGTACCGAAGGGGACGATCTGGTTTTGGATGAAGTCGTCCCAGGCGACCGATAGATATTGGCTGATGGTTAGTGGCTTCGCGATGTATTGCGGCTGGTGCTGCATGTCTTCATCGAAATTGTAGATGGCGCGGAAGTCGCCGAGATGCCAGTAGAAAGCGGCGCCTGACTGTTTTACGGCGGCTGCGATGCCGGGCATGACTACGTCGCCGCAATTGCGCGAATCCCCGGAGACGGCGAAGGTCCAGGAGGCATTGGGTGCGGGAGATTGCGCGAAAGCGGGCGAGAGGAAAACGTAGAGCGATGCGAGTACCAGTAAACCCGCAGCGATCGTAGTGCGGCGAGCCATCGTTTTGGTTTGCGGACCTCTTGGGTTGAAAGTGACAAGCGATTGTAGTTTTTCAGGAAGGCGTTAGCAACGGCGGGCTGTTGAATTCACTTGGGTAATGCGTGTGACTTCGCTACATTTCTGGCGCGCGCGTTGCGGCACGATTTCGCGGCCGGGCCGAGGTGAATGAAATGCAGATTGAACCGTTTGAGCTGGAACGCTGGCAATCGGTATGGGAGAACAAAGTCGAGCTGAATATTTCCGAGAGCGGGGTGCATCCGCTGACGACGGCGGAGCTGGTGCCGGACCCGGAGCAGCTGCGGAAAATACTCGACGTGCAGCAGCTTTATCCGCAGACGAACGGCAGCGAGGAATTGCGCGCGCGCATCGCGGAACTATATCCCGGGGCGAGCGCGGAAAATGTGCTGGTGACTTGCGGCGGGTCGGAGGCGAATTACGTTTCGACGTGGTCGCTGATCGAGCCGGGCGACGAAGTGGTGTTCATGATGCCGAATTACATGCAGATCGCCGGAGTGGCGCGGGCGATGGGCGCGACGGTGAAGCCGCTGTGGCTGCGCGAAGAGCTGGACTGGGGCATCAATGTAGACGATCTGCCGCGGGTGGTGACGCCAAAAACGAAATTGATCGCGATTTGCAATCCCAGCAATCCCACCGGAGCCGTATTGCGCGAGGACATGCGCGAGGCAGTGGTCGGGGCCGCGGCGAAAATGGGCGCGTGGATTATTTCGGACGAGGTGTATCGCGGTGCGGAGTTTGATGGCGAAATGACGGCGACGATGTGGGGCGGGTACGAGCGCATGTTGTGCACGGCGGGGCTTTCGAAAGCGTTCAGTTTGCCGGGGCTGCGCACGGGATGGGTGATCGGGGCGCCGAAAATGACCGAGAAACTGTGGGGCTATCACGACTACACCAGCATCGGACCTTCGATGCTCACTGACCGGCTGGCCTCGGTGGCGCTGGAACCGCAGCGGCGTGAGTGGATTTTGAATCGCACGCGGGAATTTGTGAGGAGCAATTATCCGCCGTTGCGGACTTGGCTAGATGCTCACGCGGATACGTTTTCCCACGTCGCGCCGAAAGCGGGCGCGATCGCCTGGGCGGGATTGCGTGGCGGCGGAGATTCGGCGCACATGGCGGAAGAACTGCGCGTGAAGAAGAGCGTGCTGCTGGTGGCGGGCGAGCAGCTGGGAATGGAAGGGTTCGTGCGGTTTGGTTTCGGCGGCGATCCGGCGCAATTGCAGAAGGCGCTGGGGCGGATTGACCAGTGGCTGGAAGAGACGCGGGCGGCCAGCCCGCGGTAATGAGCCGGCGATGAAAGCAGTTCCGTCTCTGCGTCGCGCGCCCGCTAAACTGCGGCGGTAGAGATCTTTCGGCCGGCTTGAGGCAAAGGCGCTGGCCTCAGGGATCCCGGATCGAACAGGGTTCAAAAACGCCCATCCCGCAAAGCGGGATGGGCGTCACAACGCCAACACTTCAGGCTGCGAACATTTTGCCGCAAACGATAGAGCCGAGCTGCGAGACGGCTATTTTTGTTCGCTGGCGGATTGTTCCTGCGCGTCTTCGGATTTGTGCCAGCTGGAATCGGGATCGAATTTCTTCATGGCTTTGACGATCGCTTCGGTGTTCTTGCCGAGGTCCTTCTCATAGACCACTCCGTCGCTGCCGACGATAAACGTCATCACACCGGACGACCTGTACTCCGCGGGATAAGCCACGAAGGCGAAGCCGCCGGTCATTTTGCCGCGCACGATGTAGGCTTTCGAGCCGCCGGGGGCATGGTGTCCCTGGGCGATCAGGATGTGGAAGTAATAGCCGTGGAAAGGAGTGGGCCCGCCCTCAGGAATCTTTTCATAGCCTTCGGCGACGGCGGAGGCGATCAGCGGGCCGATCGGGCTCTGCGGCACGCCGTCCGCAGCCGTCCAATAGAGGCCATTGTGCTGGCCTGCGTCACTAAAAAACCGCTGCGCGTATTCATTGTGATTTTGGGAGAAGTAATCCTTCTGCGCGGCTACAAGTTCCTGGCAGACGTGGATGGTGGTGATTTCGTTGCGGCCCACGCGGCGGTAGAGAATTTCTTTGGTTCCGGCGGCGGTGTCGAAATACCACACGTTGCCCTTGTGCATCAGTGGAATGGGCGCGGGCCAATTTTCCGCACCGATGTATAGCGTGGTGCTGCCGTCTGGTTCGTTCACCAGGCGATGCATTTCCTGATATTTTTTCGCGAAGTTGGCGTGCATCTCATGGTCCTGGACGTCGTCACCGGAGGCGACGACCTGCTTGCCGTCCGGGCCGAAGATATCGAGCATGGCCTTTTCGTCGTTATTTTGAGCCGCAGTGAAGAGTGCGTTGCTGGCCTCTTCGGCGGATGCGAATGTTTTCTGGCCCTGCTGCTGAGCCCGCGCAATGGCGGGCATGGAGCCCAGCAGCAGGATGGCGACTGCCGCGAACTTCGGAAGATTGCCGTACTGCAGTGCCGCAAAGTTCAGCTTCGTTTGCCGCATAGGTAGTCTCTCCATCGTTATAATCCGTATCTATCCTTCGTTTGTGTACTTCGCATCGGTAGTTCGTTCCCGTACTGCGCAAGCCGTTAGAAACGTATGACGCTGGCCAACAAATTGAAATTGCGATTAGCGATGATGCCCGCCACCGCCGCCGCCACCGCGAAATCCGCCGCCTCCGCCGCCGAAGCTGGAGCTGCCGCGCGATGAATAACTGCGGGCCTCGCCGCCATGGTCATAGCCGCTGAAGCCGCTGGAGCGGGTGCCGCTCTGGCCGCGGGACTGATCGAATCCCCGCGCAGCCTGCGTATTTCCATGGAAAGGCGTGTCCCTGCCGCCGGGACGATTATAAACACCACGATTTTCGCCGGGGTTGCCGCGCACACCGCCGCGCACGTTGTTAGCGATACCGCGTTCACCGCCGCCGCGATAGTAATTGTTGCGGTTGTAAAAAGTATTGCTGCGCGAGTAGTAGCGGTTATTGTTAAAAATTACGTTGCGGCCGCCCCAGCCTACACCCCAGTGGCCCCAGCCCCATCCGAACCCGCCGTAGAAGCCGATGCCGAAGCCCACTCCCCAAAACAGAGACGGGCCGCCGAACCAGATTCCGGGATACGGATACCAGCCAGGCCAGGCCACTACGGGATAGCCGTACACGAGCCACGGATCATAGGCGGGAACATAGACCACATCGGGAGACGCGGGTTGAATGACGATGTCGGAGCCCTGCGTCTGAACGGTCTGTTGCGGTGTGTCCTTCAAATTGCCGGCTTGCTGCGCTTTCTGGCGCATAAACTGGATCGCGTCCATCACGCCTTGTTCCTGGTTGTAGTACGCGTCACCGAGCGACGAGGTCCAGGAAATGTTCTTGTCCATATTTCCCAGCACGGTGGGAAACGCGGTGAGTGCTTTCACGCTAGGATCCCAAGATTGCTGGTCCACGGCTTGGGCGAGCGCGTCGCCCTTCAAATCGGGATGGGCTTGCACCCAGCGGTCGGCTTCCACAATCTCGGCGGGGAAGGTGGACGCAGCGAGCACTTGCGCCACCAGCGAGTCCGGGTACAGCGCGATGGGCGCTACGAGCTGCTGTAATTGGTCGGGCGTTTGCTGCGTGTAGGGCGGCGCTTGCGACGGCGGCGCGGAAGCTTGCGCGTCCTGCTCCTGAGCCGCGGAAACTGGTTGCGGCAACATCGGCAACAGCAGAGCGAATGCCAGCACGCAAGCGAGAATTTGCCTGGCTGAAAACGACAGCATACTAGAACGGGTCGCTGCGCGCTGAAAGACGTTCGTGTTCGTGAGGCTCGTCCTGGGCATCATGACCTGAGCCCTCCTCTTCTATGAGATGCCAAATGGGGAGATTCGGTTTCGTTTTCGTTACGGCGGCTGAATTGCCTAGCGGTGCCAGCCGCCATATTCCGCCGCATACGGCGGAAATGTCAACGGCGAAGAAATTCTAGCCGGTGCGAACGCCGGTGCTGCTGATTTGGAGATAGCGTCAGCGGTGCTGCGGCTGCGTTGGATCCCTGGAGCGGATGAAGTAGTCGGGCTTGTCGAGATCGGCGCGGACGGCTAGGTCGAAAAATCCGACCATCATTTCATCGTAGGTCTGATCGCCCCAGCGGACGGCAGCTGAGGGATCGGGATTGTGCGGATTATTTTTGGAGTTGTCGTACTCGGCGACGGCTTGCAGCACGGTGCCTGCGGGCAGCGCGAGCGGCTCGGCGAGGCGATAGCTGAGCTGCCAGTAAAAATTGTAGTTCACGCGCAGCAGTGGTTCGACGGTTTTATCGGCGCGCAAAATATTGTATTCGAAGCGTTTTCCGCGCAGGTGCATGTGCGGGAAAAAACTGAGCAGAGTCGCCTCGTTCGGCAGCGAGCCGTGCACCTCCACGCGATAATCCTCCACGCCCGGAGGAATTACGAAGCGATCGTTGGTCAATTGCAGAGTGAGCACGCGCTGCTGCGGCGGATTTTTGGCGAAGATGATGCCGATGCTGGATTGATCTGCGGTCGCCTGGCCATGCGCCATGTAATGCATTTGAAATACCAGGTCGGAGCCGGCCGGGATGAATTTCGCCATGCCTTCGGGCCAATTATCGGGGGAACTTCCGGGTGCGTACACCAGCAGGATGTCGGCCTGGGTGAAGCGCGTGTCCTGGCGGTCTTGCTCGTCGGTCATATCCGCGCCGGTGAAGGGAACGCCGACCGGCGCGTGGCGCAGCCACTGAGAATTTGGCGGGCGGACGTAGACGACGGCGTGATGCACATTCGCGCGGCTGGACGGCTGAATCTCAGACACCTGCACCCATTTATCTTCGGTGAAGCCGGTGGGGACGATTTCATAGGTGTAGTCAATATCGCCGTGCGCGGGAAGCGCGACGGGTTTCGTCATGCGCAGGACTGTGTCGGGATGCGGAATCATCCAGCCTTCAGGCCAGCGGCGCGGACGCGGCGCTGCGTGCGGATCACCGGCGGGAGCTTGCGCATTCGCCCAGGAAACCAGCGTGTCTATTTCCTGTTGGGTGAGAGACGGATCGTTCGAGAAATGGCCGATGGCGGGATCGGCAAACCACGGCGGCATTTCGCGTTTGGCGGCGGAATCGGCGATGGCGCGCGCGAAGGGGCGGGTTTGCGCGTAGGACATCAGCTGCATCGGCCCGATTTCGCCGGCGCGGTGGCAGCTTTGGCAATGCTGCTGAAAGATGGGGAGGACGTCGCGGTAGTACGTGGGTGTGGCAACCAAGGCCTGCGACGGCTCGATTGGCGGTTGCGGCGTAGGTTGATTTTCCTGTGCAGACGCGGGCCCGGTTGTGGCGAGCAGCAGGAGCACGAGCCCGGGCAGCAAGCTCGGTAACCGATTACGGATGCCCGATGAGCGGCTGGGGTTTTCACTTTGGAAATTCACAGCAGGGGAATTGTACACCGGGCGCGGCGGTGGGCCCCGCTGCTGATTGGCCGCCGTTGCGCGCGAAGGGCGGCCTATTTTTTCAGCGCGGCGATGTACACAGCGAACGGTTCCAGCGAAAGCTGCGCGACGGAGGAATTATTTTGCAGCGAGGGCTGGGTGGTGAGCCGGGTCTTCGCTGAGTTTACGTCGAGGCGCTGCTGCGAAAGTTTGAAGTTCACCGTTTGCGCAGAGGAGGACATGTTGATAACGACGATCAGTGCGGCGGTTTTAGTTTTCCGCAGATACGACAACACATTCGGGTCTTTCTCGTTCAACGCGACGTATTCGCCATCGAGCAGCGCAGAGCTGGAGCGGCGCAGGGCGAGCAATTGTTTGTACCAGTTCAGAATGGAGTTCGGATCTTTAAGTTCATCTGCGACGTTGTAAGTTTTGTAGGTTTCCGGAATCGCGTTCCACGGCGTGGCGGTTGTAAATCCGGCGTCGGCGTCGCTGGTCCACTGCATCGGCGTGCGCTCGCCATCCCGGCCTTTTTCCCTCGGCCATCCCAGTCGGCCGATGGGGTCCTTCACGTCTTCGCGGCGCGTTGGATCGTTGTTCTGCATGCCGATTTCTTCGCCGTAATACAGGATGGGGGTGCCGCGCAGAGTGAGATACATCGCGGCCATATCTTTCGCGATCTGATCGTTGTGCTGGCCGTCGCCGTAGCGGTTCCAGGAACGCTGGATGTCGTGATTGCCGATGACGAAGACGGGCCACTCGCCCGTGGACTCGACCGCATCAATGTGTTCGCGGAAAACGGACGCGGAAAATTCCAGTTTCGTGAGCAGTAGGTCCATGGGCATCTGCAGCTCGTCGTCGGCGGTGCCGTAGTAGGGCTTGAGTTGCGAGACGTTATCGGTCCAGGTTTCGCCGATCAACACCGCGTGGTATTTATTGGCCACGGCGCGCAGGCCCTGCAGCGCGGTGTGCACTTCGGGCAGGCGCTGTGTGTATTTGTCTTCGACTCTGGGATCGCCGAAAGCGTTGCTGCCGGGCAGCACGGGATTGTCGCGCAGCGCAGGATCTTCGAAGAGGGAATCCACTGCGTCGAGGCGGAAGCCGGCTACGCCGCGTTTGTACCACCACTCGGTGGTGCCATACATGGCGTCCACGACTGCAGGGTTGCGCCAGTTCAGGTCTGGCTGCTGCACGTAAAAATAATGGTAGTAATACTGGTTTGTGGCGCTGTCCCATTGCCAGGCTGAGCCGCCGAAAAGCGAGATCCAATTGTTCGGCGGGCCATCGTCCTGGCCATGGCCTTTACCATCGCGCCAGATGTACCAGTCGCGTTTCGCCGCGCTGCGCGAGGAACGCGAAGCGGTGAACCAGGGATGCTGGTCGGACGTGTGGTTCACGACGAAGTCGAGAATGATTTTGATGCCGCGGTCTGAGCCCAGTTTTTGCAGGCGATCGAAATCGGCGAGCGTGCCGTACATCGGGTCAATATTTTCGTAGTCGGAAACGTCGTAGCCGAAATCCACTTGCGGCGACGGAAAGCAGGGCGCGATCCAGACGGCATCTACTCCGAGGGCTTGCAGATAATCCAGTTTCGAGGCGATGCCGTTCAGGTCGCCGATGCCGTCGCCATTGCTATCCATGAAGCTGCGCGGATAGATTTCGTAAAAGACAGCGTGCTGATACCAGGGATGCGGCTTAGGGTCCGTCGTTTTGTCTTGTGCTCGGGCGGCGCGCAAAGCGACGAGAAAAATCAACAGCGCCAGTACGGTCGCAGCAAACCTGTGGTGCATGAACATGCCTCCCCGGAATGCCGCAAGAATCAGGATCGCGTGTGAGTCTAGCAAGGTCGTGGGCGCGCGGCCAGCCTAACGGCTGCATCCCGAAAAATCCGGGACGCAGCGGCCGCTGTAAAGTCGGGAGGTGCGCGCGAGTCCTAGTCGGGCATGGTTATGGTTTCTTCGCGCGGTATGGCGTCGAGCGTGGCTTTATCCAGATTCAGGTGAGCGGCGACCAGTTCTGGAGGAGTGTGCGAGAGCCATTCGGAAAGCGCCAGGTCCTGGTAGTAGGGGCTCTTGAACATCTCCAGAAACTTCAGGTCGGTAGTACCGGTATTTTCGATGTAGTGCGGGAGCGTTTTTTGAATGTAGCCGACGTCGCCGGTATCGAAATCCATCGTGCGGGCGCGTCCGCCTGTGGTGAAAACAGTCATGCGCCCCTTGCCGGCGTAGAAATATTGCCATTCGTCGGCGTTGGGGTGCCAGTGCAGCTCGCGCACGCCGCCGGGCTTGACGGTAACGATAGCGGCCGAAGTGGTGGTGATTTTAAAGTTTTTCGAGTCGATGATGCGGACATCGCCGCTCTTGTTGCTCTTGGTGGGCGGCATGTCCAGGGTGCGGAAAGCGAAATCAATGGGTGATGGACCTAGCGCGCCCGCCGCGACCCGTTTATCTTCCGCGAGCGGTCCGGGGATCGCCGTCTGAAAAATGAACTTTTCTTTCTTGGGCATGTCGGAGAGAGCTTTTTCGCTGACGCCAAAATTTTTCGCGACGACGTCCCGGGGCGTGTGCGCCATCCAGTCGGTTAGCAGCACGGTCTCGTATTCCGAGAAATTGCCGTCGTCGAAGACCAGGATGAATTCACAGCCGTCGGGAGCCAGTCCTTGAATTGAGTGGGGAATGCCCGGCGGGAAAAACCACAGTTCATTTTCCTTCACATCGGTGACAAAGCTCTTGCCTTCGGCATCAATGCAGGTGATGCGCGCGCTACCGTAGGTCATGAAGGCCCATTCCGAGGCGCTGTGCCAGTGCAGTTCGCGAACACCTCCGGTGGTGAGACGCATGTCCACTCCGGCCATCGTCTTCGAGATGGACAGTTCGCGCTGGGTGACTTCGCGCGACCAGCCGCCTTCCTGCATGCGCTTGTGAGCTAAGGAGAAGGGATACTTGAACGTTTGCACGCCCCCGGCGTCGGTTATAGGGGGGCTGTTCGAATCCGGATTGGCCGCATCGAGTGCGGGATTGGTGGGGCCCGGATCGCTCGAACTGCGATTGCTCTTCTGTTGGTAGGGGGCCTGTTCCTGCGCTGTCAACTTTTCCCCGGCAAGCATACCCGCTGCAGCCAAGGCAGCCGAGCCCACCCCCAGGAAGCCCCTGCGCGTCAATGCATCCTTCTCTGTCTCGTTGCTCATTTTTATCACCCTTGTGGTTTGAAATGGAATCCGTCAATGGATTTGAAAGTCACGTCCCGGACCAAAACATAAGATGAAGAAAACCCCGGGAAAGTGGCAGAACACAGGAAGAAAAAGCGCGAACTACTGTCGGACGAGTTCATCTTCTAACGCCACCTCGATGCGGATTCTACACCGCCTCGTCAAGCCCGGCGCGAATCCACGGCCTGGTGTGGAGAATTCCGTGTTTGCATGTGATGGTTGACTTTGGCGCGCAGGTCGTTACAAATGTAACTTCTCAAATCCTCCGGGACCGCCTCCATGAACATCATTGACTTGATTGTTGGCAAGCCGCTCAGAACCATGGACGAGCGCGCGGAGCAGATTGGCCCGGCCGCGGGCGTTTCAATTTTCGGTCTGGATGGACTGAGTTCGGCGGCGTACGGCCCGGAAGCGGCTCTGAGCCTGCTGATTCCGCTGGGTCTTCTGGGCGTGCGTTACATTTTGCCGGTCAGCTTGGCGATTATTACGCTGCTGATCATTGTTTACTTTTCCTACCTGCAGACAATCGCAGCATATCCGTCAGGCGGCGGTTCGTACACGGTGGCGCGATTCAATCTGGGCGCTTCCGCCAGTCTGCTTGCGGCCGCTGCGCTATTAACCGACTACATTCTTACTGCAGCCGTGGGAATTTCCGCGGGAGTGGGCGCGCTGGTTTCGGCGGTGCCGGCGCTGCAGCCGCATACGGCATTGCTGTGCGTAAGCATTCTTGCCGTGATCATGGTTCTGAATTTACGCGGCGTGCATGACACCGGGGTCGCTTTTACGATTCCGACGTATCTGTTTGTGGGCACGCTGCTGATCCTGATTGGCGGCGGAGTGATTCGAGTAGTGCTGAGCGGCGGGCATCCGTCGCCGGCGTCGCCATTGCCCGTGGCGGGGCCGGCGACGGTGGCGGTGAGTTTCTGGCTGTTGCTGAAAGTTTTCGCCAGCGGATGCACGGCGCTGACGGGTGTGGAGGCTGTGAGCAACGGCGTAAAAGCTTTTCGCGAGCCCGGCGTGAAGAACGCGCAGCGCACTTTGACGGTAATCATTTTTCTTCTGGCGGTTTTGCTCGCGGGGATTTCGTATCTGGTGAAGGTTTACGGCATCGCCGCCACCGATCCCGGCCAGCCGGGTTACCAGAGCGTGCTGGCCATGCTGCTGCTGGCGGTATTCGGCAAAGGCATGTTCTATTACGTGACGATCGCGGCGATTCTGCTGGTGCTTTCGCTTTCCGCCAATACGGCGTTTGCGGATTTTCCGCGCTTGTGCCGGGCCATCGCGCTTAACAATTATCTGCCGCATGCGTTTGCGTATCGTGGGCGGCGATTGGTGTACACCTACGGGATCGTGGTGCTGGCGGTGGCGACGGGTTTTTTACTGGTTGTTTTTGGCGGGGTGACGGATCGGCTGATTCCGCTGTACGCGGTGGGCGCGTTTCTGGCATTCACGCTTTCGCAGGCCGGCATGGTGAGGCATTGGGCGAAAAAGCGCGGGCCGCATTGGGTGCGCAGCGTGTTTATCAACGGGCTGGGAGCGTTTGTTACCGGCATTACCGTACTGGTGGTGCTGGTGGCGAAATTCACCAGTGGCGCCTGGATCACCGTGGTTTTTATTCCCCTGCTGATTTTCGTTTTTCGCGTGGTGCGGCGGCACTATCACGCTGTGACGCTGGCCACTTGGACGTGCTCGCCGGTTGAGCCGGCAAACCAAAAGTCGTCGCCGATCGCGGTGGTTCCGATTGACCGCTGGAGCAGCGTTACCAAGCAGGCGCTGGAGTTTGCCTCGAGGATTTCGTCGGAAATTATCGCGGTGCACGTGGAATCGTCCGACAGCGGCGAAATGTTGCGTGAGGTGTGGCCGCGTTACATCGAAGCGCCGTTTCGCGAGGCGGGCCAGCAGGCACCCACCCTGACGCTGCTTCCTTCACCGTACCGCTTCGTAATTGTTCCGGTGGTGCAGTTCGTATTGAAACTATCGAAGGAAAATCCGCAGCGGCAAATCGTGGTGGTAATTCCGCAGCTGGTCGAGAATGAGTGGTTCGAATACTTTCTGCATAACCAGCGCGGGCGTTTACTGGAATGGGCGCTGCTGGCGCAGGGGAACAAGCACATCTTTACACTGTCGTCGCCCAGTTATCTTTCCGACCAGATGTAAGCGCCGGCGGTCCGTCCCGCTCTAGGGGAGCGCGCTGGCGTTGACTTGAACATGGCGCGGCCATAAGATCGAGCGCAGTCGGGTTCGTGCCCGCCTGCCATGAAAGCGCCGCCACCTGAGAACGAATCGGCACGACTCGAAGCGCTGCAGCGTTACGCCATCCTGGACACATTTCCGGAGCAGGAATTCGATGATCTCTCGCGCCTTGCCGCGATGATTTGTGGAACGCCGATCGCCCTGGTCAGTTTGGTGGATTCCCACCGGCAGTGGTTCAAATCAAGAATCGGCATCGAGCAAACGGAAACTTCTCGCGACGTAGCATTCTGTGCGCACGCGATTCTGCAGCCGGACGTGATGGTGGTCGCGGACGCGCTGCAGGACGAACGGTTTCGCGCGAACCCGCTGGTTACGGAAAATCCCAGCGTGCGTTTTTACGCGGGCGCGCCGTTGATTTCGCAGGAAGGTTACGCGCTGGGGACGCTGTGCGTGATTGACCGCGTGCCGCGCGAGTTATCGCCGGAGCAGAGGGATGCGCTGAAGGCGCTCAGCCGGCTGGTGGTGACGCAGATGGAACTGCGGCGCAGCGTTTCGGACTTGTCGCGGGCAATTCGCGAACGACGCATGACCGAAGAAGAGCTCGACCAGCTGTTCACGGTTTCATTGGACATGCTGTGCATCGCGGGATTCGACGGATATTTCAAGCGGATTAATCCTGCATGGGAAAAGACCCTGGGTGTGCCGATCGCAGAGTTGCTCGCCAAACCGTTCAACGAATTTGTTCACCCTGACGATCGCGACAGAACGACGGCGGAATCCGAGCGGCTGGACGAAGGCGAACAGGTGATTTCCTTTGAGAACCGGTATCGCTGCGCCGACGGAACGTATCGCTGGTTGTTGTGGAATGCGACGCCGATCCTCGATCAGAAATTAATTTTCGCCGTGGCGCGTGACGTGACGCAGCGTAAGGAAGCCGAGCGCAGGCTTTCGACGGGGTACGCGGTGACGCGGGTGCTGGCGGAAGCGGAATCGCTGGATGCCGCGGCGCCATTGATTCTGATGGCGATTTGCGAGGGGCTGAGTTGGGATTTGGGAGTTCTGTGGCGCGTGGACGAAGCAGCCGGAGTTTTGCGCTGCATGAATCTGTGGCACCCGCCGGGCCTGAGTTTTCCGCAATTCGTTAAGGCCACGCGGGAATCGGCCTACCCGAGGTCGGTGGGAGTTCCCGGGCACGTGTGGGAAACATCGCAACCGATGTGGATGGCGGATCTGCCGCAGGTGGAAAATTTTCCGCGCGTGCCGTTTGCGATTGCCGAAGGGCTGCACGCGTCGTTTGCGTTTCCGATACGCGTAGGCGAGCACGTCGCGGGCGTGATCGAATTTTCCAGCCGGCAGATACGCAAGCTGGAGCCGGATTTGATGGAGATGTTCGATTCCATCGGCAGCCAGATCGGGCAATTCATCGAGCGGCGCCGGGCGGAGATGGAACTGAAGTTATACGCCGATTATTTAGAAGCAGCGCGCAACGCGCAGCAAGCGGACGCGCGGCGTCTGGCGCAGCTAGTGAAAGAACTGGAAGCCGCAAAGGAAAAGGCCGAAGAAGCCACGCGCGCCAAGAGCGAGTTCTTGGCGAACATGAGCCACGAGATACGCACGCCGATGAATGCGATTATCGGCATGACGGAGCTGGCGCTGGAAACGAAAATGTCCGCCGAGCAGCGGGAATTCCTGGGCACGGTGAAAAGCTCGGCAGCGTCGCTGCTGAATTTGATCAACGACATTCTGGATTTTTCGAAAGCGGAAGCGCGCAAAGAAAAGCTGGAGCATGTGGAGTTTCCGTTGCGCGAGACGATCGAGGAAACGCTGAAAGCCCTGGCGCCACGCGCGCAGGAGAAGGAAATCGAACTGGCATCGCATTTTGCGCCGGACGTGCCGGACGCGCTGATCGGGGATCCGGACCGGCTGCGGCGGATCGTGGTGAATCTGTTGGGAAATGCCATCAAATTCACCGAGCACGGCGAAGTGGTGCTGCGCGTAATCACGGAAGCCCATGGCGAGCCCGATATTTTGCTGCATTTTTCGGTAAGTGATACGGGCATCGGGATTCCGATCGAAAAGCAGCAGCATATCTTCGAGGCGTTTGCCCAGGCCGATTCGTCCACCACGCGCAAGTACGGCGGCACCGGGCTGGGGCTGGCCATTTCGGCGCAACTTTGCGAATTGATGAACGGAGTGATGTGGGTGGAAAGCGAGGAGGGTCGGGGCAGCACTTTTCATTTCACGGCGCATTTCGGGCGGCCGGCGGATTCGGCGAACAAAACGAGCGAGCCTGAACCGGTGAAGTTGCGCGATTTGCCGGTGCTGGTGGTGGACGATAATTTGACGAACCAGAAAATCCTGGAAGAGATGATCGCGAATTGGCGGATGAAGCCGGTGGCTGCGCCGAACGGCCCGGCGGCTTTGGAAGCCTTGCGTCGCGCGCATCAGAACGGAACTCCATTTCGATTGGTGCTGCTCGACGGGCACATGCCGGACATGGATGGTTTTGAAGTAGTTGCGCGCGTGAAGCAGGATCCGCAGTTGCACGGCGCGAAGGTAATACTGCTGACTTCCGCGGGGCGCAGCGCGGATGCAGCGCGCGCGAAAGCCGTCGGAGTAGCGGCGGCGCTGTGCAAGCCGGTGAAACAATCGGAATTGTGGGACGCGATCATCAGCGTCTTGCATTTGCCGGGGCGGCAGAAGGCGCGGCCGTCAGCGGCGCGGACGCGCGCGCGAGCGGCACGGCAGCCCTTGCGCGTTCTGTTGGCTGAGGACAATCCGGTGAATCAGGAAGTGGCTGTGCAGATGCTCGAGCGGCGCGGGCATTCCGTGATCGTCGCGGAAAATGGGCGGCAGGCGCTGACGGCGATCGAGCGGCACAAATTCGATCTGGTGCTGATGGACGTGCAAATGCCGGAAATGGGCGGCCTGGAAGCGACGCAATTAATCCGCGAGAAGGAAAAATCCACTGGCGAGCATTTGCCAATTGTGGCGATGACCGCGCACGCCATGCAGGGAGACCGCGAGCGCTGCATCGCCGCCGGAATGGACGGATACCTGGCGAAACCGATTGATCCGAAATCGTTCCTGCAAACGGTGGAAGGAATTTCGCAAGACGTGGCGCAAAGCGAGAAAGGCCTGCAGGGAGCGGTGGCGCGCGAAGGGAATGGCGCTGGGAGCGGTGACGGACGGCGCGCACTGGACGTGCCCGCGCTGCTGGAATGGTTCAGCGGAAACCGCAAATTGTTACGCAGCATCGTGAAGACATTTCGCGACGACTGCCCGAGGATGATGGCGCGCATTCGCAGCGCGCTCACAGCGAATGATGCCAACTTGCTGGCGGACGGTGCGCACGCGCTGAAAGGCTCGGTGGGGAATTTCGGCCCCACGGCGGCGCTGGACACCATTCGAGAGATGGAAAAACTCGCGCGACAGGGTAAACTCGACGGCGCCTGGGAGCTGTACGCAACGCTGGAAGACGAGATCGCGCTGCTCCTGCCGGCACTGCACGCCATCGGCGCGCAAAAAAGACCTCTGCGACGGACGGGCCGCTCGCATCATGCACCGGGGAGAAAACGATGACGCGCATTCTAGTCGCTGACGATGACCGCACAACCCGCTTGCTGCTGACCGAAACGCTGCGCGCGCAGAAATACACCGTGGTCGCGGCCGCTGACGGCGCCGAGACCCTGAAAAAATTGAAGACCGGGAAATTCGACCTGGTGTTGCTGGACATATGGATGCCGAAAATGAACGGGTTGGAGGTGCTGGCGAAATTTCGCAAGGCGAAGAAGCGGCCGAAAATCATCGTGATGACTTCGGACGACACGCCGCAAACTTTGCTGGGCGCGATTCGCGAAGAGGCCTACACCTACGTCGCCAAGCCGATTGACCCGCATGCGTTGGTGGTTCTGGTGAAGGAAACGCTTTCCAAGAAGCCAGGCCAGGGGCCGATCGAAGTGATTTCAGCGAGTCCGAGTTGGGTGGAGCTATCGGTTACGTGTTCGCTGGACGAAGCGGAGCGCATCGAAGCGTTCATGGCGCATCTGAAGAGCGGGCTTTCCGACGACGTGCGTCGCTCGGTGGGCCAGGCGTTTCATGAACTGCTGCTGAATGCGGTGGAATGGGGGGGCAAGCTGGATCCCAATCGCAAGGTGCGCATCTCGTATCTGCGGGCGCGGCGCATGCTGATGTATCGCATCGCGGATCCCGGACAGGGATTTCAGTTTGCGGGCCTGGATCACGCGGCGATTTCGCACACGCCGGACGAGCCTACGGCGCACGACCAGGTGCGCCAAAGCAAAGGATTGCGGCCGGGCGGATTCGGGCTGCTGATGACCCAGGCGAACGTGGACGAACTGGTCTACAACGAAAAACAGAACGAAGTGGTATTCGTGAAATACCTCTCGGAGTGACCCCCCAGGCGCGGGACGCTGCGTACGCTTGCGCACCGTGCATTTTTGACACGCTTTTGCGCCGAAGCCCGCTCGATGTGGTAGATTCGACCAGAAGAGTGAGATGAGAAATCTGCTTATTGTCGCGATGTTCGTGGCCGTGCTGGCAATCTTGATTGTCTTCGGTCTGCCGCGATTTCCCCGTCAAGAGCATGTGGCGCAACGGCCGCAGGCATCGCCATCGCCGTGGAATGCCGGCGCGATTCAGAGCACCTTTGTGGGCGCGCAAGTGCAGGAAGTGGATGCTACGCATGCGACGCTGGAGTTTTTCTACGACCTCGATAACAACACGGATGCGGATTACCGGTTCGCCAAAGGCGCCGGCACGGTGGTGATGACGCGGTTGAGGTCCAATGGCAGCTTGAGCTCGGAAGAACCGATTGAACTGAATAACTCTGTGTTTCTGCCGGCGCGAAATCGCACGCGCATCGCTTTGCAGGTAACGCGGCCTTTCAACTGGCCCATGGGCTTGCCTGCTGCGCAGATCGGTCCGGTGAACCAAATGAAATTCCGGCAGCTGGTGGCGGACGAAGTGGCGAACCTGAGCGGATTTGTGATGTTCGATACGGCGACGCATTTTCAGATCGAACTTCCAGGCGGCTGGCAGGAATTGCAGCAGCCGTTGGCAGGCGCAGCGGGGTTGAACTAGAAACGCGAAGTGAGGATTGTTGCGCGGGAGCTGGGCAACAAACGCGATACATGACTGACGAACCAGAACAGAGTTCAGACTGGAGTCCCGTCTCCGTTCCAGCGAGCGACCGGCGCGCACATCCCCGCCAGCGCATACGTTCGCTTGCTTACGTGCATCTGGGCGAATCCAACGGCGGAATCGTGCTCAACGTCAGTGAAAGCGGAATTGCGGTCCAGGCAGCCGAAGCTTTGGATGCGGACGAAGGTTCCCTCGCGATGCGCATTGAGATTCCAGGGTCGCGGAAGCGCCTGGAAGTGAAGTGCGAAATCGTATGGGTTGGCGAGTCGCGCAAAGAGGCTGGCTTGCGCTTCGTAGATCTTTCCCCGGAGGCACTGCAACGAATTCGATCGTGGATGGCGCGTGAGGAAGCGCCGGAAACGGCGGCAGAGCACAGCGAGGAGGAAGTGGAGGCGCCGGCGGCTAGACGGGCAGAAGCTCGCGCTGCATTGGTTGAGACATCAGAATATTTGGCGGGCCGGGAAGATCGCGTTGCTGAGGCCGAGGAATTCGCGCCGCGGGAAGTAGAAGTGAGCGACGGAATTGATGCGCTGGCCGCAGGCGGCGGCCAGGCCGTAGAGTTCGGCGAAGATTCTGCAGATGAGTCGGCGGCAGGGGCTGCGGACGAGCCGGTGGAAGCGGCCGAAGAAACCGCCGAAGCCAACGCCGTCGCGATGGAAGCGTCGCCTGGTGCGAAGACAGAACGAGTTGTTGCGGCACCGGTCGCCGGTAAGGAAGAGGATCGTGCGCGATCTATTGCGCCGCCGGTTCCGACGTTCGAGCAGAGACCGCCGGCTCCCATTTCCGCGTTCACCGGGATCAGCGGCACGCACGGAACGCCGGCTTTTGCGGTGCCGGCCGCGCCAGCGCGTTATTCCACGGGCGATGCCGCGGCTACGTTGTTTCTGGCGCCGCGCGCTGCAGCCGAACCCGCTGCCGCGCATGATGGCTGGAAAAGTTTTCGCGTGCAGCTGCAAAGCGGATGGTTTCTGGCGGCGCTGGTGCTGTTGCTGGCGACGATTTCCTTTGTGGCCGGGATGGCCGTGCGCCGTGGCGCGTTGAACGCGGTGATGGGCGATGTGGACGATGTGCTGCAACCAAAGAGCGCGCCGGCGCCGCCGGCTGAAAATCTGACCGGAAGCGCGGCGGCAAGTTCCAACAGCAATGCGGCGGGCGCGGCGGCTGCGACAACGCCGGGTAAGCCGCTGCAAATCGAGATCGTGGATCTAGAAAATCACCGCTGGACGATCCCTGCCGCGAGCGGTGCCAATCGCAGCGATGCGAGCGCCGTGCGGCAGATGCCCGCGAATGAGAGTGCGCCGCCGGACGATGGCGCTGCGCCTGCGGGGTCGGCTTCGTCCACGCCGAACTTGGCGAATCGAAATCTCGGGCAGGGCGCATCATCTGCTTTGGGTGTGGTAGCGACCGCAAAACCGGGCGAGCCGCTGATGTTGAGTTTCCCGGAAACGCCGATCAGCGCATCGGGTTCGGTCGCGATTCGCGCAACGGGCGTAGTCGCGGTGCCGGCGGGCGAGGCGCAGTCCGCGCAGCACCTGCGCAATCTGCAGATCGGCGAGCTCATCAATCTGGTGGAGCCTGTTTATCCGCTCGATGCGCGGCAGGCGCGACTGGAAGGAACCGTGAAATTGCATGTGGTCGTAGGCGCAAACGGCGAAGTTGAGAGCTTCCACCCCATCAGCGGACCTGAGTCCTTGGCGCACGCCGCGATGATCGCGGTTCGCGAGTGGCGGTACAAACCCACCTTGTTGAACGGAAAAGCGGTGGAGACGCAGGAAGACGTCACCTTCGTTTTCCGCTTGCCGAATTAAAAGCACAGTGGTGTCGCCGTTTCCTTTTCATCGTGCGGCACGGAGTGCGCTAGGAGGCACAGTGCGCCCCACCCGTCGCGCTAGCGTTACCAATCGCATCACTGCGGTGATCCTGTATTGACGATGACAGGGGCGACGTATACGATTGCTCCGCTTTTATCTGGAGGAAAAATGGCGAAGAGCAGACTCACCAAGGTTGCGGAAAGCATCGGCGGAGCAATCGGCAAGGCCGATCGCACCGCTCACAAAGTTGCCAAGGCCGGCGTGCTGGCGAAAAAAGAGCTGGAAGCGCTTTCCAAGGAAGTGGATTCGCTGAAGAAGCGCTTGCAGAAAACCACCAAGCGCTTGCGAAACGCTCTGTCGTAAATATCGTGCCGGCTGACCGGGAACGACGTTACCGTTGTTCTCGTCCGTCGTGCGACCAATTAGGGCGCAGCAGCTAGGAGCCGGACGGTGCGCGGGATTTGGCTTCTGCTGCTGCCGATCCATCGAGACGGCGGAGCGCTTCGTTCGTGGTAATCGTTGTGGCCCCCAATGCTTTCAGTTCAGCCATGGTGCGGCTCGCTTCGGCCGGGTTCAGCGTTTCGATTGCATCGCTGACCACGGCCACGCGCCGCCCTCGTTCTAGCAAACCCTTCGCCGCCAGGCGCACGCAGTATTCCGTCACAACTCCGAACACAATAAATTCCGCGTCGCGCGGCAGCCGCTGCAGCAGAGTTTCGGCGTGGCGGCTTTCGAAAATGTCCAGCGTTTGCTTCTCCAACACGATTTGTTGAAGTTGCGTGAGATCGGCGGGTAGTTTCGCGGCGGCTTCGTTCGGGATCGTGACATAGTTTTCGGTGAGCGCCTCGGCGACCAGTTTCGCGCCTGGAGTGTCGCGAATGCAGTGCGGCGGGAACTGCTCGAATTCCGGATCGTCCTTGGTGTGAATGCAGCCGTGCGAAACCAGAAAGACGCGGCCTTGGCGGGCTGCGTCGGTGAGCCGCCCGATGTTGGGCAACAGCCGTTCCGCGCCCGGAACGTAGAGCTTTCCTCCCGGCTTCATGAAGTCTTCCTGCACGTCTACTTTCCAAAAAATTATGTTCTTCGATACCATTTCGCTTCCTGTAGTTGCGCGAACGAATCATCCGATGTGTCTCGCGCGTTTTGTCGACGAGAATTTCATTTATAGCCCGGTTGGCAAGAGCGTCGCAAGTCCACGATGTCGGTGCATTCGCTCGCGCACCGGCTCGGCCGTATCGCCTTCCTTTGCCCGCGGATTGATGTTAATTTTCAGATGAAATTCGCACGCTGGCTTTGTGATGCGCCTCTATGCCCGAGCGATTCGCGTTTTCCGATCTCCGTGAGCTTTTTGCCAAGGCGAACGAGGTGAAGTCTGGCGACCAACTCGCGGGAATTGCCGCGGCTTCGGAACGCGAGCGGGTTGCGGCGAAACGCCAGCTCGCGGATTTGTCTCTCGACGAAATTGTGCAAAAACCACTGATTGATCCGGATCAGGATGACGTCAGCCGCCTGATCCTCGGTTCCTTCGACCGCGAGAACTTCCAGCCGCTGAAAAGTACGACCGTTGGCGAATTCCGCGAACGCTTGCTCGACGACGCCACCACCGAAAGCGAACTGCGCACAATCCAGCGCGCCATCATTCCGGAAATTGCCGCCGCCGTGGCGAAAATTATGAGCAACAAAGACTTGGTGCTCGCCGCGGCGCGGATTCGCAACGTCACACGTTGCCGCAACACGATGGGCGAGCGCGGCGTCCTCGGAATCCGCGTGCAGCCCAATCATCCGGTAGACGATATCGGCGGCATTTTGCTTGCTGCGTTTGAGGGTTTCCTCTATGGCTGCGGCGACGCCGTGCTGGGCGTAAATCCCGCCGCGGATTCGGTGGAAACCGTCGGCGCGATTCTGCATGCGCTCGATCGTCTGATTACTGCGTGCAGAGCACCGACGCAAATTTGCTGCCTCGCGCATATCTCGACGCAACTTGCGGCGCTCGGGCAGGGCGCGCCGGTGGACCTGCTGTTCCAATCCATAAGCGGCACCGAAGCGGCTAACAAAAGTTTTGGCATTACACTGGCGATGCTGCGCGAAGGTCGCCAACAGGTGCTCGAACATCACCGCCAGCGCGACGACGTCGCATGGAAAGGGACGAACGTGATGTATTTCGAGACGGGGCAGGGCAGCGCGCTCTCCGCGGAAGCACACTGCGGCGTGGACCAGCTTACGTTGGAGGCTCGCGCATACGGCGTGGCGCGTGTTTTCGATCCGTTTCTGGTGAATAGCGTGGTGGGATTTATCGGGCCGGAATATCTCTACGATGAACGGCAAATTATTCGCGCGGGCTTGGAAGATCATTTCATGGGAAAGCTGCTGGGGCTGCCGATGGGTTGTGATGTGTGCTACACGAATCACGCGGAGGCCGATCAGAATTCTGCGGACAATCTGTTGTTGCTGCTCGGCGCAGCCGGCTGCAATTATTTCATGGGCGTTCCGTGCGGCGACGACGTGATGCTCAATTATCAATCCACCAGCTATCACGACGCGATGGGCGTGCGAAAACTTTTCGGCCTGCGACCAGCTCCGGAATTTTTGGCGTGGCTGGAAAGCGCGGGAATTTATCGCGATGGCGAGCCAATGCGGCTGGATGCGCCGGCGCGGCGACAATTGCTGCAGGGACTGGAATCCTCGCTGGGAGGCATGGCTTGAATGGCTGAAGACCCCGGCAAAACCGCCGCCGCCAAATTAGCTGCTGCGAATTCCGAGTGGCCGGAGCCGGTGCGGAAAATCCGTGCGCGCACGCCGGCGCGGATTCTTGTGGGACGCGCGGGGCCGGCTTATCGCACGCAGACGCAGCTGCAACTGCGCGAAGACCATGCGGCGGCGCGCGACGCGGTGCGCGCGGAACTGGACGTGAAGGCGGCGTTCGGCGCGGAATTTGTAGAGCGATGGAAACTCTTCGATGTTCGTACGCGCGCGTCGTCGAAAGACGAATATCTGCAGCATCCGTCGCTGGGCCGCGCGTTCAGCGACGCATCACGCGAGGAAATTGTGCGACGCTGCGCTGCGCAGCGCGATGTACAAATCACAATCGGCGACGGGCTATCTGTTCCGGCGATTGGCGCGCAGGTTCCGCGTCTGCTTCCCTTGCTGATGGAAGGAGTGCGGGCGCGAGGATGGACCGTTGGCCAGACGTTTATCATTCATCATTGCCGGGTGGGGATTGTAAATGGAATCGGCGAGTTGCTCAAGCCGAGGATTGTGCTCTTGTTGATTGGCGAGCGGCCGGGTCTGGCCACCGCGGAAAGTTTATCGGCGTATATGGCGTACCAGCCCGAGCGCACGCATTCGGATGCGAATCGCAATCTTATTTCAAATATTCACAGCCGCGGGCTGAACGCTGAGGAAGCAGCAGCGCGCATTTTGAATTTGTGCGCGCAGATGATGCGGTTGCGCGTGAGCGGCGTGACGCTGAAAGAAATCGCGGGTCACGAGCCGGAAAGCTTGCCCAAATAAAGCGCCATGCCAACGGCGGCGTGCATGCCGATTTTTTCGAGCGCGCGAACTTCTCTGAGGCTGCGAATCCCTCCGGCCGCGGTGATGGGCTTTTTTGTAACGCGGCGCAATTTTCGAAACCAGGCGAGGTCTGTGCCCTTCATCGTGCCTTCGTTGTCCACGAACGTGCAAAGAAATCCGGAGCAGTAGGGTTCGAGGTGCGGAATCACATCCGCGGGGCGCAATTTCAGGCGCTGGCGCCAGCCGCGCACTACGATTTGTCCGCGCTCGGTGTCTAGCGCGAGAATTACATTCTTGCGCCCCACACCCGCGCCCAATTTCAGGAGAAAGTCGCGCGCGATTTGTCCATCGCGGAACGCCGCGCTGCCCACGATAATTTTCTCCGCGCCCCAGGAAAGGATTTGTTCCGCGCGAGCCACACTGCGGATTCCGCCGCCCACGCGAATCTTCATTTTTGCACGGTGGGACAAGAGCTTGATCCAGCGGCCATTGGAGCCGGTGCCGACGGCGGCGTCCAGGTCAATTACATGCAGGATCGGATAATCGCGAAAGCGTTCGAGCAAGCCGAGGACGTCGTCAACCGAAAGCGCGCGCTTCCGCCCGCGAACCAGTTGCACGGCTTTGCCGCCTTGCAGATCAATGCAGGGAATAATCATCGGTTCCTTTGGCCGCCAAGTCGCGGAGTCATCACCGGAGGCTCATCGGCTGAGGCGCACCGGCACGCCGCGGCCTGCCAGATATTGTTTCAACGCGCCAATCGAATGTTCCGCAGTGTGAAAAATCGAAGCGGCCAGCGCCGCGTCCGCTTGGCCTTGATCGAAGACCGTCAGAAAATCCTCGAAAGTTTTCGCGCCTCCCGAAGCAATGACCGGTACGGAAACCTGCGCCGCGATCGCCGCCGTCAGGCCGCAATCGAAGCCGCTGCAGGTGCCGTCGCGATCAATCGAGGTGAGCAGGATTTCCCCGGCACCACGTGCCACACCTTCGCGCGCCCAGGCGGCGGCGTCGCGTCCGCTGGATTCGGCGCCTCCGCGAATGAAAACTTCCCAGCCTGCGCTCGTTTTTTTCACGTCCATCGAAAGCACCACGGCCTGCGAACCAAATTGCGCGGCGAGTTCCGAAATTAAGTCGGGCCGCTCGACGGCAGCGGTGTTCACCGTGACTTTTTCGGCGCCGGCGCGCAGCACGGCGTGGCCATCTTCGAGGCGACGAATTCCGCCCCCAGCCGTGAATGGAATGTTTAACTGCTGCGCGACGCGGCCTACCGTTTCCAGGAATGTGGCGCGGCCATCGCGCGACGCAGTGATGTCGAGAAGAATCAGTTCGTCTGCACCTTCGCCGTTGTAGCGGGCTGCAAGTTCTTCGGGATCGCCCATGTCGCGCAGGCCCGCGAACTCGACGCCTTTCACCACACGACCGGCGTCCACATCGAGGCAGGGAATGATGCGGCGAGCGAGCGTCATTGCGCCCACTCCAGGAAATTGCGCAATACCCGCCCGCCGGCCTCGCCGGATTTTTCGGGATGGAATTGCACCGCCATCAGGTTGTCTTGTTCCACGACGGCGGCGAACGGAAAGCCGTGATCGCACGCGGCGGAAGTGTGCGGTTCGCCGGCGGCTGCGGCGTAGGAATGCGCGAAATAAAAATAGGCGTCGTCGGGAATCTCGCGCAGCAGAATACTTTTGCGCACGCGCCGCAGCTGGTTCCAGCCGATGTGCGGCGATTTCACGTTGGTGGGCAGCGCTTGCACCTTGTCGTGAATCAGGTCCAGACCTGATTCGCCGGGCGCTTCGGCGCTGGACGCAAACAGCGCCTGCAGGCCGAGGCAAATCCCGAGAACTGGAATTCTGCTGCTGAGCGCTTGGCGAAGCGCCGAGGTCAAATTCCTCTGGCGCAGGCCGCTGACGAACGCTGAAAAATGTCCGACGCCGGGGAGAATCAGCGCGCGTGCCGCCGCAATTTGTTCGGGGACGGTGACACACTCTGTTTCGGCTCCAAGGCTGCGCAGCGCGCGCTCTACCGAAGGCAAATTTCCGGCGCCATAATCGATGATGGAAAGTTTCATAGCAGCCCCTTGGTTGTCGGTAAAACGCGGCGCAGCTGGCGATCGCGCGTGACCGCAAAGCGCAGCGCGCGCGCGAAAGCTTTGAACATTACCTCCACCTGATGGTGGGACGAGCGGCCGTACACGTGGCGCAAATGCACGTTGGCGGCGGCCGATTGCGCGAAGGCCTGGAAAAAATCTTCGAGCAGCTCGGTTTGAAAATCGCCCACGCGACGGGCGAGCGGCCGCCATCTGCAGACGAAGTGAGCGCGGCCGGAAAAATCGAGAGCGCAGGCCGCGAGCGATTCGTCCATCGGCATCAAGTAGTAGCCGGCGCGCAGGATTCCGCGTTTGGAGCCGAGCGCTTGCTTCACCGCTTCGCCGAGTGCGATGCCAACGTCTTCCACGGTGTGATGTTGGTCCACATCCAGATCGCCGCGCGCGACCAGATCGAGATCGAGTGCGCCGTGACGCGCGATTTGTTCGAGCATGTGATCGAAAAAGCGGATGCCGGTGTCAATGCGCGCTTTGCCGCGGCCATCGAGATTCAGCTTCAGCTGGATGCTGGTTTCGTTCGTGGTTCGGTGCACTGCCGCTTTTCTCATAGGATCTCTTTTAGTTGCCGCAGCACGCGGCGGGTTTGGGAAAGCGTGCCGAAAGTGATGCGCACGTAGCCCTCGCCGCCGAAGTCGCTGCAGCGCTCGCGGATCAGCGTTCCCCGGCGAGCGAGGGACGCGACGACTTCTTTTGCGCGGGTGCCCAGAAAGAGCAGAACGAAGTTCGCGCCGCTGGGGAAGAACGGGACGCGCAGCTTCCTGAGTCCGCGCTCGAGTTCTTTGCGGCTGCGGCGAAATTCGCGCAGGGTGCTACGCAGAAACGCACGGTCGCGGATTGTGGCACGTGCCGCCACAAGTGCGGCGACATTCACCGGATACGGCGATTGTGCTTTCCGGAAACATGCGGCGATGGATCGATTGGCGAAAATGCAGCCCAGGCGCAGGCCTGCGAGGCCAGCGGCTTTTGAAAATGTGCGTGTGACCACCAGATTGTTGTGGCGTCTGATCCAGGGAAGAATCGTGATACCGGAAAATTCGAAATAGGCCTCGTCCACAACCACCAGCGTGTTCCTGGCGGCTTTCAGGATGCGGCGTAATTCCGCGGCTCGCAGCACGCCGCCGGTCGGGTTATTTGGATTGGCGAGAAAAAAGACGCGTGGGCTCTTGCGCAATGCGGCTAGCAGTGCGCTCATCGGAAATTGCATAGCGGCGTCGTAGCGCAGTGCTTCGATGCGCGCTCCTGCGAGCTCGGAATAGAAGCGGTACATCGCGAAAGTCGGCTCGACGAGCAGGACAGCGTTGTCCGGCTCGATGAACACATCCGCGATCAGATGCAGCGCTTCATCGGTTCCGTTGGTCAGCAGCAATTCGTCCAGATGCACCTGGAAAAATCGGGCCAGCTCGCGGCGCACGCTTTCCTGCTCCGGATACATCGAGACGGCGGCGGAAGTGAGATTCCGGATAGCTTCGCGCACCTTCGGCGAGCAGCCGAGGGTGTTTTCGTTGAAGTCCAGGCGCAGCTTTTCGTCGCGGCCTTCGAGCGGCGGACGATACGGGCGCATGCGCGCAACGGCGCTGCGTACCGGAACCGCGGGCTTCATTCGCGCACCTCGACGGCGCGCGCGTGCGCCAGCAATCCTTCGGCTTTTGCTAATACCTTGGCGACGGGTGCCAGGCGGGCAAGCCCAGCGCGAGTAACTTCCTGCACGCTGACGCATTTCACAAAGTCGGCGGTGGATAATCCGCCGCGCGCGCGGGCTACGCCGCCGGTAGGCAGCACGTGATTTGTTCCCGTGGCGTAATCGCCGAACGACTGCGCGCTCCAGTCGCCCAGGAATATACTTCCGGCCGACTCGAAGCGGTCGGCAAGGCGACTGGCTGCGCCGGGCAGGCTCAGATGCTCGGGCGCGAAGCGATTGACGAATTGTACAGCCGCCGCAAGATCGCGCGCGACGAGCACGAAGCCGTTTTTCGCGAGCGAGCGCCACGCGGGATTCGATCTCGGAAGTTGTGCGAGCTGCCGTTCGATTTCGACAGCGACGCTGCGGCCCAATCGTAGCGAGGTGGTGACGAAAAGCGCGACGGCATCCGGATCGTGTTCTGCTTGCGCGAGGAGATCGGCTGCAATGAAGGTGGGGCTGGCGCTTGATGCAAAGACCACAGTTTCGGTCGGCCCGGCGAGCAGATCAATCGCGCAGTCGGCGCTGACCAGCCGCTTGGCAGCGGTGACGTAGCGATTGCCCGGGCCGAAGATCTTGTCAACGCGCGGAATTGACCGTGTGCCATACGCAAGAGCGGCGATCGCTTGCGCGCCGCCCATGCGCGCGATTCGGCGCAGACCTAGTTGCGCCGCCGCGGCGAGAAGTTCGTCGCTGGGCTGCGGGCTAACAATCACGATGTTGCGCACGCCAGCTTCTTGCGCGGGAATCGTGGTCATTAATAGGGTAGAGACCAGCGAAAATCTTCCGCCCGGGAGATAGCAACCTACAGTTTCAATCGGACGCACTCGTTGGCTGGCGCGCACGCCTGGTTCGAGTTGCAGAGTCCATTCTTGGGGTTTCTGGCGCCGCGCTACGGCGCGAAGATTACGCGCAGCATGATCCACTGCGTCGAGAAATCCAACAGAGACGCGGCGCGAGGCGCTGCGCAATTCATCGCGCCTGACCCACAAGTTGCTCCGTTGCAAAAGGAGGTGGTCGAAGCGCCTCGTCCAATAAAATAGCGCCCCATCGCCGCGCCGCTGCACGTCGCGCACGATGCGGGCGGCAGCGCGTACTGCCACGACATCGCGGCCGCGCCGCTGCGCCAGAATCTTTTCTTCGACTGCGCCAGTGAGCCGGAGTATGCGCATCAATACACAATTTTGTTGAGCGGATACTCAACAATCCCTTCCGCGCGCGCCGATTTCAGTTTCGGGATCAACTGCCGCACAGTGCGTTCTTCGACGATGGTATTGATCGCGACCCAATCCGGATCGCTCAGCTGCGCGACCGTGGGATTCCGCAAAGCGGGCAGCGCCGCCAGCACATTGGGAAGATCTTCGCGCCGTACGTTGAGCATCAGTCCCACGCGGTTGTAGGCCTTGATTGCGCCTTCGAGCAACAAAACCATGTTCTGGATCTTTTCGCGCTTCCATTGATCCTGCCAGGACGCGCGATGAGCGATAAACCACGGCGCCGATTCCAGCAGCGTGTCCACGATGCGCAAATGATTGGCGCGCAGCGAAGCGCCGGTCTCAGTGACCTCGACGATGGCGTCAGCTAGCTGCGGGACTTTCACTTCCGTGGCGCCCCAGGAAAATTCCACGCGCGCGCTGATGCCGTGGCGCTGCAAATATTGTTCGGTGAGGTGCACGGCTTCGGTGGCGATTACTTTTCCCGCGAGGTCGCGCACAGTCTTCACCGGCGAATCTTCGGCCACGGCGAGCACCCAGCGCACGCGGCCCAGGCTGGTCTTCGCGTACACCAGCTCGGCGACTTCTTCCACCGCGCCGCTGGTCTCGAGGATCCAATCCTTGCCGGTGATGCCGGCATCCAGTGCGCCGCTACCAACGTAACGCGCCATTTCCTGCGCGCGCACCAGCATGCATTCGATTTCCGGATCGTCAATCGCCGGATAATAACTGCGAGAATTTATGGAAATGCGCCAGCCCGCGCGCGCGAAAAGCTCAACGGTGGAATCCTGCAAACTTCCTTTGGGGATGCCGAGTTTCAAGCTGCTCATGACTTTTTGCCCTCGCCATAAAGTTCCGCAGGAGAAACTACGCGCTCGGCGATCACCGCTGCTTCGCCGTCCTTTTCGAGCCGGCGGAAGAAACAGCTGCGATAGCCTTCGTGGCAGACGGCCGAACCGGAAAGTTCCACGCGCACGAGCAACGCGTCCTGGTCGCAATCCACTCGCAATTCGCGCAGCAGCAATTTTTGTCCGCTGCTTTCGCCTTTCGTCCACAATTTCTGGCGCGACCGGCTGTAGAACGTGACGAACCCCGTGGCGCGCGTAAGTTCCAGCGCTTCGCGATTCATAAATCCCAGCATCAGCACTTCGTCACTGGAATCGTCCTGCACGATGGCCGGGATCAGGCCGCCATCTTTTGCAAAATCGAGGTCCATTGTTTGCTCCCTAAAAACAAAAAACCCGCAGGCGGGTTAGGCGCCTGCGGGTCGATGAGTCCAGCTTGATTTCGGTTCAGCTAGTCACACCACCGCGGGCACGGGATGGCGTGATGATGGTGCTGCCGAAAATTGTGTGCCCGAAGTTTCATGACTGCTCAAAAACTAGCGCAAGCGTCCGGCAATGTCAAGAAATTCTAACTTGCGCAGATTCACGAGCACAGATGAGGTTGGCCGCCGGCCAGCGCGCCAGTGCGACGGGACTCGCTAGTTCACTTCGATGGTCGTTACGCTCAATGCCGGCAGCGTGATTGTGAAAGAAGATCCGCTTACCGGCATCGTGCCGATGGACACCGGGGCAACGGGATTTTGTCCCTGCGCCGAAGCCGCCGTAATCTGATAAAGCTTTGCGGTACCGGAAAGCGCCTGGCCGCTGATCGCGGTCACTTGCGAACTGGCGGAGCGGTTGATGGCTACGAACACAAACCTGCCGGCCGTGCCGCTGTCCGAACTCGCATAGACCACCACGTTTTGCACGTTGCTGGAAGTTGCCAGCAGGGAAGTATCGCCGAAGTTCGCGCCCGCTCCATCGAAATCGCGGAACGCGCGGAAGCCCGCCAGCGCGTAGGAGTACGTTCCATTCGGAGGCCAGAAATTCGCGGCGAACACGCCCTGGCTGCCGAATATGCCCAGGTTATCCGCCTGCGCGATGGTTCCAGCGATGTGGTTCCAGCCGCCGCTCTCATATTCCGTGAGCGAAATCTTCATACTAGGAAATTCCGCGTTGATTTTTGCCTGCAGGCGAGTCAACAGTGCGATCGGAGTGTTGCCCAACTCCTGGTAGATCCACGGATTGCTGTTGGTGGAATCGGTGAAGGTGGGATCCCACAGGTTTCGCGGGCTCTGCACGATTAGTTGCACCTGCGCATCCGTCAGAGTTGTTCCGGTGAAATCAATGCTGCGGTTTCCGTTCGCGTCATACTCCTCGGCGTACCAATGGAAGTCGTACACATCTACGAGCGGCTTGCCGTACGTAGCGGAAGCGGTGCTGAGCGCGGTGAGATACTTGTCCGGGAACCAATTCGCGCCGCTGGGTGTGGCGCTCAGCTCTCCTTGCCAGTTGTAGATACCCTGAAATCCGTAGTGCACTGGCCCGAAAATCACCATATTTGGAAACTGGTTCTTCAGCGCCTCCGTGATGGAAATGGTCTTGGCGATATAAGCGTCAGACGTCACCGGGTTCGGCCCCTGCACTTCCAAATGCGTGGAGTTCCACAACTCAGGCTCGTTGTCCAAACTGACGAAAGTGGGATGCGTGGGATTCGCGCCAAAAATTCCCATGCCGGAGAATTTCTGATCAAGCGCCCATACAAATTCGTCCATGAACACGTTGGCGTCGGTAGTTGGCGGTGTAATCGTGAACGGCGCGTTGGAGACCGTGCTCTTCTGGTCAACCACTTGCTTGAAGCGCGTCAGGTCCGGCGGATTGGCCACGCTCACTGGGCCATTCTCATCGCCGGCCACCAAGCCCTGCAGCTGGACAGTAATCAAGCTCGCCAAGCTATTGGATTGATCCTCGGCGATGAAGCTGCGCACTGCTTCCGCGGGCACGGCGCTGCTGCTCAGGTAGTCGTCATTCTCGTAGAGATAGTCGCTGCCTGCATTCGAAGCGTTGGTCTCCCAATTGTAGGCCGTCCAGCGGTTGCCGCCGGCGCGATCGAAAGTGAGTTGCGGCGGAGCGCCGGTGACTCCGGAATAAAAATTGAGGCCGTAGACATAGGGCGAAATGGATTTGGTTTGCGAAGGATTAACGGTGATGGTCACATTCGCAATGGGGCCCGCGGGCGTCGCGCTGGCTTGCGCGGAATTGGCGCTTTGACCTGCGGTGTTCACGGCGGACACCACGTAGTAGTAGGTGGTGCCGTTGGTCACGGTGGCGTCGGTGTAGTTCGTTGTGGTGGGCGAAGCGACCGCGGTGTTGTACGGTCCGCCGTTCGTTGTCGAGCGCTTGACGTTATAAGTGGCCGCGCCGGCGCTGGCGTTCCAGCTCAGGTTCACTTGTGCGTTGCCGCCCGTTGCCTGCAATCCGGTTGGCGTCGCGGGAGCGCTCAAGGGAGCGACCGGCGTGGCGGAAACTTCAGAGGAATTCGCGCTTTCTCCGCCGGAATTCACAGCCGAAACCATGTAATAGTATTTCGTGCCGTTGCTGAGCCCGGTATCAGTGTAGTTTGCGGAAGTGGGCGCCGAGATTTGCGTTTCTGCGCCGCTGGTCGTAGAGCGCTTCACGTGATAACTGCTCGCGGAGGCGCTTGCGGCCCACGTCAAGCTTACTTGCGCGTTTCCGGGTGTTGCGGCGAGGCCCATGGGCGCCGCCGGCCGCGCCAGGACAGGCGTCGCATTCACTTCCGCGGAGTTCGCGCTTTGCCCCGCAGAGTCGTACGCCGAAACAACGTAAAAGTATTTCGTGCCATTGGTCAGGCCCGTATCGGTATCGTTCGTCGTCGCCTGCGTCGCAACTTGCGTGTAGGGTCCGCCACTGGTCGTGGAGCGCTTCACGTAATAGCCTGTTGCGTCCGAGCTGGCCGTCCAATTCAGCGCCACTTGCGCGTTTCCCGCTACGGCCGTGAAACCCATCGGAGTGGCTGGGACCGTCGTCCCGCTGCCACCTTTTCCGCCTCCATTGTAGCCGGTACTGGCGCATCCCGCGTGCAGCAGCAGGACTCCCAGCACAAGGACGACAATAGGGAGTGCACGGTTGGCAAACTTCATCAGCCTTCGCCTCCCTAACAGCGCCGTTGCGGACAATTTCCCCGGAGTAATCCGGGTTCGTGAGCCGGGGAATAAATGGTTCTATCGCAATAGGTTAAGGAACCGGCAAGGTTCCCACAAGCTGTCCTGTAGGCCAGAAAAGGTTCCAGTCCGCGCGGGTCACTGGAACCAGCCACGGACGCGCACGCCGGCGCTTGAGGTCGAGCATCAGCGTCTGCTATTAACCACCTTGGCGCACAGGCCACCGCTCCGCGTTGACACTCCCCGAGCCTCTGTCAAAATCGTTGCACTGGACGCCGAGAAATCAATCGAAGGAGTCACGCATGAAATCGTTTAGGCACTTTACTGTGATTGTGCTCAGCTCTCTGCTGGTGGCGCTGCCGGCGATGCCGCAACCTCAGACAGGCAATCAACCGGCGGGCCAGATCAATGCCATGATCCCTGCGGCCACGCGCAATTCGCAACCCGCTAAAGTGAAAGAGGAACTGAGCTGGAACGATCTGCTGAAGACGGAGCACAACGGCCGCGTGCGCGCGGGACTGAATGATGGTTCCCTTCTGAGCCTGGGCGCGGACAGCGAGCTGCGCATCGTGCAGCACGATAGCGCTTCGCAGCAGACGTCGCTGGAAGTGGATTTTGGCAAGCTACGCAGCCAGGTGGTGAAGGTCTCGAAACCGGGCGGCAAATTCGAAGTGAAGACGCCCAACGCGGTGATCGGCGTCATCGGCACGGATTTTTACGTCGGATTCGAATCGAACTCCACCACCGTGATTTGCTACAAGGGCAAAGTTTCGGTGACGCCATTGAACGGAGCGCATGCCGCCAACAATTCCGGGCAATCCGACGCGGCCTCGAACTCGGTCACCGTCAGCGCCGGGCAAATGGTGGTGATTACATCGGAATTGCCGCCTGCCGGATTCCAGCCGTCAGACACGCCGCCCGCGACCTTGCAAGCCAGCCTCACCGATACGGACATCCCTGCCAGCGCCGGGATCCCGCACCAGAGCCACGCGCTGCGTTGGGCGCTCATCGGCACGGCAGTGGCGGCGGGATTGGGAATCGGCCTGGGCGTCGGTCTGACGCGCGGCGGGGGAGCGCCTCCGCCTCCGACGGACAGGAATCCGGCCCCGTGAGGCTGAGTTGCGCGCGGCGTTATTCCATAAAGCAGGGCTCATTTGTGCCTAGGAAGCATGAACTCTGGACTTGATCGCGCGTCACGATCTTTATGAGCTCGCCGGAACAGCGATGGCCCCGCTGGAGGGAACGGTTAAAAGGATTTGCGCTCGACCACGTTGACTTGGGTCTGGGCGTGCTGGTCACGCTGCTCGGACTGATATTGTTCCGATTCTCAGGGATCGGCGCCATTGATTCGCGCCCCGGTTTCGCTTTCCTGCAAAGCATCGAACAGAGCTCGCTCGATCTGCGTTTTGAAATGCGCGGCACGCGCCCGCATGATGATCGCATCGTCATCGTGGGCATTGACGAGCAGACCCTGCAGAAAATCAATTCGTTTCCTTTTCCCAGAAAAAACTATGCAGAGCTGATAAATAAACTGAACGCGAGCGGCGCGCGCGTGATTGCATTTGACGTTACCTTTCCAACTCCCGAGAGCAATTCCGCAGGTGAAGCGCTGCGGAAACTGCAGGCGGAGCTCGCAGCGCGGACATCGCCCTCCCTGCGGAAGCAGATCCAGGACCTGGAACTGGCGAGCGATCAGGATGTGGCGCTAGCTGCCGCTATGAAGAACAGCGGCAACGTTGTTCTGGGCCACATATTTTTGGACTCGCAGCCCGATCCGAAGTTGGCGGAGGAGTACTTCAATATCGCGTGGGCCCACGTGTTCCCTCAGGTGTTGCCGGCGGGATTCAAGAGCGGGCAGACCGTGGACCTGGGCCAGGTGTGGAAAGACAACGGCGGATTGGTGAAGCAGGGCGTCGAAGCGAACATCTCCAAACTTGCCGACTCAGCCGCGTCGTTCGGATTCATCAATATCGTGCCGGATTCTGACGGCACTCTGCGCCACGCCCTGCTCATGATCCGCTATCAGGATTTGGACTTTTTCCCTTCGCTCGATCTAGAAGTGGTGCGCGCATACGAGAAAATCCCGGACCAGCAAGTGGCTGCCTACATCGCGCCGAAAGGGCTCGAACGCATTCAGCTGGGCCGCCATACGCTGCGTCCCGCGAGCGACGGCAGCGCGCTATTGAATTACACCGGTCCGTACCGCACCTATGCACAGTATTCAATGTGGGATGTGATTACCGGAAACACGCCGCCGGAAGCCTTCAGAGACAAGATCGTGTTGGTGGGGGCGACGGCTCTGGCGATCGGCGATATCCGCAACACCCCTTTCGAGGGTGTTTACATGGGGGTCGAAGTTCACGCCAACATCATAGACAACCTGCTGCACAGCGCGGAGCAGGGCCGCGGCTTCCTGAAACGCGGATACGACGAAGAAATGGTGGACCTGGGCTTCCTACTTTTGTTCGGCCTAGTCTTCGGATTTCTGTTCAGCCGCGTGACGCCTCTCTATTCAACGATCACTGTGCTGGCGACCCTCACGGCCTACGCCTGGTTCGTCCATTTCAGCTTCGTGCACAAAGGCCAATGGCTCAGTTTTGTGATTCCCGCGGGCACGCTTGCCGCGAACTATGCCGCCATAACCAGCCTGCGTATGATCCGCGAGGAACGCGCCAAGCGCAATATTCGCAAGAGTTTTTCGCAGTATCTTGCTCCGGGCGTGATCGAGCTGATGGAAAAAAATCCGGAAAAATACCTCCGTCCCGGCGGTGAGGAGAAGGAACTCACTGTGTTCTTCAGCGACATCCGCGGGTTCACCACGATTTCTGAAAGCCTGACGCCAGACCAGCTGGTGCACCTGCTCAATGAATATTTTGAGCAAATGACCGAAATTCTTTTCGCGACCGACGGCACGCTCGATAAATTTATCGGAGACGCCATTATGGCTTTCTGGGGCTGGCCGTCTCCGCAGGAAGATCACGCATCGCGCAGTTGCGCCTGCGCGCTGCGCATGGCCGGCGGCCTGGCGAAGTTGAACGCGAAATGGCAAGCGGCGGGGCGCGCCCCGATTTCGATTGGAATTGGCTTGAACACCGGTTTGGTGAATGTCGGCACGATGGGCTCGGCGCGCCGCTTGTCCTGGACTGTGATGGGCGACAACGTGAACCTGGCTTCGCGCTTGGAAGGCATCACCAAGGCGTATCACGTGCAGATTGTGATCAGCGAGGCGACTTATCGACAGGTCTCCAGCCAGTTTGTTTGCCGCGAGCTGGATAAAATTCGCGTGAAGGGCAAGAATTTGCCGGTGAACATTTATGAATTGATGGATGTCGCCGCCGAAAAATCCAAGTATGACAAATTGCTCGAGCAATTTGACCGAGCCATGGCGGCTTACCGGTCGCAGAATTGGCGCGAGGCGGCGGCGCTGTTTACCGATGTTCTGCTCCAATACCCGGATGACGGGCCCAGCCAGGTTTTCCTCGAACGCGCCCTGGAGTTTTCTGAGAGCGCCCCCGAAGGCGAGTGGGACGGCGTGTACGTGATGAAAACGAAGTAGCGCGCGACAGGCTGCGAGCTTTTCAGATTGGTTTCGGCCTGCCCCGCAGCAGGAACTTCCTATCAGTCGTTGCGCAGCGAGGCCGACAGCGTGAACGTTCCCTTCACGCTCTTCTCTTGTTTCCAGTCGTGGTAGGTGTGGCACTCGAAGCATCGAGATTCCGCCGCTTCCCGCCCGCCGCGATGGCATTTCGCGCAAGTCGCAATCCCCGGCAGCAGCACGTCGGAGGTTTCCTGGCTGGTCGTCGCGCCGGAATGGCATGCGACGCATTGCAAAAGCTTGTGCGTATCGTGATTGAAAACGGCGTGCTGAAACCAGCGCTGCGTAATATTGGAATTCGCGACCGTGGGCAATGGCGCACTCGCGGCAAATTTCAGCGCGTGGCATTGCAGGCACGTCTTCCGATAAAGCAGTTCTTCTGATTCCGCCACGCGCAGCGTCACCCACTGCTGCTCAGTGACCACGCGCACCGCGGGCGGGATCGGCTTCTGCGGCAGATCGCGATTGGGCGCCGTCACGCGCAGTTCCGCCCGATGGCCGGGAATATATTGCTGAAACTTTTGTTCCAGGAACGCGTGAATCACTTCGGGCGTATCGTGCGGCACGCCTTCCTGGAAACGCGCATCGAACTGCAATCCGTGGCACGCCGCGCAATTCTTTGCGTAGGTGACCGGAGACATATACGCGCGGCGCGGATCCATGGAAGGGGGAATTGCATTTTGCACGACGGGCTCGACCTGCGTCGTGTTCGACCCGAACCTCCAGCGCGATTCCGGTTTCGCCGTGCGATGGCAGTCGTCGCAATCGAGTTGCACTGGGCCATTCGGCCCACGCAGATTGTGTTTCAGGTGAATCGCGTGATTCAGCTTGATCGTCCCCGGATCAACGCTGCCGGGGCGCAACGCCGCGAATTCGGGATGGCCGCCGACGAAGCGTGTTATGTCCGAAGTAAAGTGTGTGGCAGCGCCGGTGGTGTGCAGATTTGCGTGGCACTGCGTGCAACTGACGTCCGCGGTTACGGCAAGGCGCGGATGCCCGCGATGTTCCGCATGGCACGCGGCGCAGGTTGGCGTGAAAATTTGATTGGCGTGATGCAGGGGCGCGTCGTGGCAGGAATCGCAGCCCTGATCGCTGGCTTTCGCACTGAACATGCCCGCCTGCGCCACGTGACACGAGCTGCACCGCGCCGTGAGCACCGCATGAGACGCGGACATTCTGCCGCCGCTATAAATACGATCGTTGCGCGCCAGCGCATACCACCCCAGCCAGAGCAGCGCAAGCAGCGGAAGCGCCACAGACAAAATAAAACGCAGTCGCCGGAACGGGTGCGGATGCTTGAAATATTCCAGATCAATCCGCTGCGCCAGCGTTTTTGTCGTGAGTTTGGCTCGTGCCACCAGTACTCGCCTCTATCTGCCTTGGTCCGCCGCCATTCGCTGCTTCAGTAACGCAGTGCCATGATCGCGTGCGCGCATCCCAGCAACAGCAGCGCCAGCGACAGCGGAACGTGCAGCATCAGCCATCCGTGCAGCCAATGGTGATAGCGTATCTGTCGCCGGAGCTGCCGTTCCTCTTCGCATATGTCTTCCAGATTTTTTACGGTGGCGTGCAGAGCAACTGGCAGCAGCGTCCTTAAGGCTTCGAATATGCCCGCGGCTTTGACCGGATTCGAAAGCGCCGCGTCTTGCGCACGTCGCTGCTGCAGAAAAGGCCGCATGTCGCGACCATAAAAGTTGCATAGCGGAAGCGTATCGGTCGTCGCGATCGTTGCGGTTGCCACGCTGGAGCGCGCGCCTGCCGCTGGCGTCGCGTTCTGCAAATTGAGCGGGCCGCAAGCTGCTTCTATCATTTTGTCGGCCTCGCCCAGCAGTTGCGCCCGCACGCGGTCAATCTGCTCAAAAATTGTTTCCATGGGGATGCGCGTGGTCATCACCGGCGGCATGTAATGTTGCAGTACGGCGCCGAATATTCCGCTCACGACGACGACGATCAGCAGCACCATCAGAACGCTGGTCAGCGGCCCACCAAATCGGAAGCCGCCGTGAAAAAGAATCAGCGGCAGGCTCAGCAATCCCAGCCACAAATGCCCGCGCATCCATGTCTGCGCGCGGCCCAGCCTCCATACCGGGACTTTCTTCCGCGCCGCCAGCAATCCGGCGAAAAGCATGCACAGCGAGCCGGCAATCCCAAACGTCAAGCCGATCGGGCTGCCTCCGCTCGGACCCGCGGGAGAACTCGCAGCATAAACGACATAAATGGCCGCCGCGACGCCCAAAATAATCAGCGAGGCAATGAGCCACGCCCGATGTGTGCGGTCAATGCGCAAGGTGTCGTGCGTTCCCGTGCTGCAGATTGAATCTGTTAACCTTCAGGCGTCCCGCTCGTGCCTTGTTTCAGCAAGTTCGCGAAGAACGTCCGCGGATTCACGCGATGCGCCGCGTCATGCGGGCAGGCATAAACACAACTCGGCTCCGCGAAATCCGAGCAAAGGTCGCAGGACGTCGCCTTCTGCTTCAGCAGCGCTTTTTTCTGCCCGGGCGTTCCCGGAACGTCGCTGAAAACATTAAACGGATGCATATTGATGTTGCCGTACGGACAATTCTCAGCGCACAGCCCGCAGCCGATGCACCAATCCTCGATGATCACTTCCAACGAATTGCGGCGCCGAATCGAGCCTACCGGGCATCCCACCATGCAGAGCGGGTCCAGACACTGGCGACATGACGTCGCCACCAGGTAATGATCGAATCGCAATCCCTCACGCACCAGACGCGTCACTCCGTCATGCGCATCCGCGCAAGCTTTCACACAAGCGTCGCAGCGTGTGCAGGAATCCAGATCGAGCAGCAACAGACTCTGCGCCTCCATCAGACCCTGCTTCAGAAAACTATCCAAAGGCGTGCTGTTGATCATCACCAGCGTTTCGTGATTCATCTGTACGCGTTCTTGCCCTACCTGCGCAAGTTTTTGACGGACGCCGGGGAACTGCCGCGTCATGCTGGCGAAATCTTCGGCGCTGATGCGCACCACTTCCACGTGATCCAGCGCCGTACACGTCGCGCTGCGCGCCGTATCTTCCAGCAGCGCCGTTTCGCCGAAATATTCGCCGCGCGAAAGATATGCCAGCACCATCTCCCCGCCGGCATGAGTCTGCGAAACTTTCACGAAGCCGATGCGCACCAGGTAGAAACTGTCCGCCGCGTCGCCCTGGCGGCAAATCACCTGGCCCGGCGTGAAGCGCAGCAGTTCGACTGTCTCGCGCAATCCCGCGATGAATTCGTCCGTCAATTCCGCGAACACAGGAACCGCGCGCAAATGAGAGTCCAGGGCGCGTTGCCGGTACGAGTGATCCAGCCGCGCGCGAAAAGTTTTGTTGCGCTGCATGATGTCCAGCACGTTGCGCAGCATTTCCAGCGCCGTGCAAGCGGTCTCCGCGCGGACCGTGGCCGAGCGCGGGTACAAACTCATGCAAGTCATTTCGCCGAACAGATCGCCGGGGCCGAGCATGGCCACCGGATTGTCGTAATTCAAATCCATCGGCGCATCAATGTGAATCCAGTGCTGCGAGGTTTCCTCTTCGCGCGCATCGTTCTGGCGTTGCGTCAGCTTGCTGGAAAGTTTTCCCAGGAACTTGCGCACTGCTCCTTTGGTTTTTACGTGCGCGATCGGGCTGGCAATCGAAACCTTCGCCTGACCTTCCAGAATGTAAAACGCCGTGGAGCCGTATTCGCCTTCGCGGCAAATCAGTTCGCCGGGTTTGAAGTGCCGGCGCACCACGGCGTTGCGATTCAGGCTTAGAAATGTTCCGGACACGCCTGCGAAGAACGGCAGCTCCTGTAGTTCCTCAAGCGCTACGGGCTGCGAATCCGGTGTCCGCGCCATCGCCGTCTGCGTCACGACTTTATTTGTCAGCGCGCCCGTCGGACAGGAAACCATGCACTCGCCGCAGGAAACGCAGGAAGATTCGCCCATCGGCTCGTCGTTGTCGAACGCGATTCCCGCCGAGGCACCTTTGCCCATGCGTCCCAACACAAAATTCTCACGGATATCGCTGCAGCCGCGGATACAGCGGTCGCACAGAATGCACGCGTCGAAATCCACGGCGATGCTCATCGAGGAATTGTCTGGGCCGCGTCGTGTTGCGCGCGGCGCGTAACGTGCCGCCGTGATCTGCTCTTGTTTAGCCAACGCTTCCAGCTCGCAATCGCCGGATTGCCGCTCGCGCGCGCACGGGCTGGGATGATCGGACATCAGCAGCTCGATCAGCGTGTGCCGCGCGCGCTTCACTCCGTCGTCGGCGGTCTTCACTACCATGCCCGGTTCCACTGGACGAATGCACGCTGCGGTGTACACGCGCGCGCCTACGTCCACCACGCACACGCGGCAAACGCCCACGGGCTTTTCGTTCTGCTGGTGGCAAAGGGTGGGGATCTCGACGTCATGCATCCGCGCGGCGTCGAAAATCGTAGTTCCGGCCGGCACCGAGACTTTTCTGCCGTCAATCGTGAGTTCTACCAGCGGGCTCGCACTCATGCGCGTCCCAGTTTCGCTGCTGCGAAGCCCGGTGCAGCTCTTCCGCCGGATCGTTTACCGCAAGGGCAAACACCCGCCGGACAACGCCGCTGCAAAATATGGGATTCCACCTCCGCGCGAAAGTGCTTTAGCACCGAAGCGATCGGCGCGGGCACCACTTGCCCGAGCCCGCAGATCGAAGTCAGCCGCAGGGCTCCGGAAAGTTCGTCAATCAGCGCGACGTCCGCAGCTGAACCACTTCCTTCGGTCCAGCCCGTCAACATTTCCACCAATTTCTGCGAGCCGACGCGGCACGGCACGCACTTGCCGCAGGATTCATTGCGGAAGAATTGCGTCGAATTGAGCGCCATGTCCAGCATGCAGCGATCTTCCGCACACACCACCAGCGCGCCGGAGCCCAGCATCGAGCCGGCATCCGCCAGCGATTTGAAATCCAGCCGAACGTCCGCCATGGACGCGGGCAGATATCCGGAAGATGGCCCGGAGGGCGCGAAGCCCTTCAATTGTTTTCCATCCGCGATCCCGCCACCGTATTTGAAAATCAGCTCGGACACCGGCGTGCCCAGCGGCACCTCGTACACACCGGGATGCACCACATCGCCACTCACGCCAATAAATTTCAGTCCGGCGGCGCCATTCAAGCCCTGCGATTTGTACCAGTCCACGCCGCGAAACAGAATCGTGGGCACATTTGCAAACGTCTCGACATTATTAATGACCGTCGGCTTGTTCCACAGACCCTGCTGCACCGGAAATGGCGGCTTATTGCGCGGCTCGGCCCGCTTGCCCTCGATCGCCTCCAGCAGCGCCGTCTCTTCGCCGCAAATATATCCGCCCGGGCTGACAAATATTTCCAGGTCGAAGTTGAATTCACTCCCCAGCACCTGTGGCCCGAGCAAACCGTTGCGCATACAACGCCGGATTTCTTCGTGCAGTATTTTTTCCTGGTCTTCGTATTCGTGGCGAATGTAAATGACGCCCTTCTGTGCGCCGGTGAGCACGCCCGCCAAAATCATTCCTTCGATCACCAGGTGCGGCAAATGCGTCAAGATGAAGCGGTCCTTGAATGTGCCGGGCTCGCTTTCATCCGCATTGCACACGATAAATTTCTCTGACCCCGCCGCCTGCCGCACCAGCTGCCATTTCGATTCGGTGGGGAAGCCCGCTCCACCCAGGCCGCGCAGTCCGGAAGACTTCAGCGTTTCAAAAGCCGCGGCCCAAGCGCGCGATTTCATCAGGCGCTGAATCGTCTGGTAATGTTCCCCTGCACCGTACGGATCGGAAGCACACGACACCCGGCGGTGCACCTGCGAAATTTCCGGCAACGCGCCGCCTGCGAGTAGGTCGCCCACCATAGCCGTGATCTGATTCTGCGAAAGTTCGGTGTAGATATGCTCGTTGATTGCGACCGCGGGCGCTTCATTGCAGCGGCCCAGGCAGGAAACTCCGCCCAGCTTCGCGTCTGCAAACGCAGACTGGCGGAACGATTCTTCCAGTCCAGCGCGCAACGCGCCGGCGCCGCGCAAATGACACGACATGTCCTGACAAACGCGCACGTCTGCTTTCGGCGGTGGCGTCAAATGAAAATGCGGATAAAAGCTGGCGACGCCGTGCAGGCGATACAGCGGCACATCAATTTTCTTGGCGAGAGCTTTCAGTTGATCGGCGGGCAGGTAGCCGAACTGACGTTGTATTTCCCTGAGTTCACTGAAAATCAAGGGGAAGAAATCCTCACCGGGAGAGAGTATGCATTCGCGCCCCGGAAAACAACCACCAGTCTCCAGCAGTGTTGCGTATACGGATATAACCACGAGCGTCGCGCGAAATCCAGCCTGCAATGATTCTTGCGCGCTACGCCACGAATAATTCAGCCTGAATTCAGTTGATTTCGATAGTATCCGATAGTACAAGGTGGCTGCTTCGCAGGATTTTCGCACGCCACCGCCCTTGCGGTCCGGCATCCTGCTCCGCCAAAGTGCAAATGGATACGAAGCTCTCCACACAACGCCGCCGGCTCGCGATGTCTCGATCTTTATTTTTTGTTTTTCTCGCTGCGAGCGTCGCGCTTTGCCCCAGCGCGCGTGCGCAAAAATCGGTCCCGCTGCTCTTTGCGCTCGATGATCACGCGAGCCAGCCCGTCCCGACGGGGCAAGCGACTCCGGCTCCGCGCTACACCGGTCCCGGTTCGTGCGCGTCCACCGCCTGCCATGGCAGCGTTTCGCCGCGCTCGGATAATCGCGTGCTGCAGAACGAGTACAGCACCTGGATCGTTAAGGACAAGCACTCCCAAGCCTACGCGTCTCTGCGGGGCAATATCGGCGAACGCATGGCCGCGATTCTGGGCGTCGGCAAAGCGGAGACCGCGCCAAAATGCCTGGCGTGTCACGCGCTTGATGTTCCGGCCGCGCAACGCGCTCGCACCTTCGACCTAAGCGAAGGAGTGAGCTGCGAAAGTTGCCACGGTCCCGCTGCTGCCTGGCTCGGCCCGCATACCGAACGTGACTGGACGCATGAAAAATCCGTCGCGGCGGGTATGTATGACACACGCGACCTCACCAAGCGCAGCGAAAAATGTTTGAGCTGCCATCTGGGCAGCGAGGAAAAATCCGTTGACCATGAGATGATCGCGGCTGGCCACCCCGACCTTTATTTCGAGCTCGATTCTTTTTCCGCCGTCATGCCGCGCCACTGGAAAGAACCGGGCGAGCCGGGTGAAGCGGAAAATACCGACCCGTGGTATGACGTGCGCGAACTGACCACCGGCCAAGCTGTGCAGCTGCGCCAATCCCTGCTGCGCCTGGAATCTCGCGCGCAAGGAAAATACTGGCCCGAATATTCCGAGCTGCAATGCTACTCGTGCCATCACAGCCTCACCTTGCCGGAAAATAGTTGGCGCCAAGCGCGCGGATATCCCGGGCGTCGTCCCGGCGATCCGCCGTGGAATCCCTCGCGCTATACGATTTTTCACGAAGTAGTTTTTCAGGCGGATGGTGATGACGCCGGAAAACTGGATTTGGAGATCACGCGCCTGGGGCAACTGATGAGCCGGCTGAATCCGGATCGCGATGCGGTGGCCGCCTCAGCTGGAAATTGCGCGAAGCTTGTTGGGGATTTGTCCGCGAAAGTTGACGCGATGGCGAACGATCCGGCGTCCACGCTACGCTTGCTGCGGAAAATGTCGGGCGATGCGGACAACATTTCCGCGCAGGGCGAGCACGCCGCGGCGCAGGCCGCTATGGCCGTGCAATCATTGTTTGTGGCTTACGAGCGCAACGAGAAGTTCCCGCGTTCCGCCGAGCTGCGCGTGGCCATCGGCGCGCTCTTTCAGGATTTGCAGGACCCGTCTGCATACGATCCCGCGCGCTTCGCAGGCAAGTTACGCCAGGTGAACGCGCTGCTGCCCTAAACCGAAATGCCGCGGAAAACGTTTCTACGACACCTGAAAGCCATGCAGGAATCATCGCGCCAAGAACGCCGGGAGGACTTGCGTGCAAAATTATGACCTTGTGGTAATCGGCTCGGGCCCAGCCGGCGAAAAGGGCGCGGCTCAGGCGGCATATTTTGGCAAACGTGTCGCTCTGGTTGAGTGCAGTGACATTCTGGGCGGCGCGTGCGTAAACACCGGCACCATCCCCAGCAAAATTCTGCGCGAATCGGCGCTGTATTTTTCCGGCATACGCCAGCGCGGCTTGTACGGTGTGGACTATTCGCTGCGCGAAGGCTTGACTGTCAAGAGTTTCATGCACCGCAAGGACGTGGTGGTCGCGACCGAACGCGAAAAGCTCGCCAAAAATCTCGCAGCGCACGGAATTGACCTTATTCGCGGCCTCGCTTCTTTTGAGGATCCTGCCACGATTTCCTTGAAAACGACAGGCGGCGAAAATCTGACGCTGAAAGCTGACGCCATTCTGATCGCGACTGGCTCAGTCCCCCACCGCGCGCCCGAAATTCCCTTCGACGACGAGAATATCTTCGATTCAGACTCCATTCTGAAAATGGATTCGATTCCGCGCAGCCTCGCGGTGGTGGGCGGCGGCGTGATCGGCTGCGAATACGCGTCCATCTTCACCGCGCTGGGCTCTGAAGTGTCGCTGGTGGACGGCCGCGATCGCGTCCTGCCTTTTCTCGACGCGGAAATTTCCGCATGCCTGCGCGAACGGCTGGCGGAGCTTGGCGTGCGCTTTTTCTTCGGCGAGCGCACCACGCAAATCGAGCGCGCGCAGAAGAAAGTGCGCATCACCCTGCAATCCGGCAAGACACTCGAAACGGAAGCGGCGCTTTTTGCAGCCGGGCGCCGCGGCGCGGTGGACAAGCTTGCGCTCGGACAAGCGGGCGTGGCGCTCAATAAGCGCGGCTACATCGCAGTCAATGAAAACTACCGCACGGCAGCGCCGCGCGTCTATGCGGCCGGAGACGTCATCGGTTTTCCCGCCCTCGCGTCCACTTCCATGGAGCAAGGCCGCGTCGCCGTCTGCCACGCATTCGGATTTCAGTACAAGCAGCGTCTTGCTTCCATGCTGCCGATGGGCGTCTACACCATTCCTGAAATTTCGGCGGTCGGCGAATCCGAAGAAACCTGCAAGGAGAAGGGAATTGAATACGCCGTGGGACGCGCGCGCTACGCCAACAACACGCGCGGCCAGATTGTGGGCGACTTGACTGGATTGCTGAAATTGATTTTCGCCAAGTCAGACCGCCGTCTGCTCGGCGTGCAAATTATCGGCGAAAGCGCCACTGAGCTGATCCACCTGGGAATGATGGCGCTGGAAGCGGCGATGACCCTCGACGCTTTTATTGACTTCGTCTTCAACTACCCGACGCTTTCCGAAATGTACAAGTACGCCGCGTACGACGGCCTGGGAAATCTTTCCGGCCACAAACTCCGCGAGGGCTAGCAGGCTCATCACTACCCGTCAGTCCGTCGGATTCCGCGGAAACTTCAAATACGGCAGCCGCACTCCGTCAATTACAATCTGGTCCGCGCGAATATCCGTGGGCGCTTCAAATCCCGCCGCTCCTCCGGCCGTCACGTAGTCGTCCTGATCCACGCCATCTCCGCTGACGCCGAGCCCGCCGACCAGCACGCCATTTATATACAAGGGCTCCGAGCCAGGAAAAAATACCACGCCACTCTGATTAGCCTTGGGCCACGCCACGCTCGGTACTTGAAACCCCTGCGTGCACGGAGTCTCGGTGTCCTGCGTGTACAAATTAAAAAACGGCCCCGGCGGTGTCCCGTCGATCCCCGAAGGAAAGAAAGGCTGCGCGCCGAAACCGATCGTGCGATTGGTTACTGCCGTGCCCAGCGGCACCTGGTTCAGATCCGCGGCTTGGCGATTCATTCCGCTGAAGTAAATCACGTTGCGCGCTTTCGTCGCGGCCACGTCGACGCTGAACACCGTTCCATCGGGCATGCGGTACAGGCCGATCAGCGTGCCGTCCAGATCGCTCACCGCAATCGACATTTCTGTCTTGACGCCGATGGGCAGGCGAATCTGCGCCCGCGTCAGCATCGCCGTCGCGACCGCATTGTTTATGATCTGATTCACCTGCGCCGCTGTCAGGCCACCCACGGGACCATCCGCCGCCGCGATCAGGAAGCCTTCGGGCGCAACTCCGGCGCTAGCCCTCGGCATCACTATAAGATTGGCAGCATTAAACGTGCCGGTGGCGGTAACGCCATTGGGCGGTGTGGTCTGATCCACAAACGGCAGCGTGATGCCGTTAATCGAAATAATCCCTGGGGCCGGAAAAAGGGGAAATCCTACGCCATCGGTCATGGCGTTCGGCCCCTGCATCGCCTTCATGCCGGCCGCCTGGTACGCGACGTATTCCGCCGTGTCCGGATCTGCGGCGACGACGCCGATTCCACCCACTAGCTGCGTGTTCTTGAAAATCGGTAGGCCGCCTGGATTCACTGCAGTCTGATCGCTATCCTGCAAATCCGCTTTGCCGGTTATCACGCCATATCCCGGCATCGCACCGCCAATCGTCAAAGCCGGGGGCACGATCGCATCTAAACCCGCCGCCAGATTGCAGCCGCGATTGGTGTTTTCAATTCCATACAGCGCGGCGCTCGCTGTGTTGACCACGTCCGGAGGAAAATGGATGCCGCTGATAAATCGCACCGTGCGCGAGGAGAGCGGGGCCTGGTCGTTGCTGAAGAAAGCGCCGGTGCGAGCCAATGCCACCGCCAGATCAGCGGTGGGAATCATCACGCCGAAATTTCCCAGCGATTTAGGCGGCGCCGATGGGCCTACATACACGGCGAGGATGCGCCCCAAGCGGTCCACTACCCCGATGGCGATGGCGTCGGATTGCACCGCAGTCGCCGCGGCCTCCACCACCATTTGCACGTCTGCTTGCGACAAGGTTTCGGTTTCGAGCGGAGGACTTGGTGGCGCGCCGCCACCACTACTGCCACCACTGCTGGCACCACTCCCGCTTCCGCCGCCGCACGCGCCAAGCACCAGGCAAAATGCAACCCCGAGGCAAACCCGCGGGCCGATCGCTCGCCACGGCCGTGTTCGAACGGTTTGATTTGCGGCCGGAACCATGAGTTTGGACTATTGGTACCACAGCCGCACATGGTTCTCAATCATTCTGCAAATCAGTTGTGCAATCGTGATTGAATAATGCAAAAATCGGGACCCAGATTGTGCGCGCGGAGCCGTCTGAAGACACGTGCCGGCTTCGCAAAAAACTGTGATCGCCAGACGATTCCAATTGTTTCTCCCCGGAACTCGCGGGACAGCCGGGGTCTGACGCAATGCGCGACGCATCCCGCGTATTGATTTCCAAATCCGCGCGTCTGTGGTTGCTCCTGAGTTTGTTCTGCGCCGCGCCTGCATTCGGTTCAGGTGCCGGCGCGGACCTGCCGCAACAATCCGTTTCGCAACAGCGTCTGCCTGGCCAATCGGCTTCCAAAAACGCTGCGCTGCAAGGCGTCGTGCGCGATGCGAACGCGAAACCGGTCATCGGCGCAAGCGTGATCATGAGAAACCTCGCCACGGATCAAAAGATCGAAAAAATCAGCAACGCCCAGGGAGTTTTCCGCTTTATAGACGTTGCACCGGGCGACTATGAGTTGAAAATTGTCGCCCCAGACTTCCAGGATTTCAGCAATCCCGCCATACAGCTGAAGTCCGGCGACGATCTTGTGCGCGAAATTACCCTGACCGCTCTTCCCTCCGTCGCGCCGACACAGCCGCAGTTTCCGCGACTTCCGGCCGTAATCACTAACCCGCCAACAGAATCTGAGCCCGCGCCTTCTTCCGGAATTCCGCCGCGCGCGGCGCAGACCGGCAATCTCCAGCAAATCGGCCAGCAACCCGCGCCCGAATCTGTTCCTTCAGCTGATCAGGTCTTTCATCCCGAACCCGATCGCTGGTCGATCGCCATGCCCGATTGGGATCGCTACGGAATTGGCGGCGAACATCCTTACGTGAAAGGCAGCCGCTGGGACCCTTTCAATCGCAATAAATTGAAAGGCGACATGCCCGTTATCGGCAAGCAAACTTTCCTGATTCTGACAGCCACCAGCGACACATTTCTCGACGGCCGGCGCCTGCCCACGCCCACCGACGTCAGCTCGGCACGGCCGGGAAGCAGCGATTTTTTCGGCAAAGGCAACCAAATCTTCCTCGATCAAACCTTTGCTTTTTCCTTCGACCTGTTTCACGGCGATACTTCGTTTCGTCCAGTCGACTGGCGCATCCGCATCACGCCCGTGGTCAGCCTGAATTATCTGGATGTGCAGGAACTCGGCGTCGTCAACGTGGACGTGCGCAAAGGCACCACGCGCCTGGATTCGCATCTGGGATTGCAGGAGGCGTTCGCCGAAGTGAAGCTGCACGACTTGGGCCCGAATTACGATTTCGTTTCTGTGCGCGCTGGCATTCAGGCTTTCAATAGCGACTTTCGCGGCTTCCTGTTCGTGGAAGAGCAACCGGGTGTGCGTTTGTTCGGCAACCTGGATTCGAATCGGTGGCAATATAACGTCGCCTATTTCAATTTCCTGGAGAAGAACACTAACAGCGGCCTGAATTCCATGGCGCTGCGTAATCAGCAGGTCATCATTGCCAATGCGTACCGCCAGGATTTTTTGTTCCCGGGCTACACCGCGCAGTTGAGCGTGCATTACAACAAGGACGACGCCTCGATTCATTACGACGACAACGGTTTTCTAGTGCGCCCCGCGCCCATCGGCGCCGTTTTTTCCAGCGGCACGGTTCGCCCGCACAGCGTGCACGCCGCTTATCTGGGCTGGACCGGGGACGGTCACATCGGCCCGCTGAATTTGACGCACGCTTTCTACCAGGCTTTCGGCAACGACAGCTTCAACGCCATCGCCGGAAAAGCCGTCACCATCAATGCGCAGATGGCCGCGCTCGAGCTTTCCTACGACAAAGACTGGTTCCGCATCAAAAGTTCCGTCTTCTACGCTTCCGGCTCGGCTAATCCTTCCAGCAGCCGCGCCCGTGGATTCGACTCGATTGACGATTTCCCCGAATTTGCCGGCGGCATTTTCAGTTTGTGGAATCGCGAGAGCATTCGCTTGACAGGCTCGGGCGTCGCGCTGAACCCCGGTGACAGCTTGCTCCCCGATTTGCGCTCGAATAAAGACGAAGGCCAGGCCAATTTCGTGAATCCCGGAATTTTTCTTGCCAATATCGGCGCCGAATTTGACCTGACGCCCAAACTGCGCGGCTTCGCCAACGTGAATTACTTGCGCTTCGAACACACCGAAACGCTGGAACAGATTCTTTTTCAGTCGCCGATTCACCACTCGATTGGGGTTGATTCCAGCTTTGGTGTGCGCTACCGTCCGCCGCTCACCGAAAATATTTCCATTGCGGCGGGCGCGGCCGCTTTGATTCCGGACCAAGGTTTGCGGGACATTTACACGGGCCGAGTGCTGTTTTCACTTTTCACCGATCTGCGTTTCCAATTTTGAGCGTGAGAATTTGCTGACGAAATCAATCCGTGGCCTGACGGACGGCGACACAGCGCGAAAGCGCATAACGCGGGGTTCAGTTGCGTTCATCTGCGTCGCCGGCGCCCTCGTCGCGACATTGCTGCTCGAAGGCCGCTCGCACGCGCAGTCACCGTCGCAGCGGCAACCAAGCCTGCTCGGCCAATCTCAATCCGACGTTGACAGCAAAAATGCCGGATGCGTTTCCTGCCACACCACCACCGACGAACCTTCCATGCATCCCACCCGCACAGTTCGCCTGGCCTGCGTGGATTGCCACGGCGGAGACGCGACCGCGATTCTGCCATCCGGCACCCAACCAGGCTCAGCAGAATACGAACCACTCAAGAACCGCGCCCATCCGCAGCCCACTGATTCCTCCTTGGTAGGCGCCTCCGCGAATCCGCCGCGCCTCTACAGCAAATGGCTGCGCGAGAATTACGCCTACGTGCGCTTCGTCAATCCCGGCGATCTGCGCGTCGCCGCGGAAACCTGCGGCAGCAGCGGATGTCACGCCTCGGAAGTCCTAAAAGTAAAAACCAGTATGATGACGCACGGTGGTATGTTGTGGGGCGCGGCGCTCTATAACAACGGTTCGTTCCCACTGAAGAACGCGCGCTTCGGCGAAAGTTATTCCTCGGAAGGACAACCGCAGGCGCTGCTCACTGTGCCACCGCCCACGCAGGAAGAAACGCGCACCAAAGGTGTCGTCCCGGAGCTGACGCCGCTGGAACGCTGGGAAATTTCGCAACCTGGCAACATCCTACGCGTCTTCGAACGCGGTGGCGAAAAAAAAGGTGAAATCGGCAATCCCAATCGCGAGGACGAATCCGGCCGCCCGGACGATAAACTTGGCGAACGCGGCTTCGGCACACTACTGCGCACCGATCCCGTTTTTCTCGGCCTGCAGAAAACGCGCCTGCTCGATCCGCTACTTTCTTTGCCCGGCACGAACGACCAGTCTGGCGACTATCGCGGCAGTGGCTGCACCGCGTGTCACGTCGTGTACGCGAACGATCGCTCGCCGCAACATTCCGGCCCATACGCGCGCTTCGGGCACCTGGGCGAAGGCGCCACATCCGATCCCACCATCCCAAAAAATGAATCCGGCCATCCCATTCGCCACAGCTTCACGCGCGCAATTCCGTCCAGCCAATGCATGATTTGCCATGTTCATCCCGGCACGAACATGGAGACCACTTATTTCGGTTACACCTGGTGGGATAACGAAGCCGACGGCGCCGCGATGTATCCGCGCCAGCAGCACAATCCAACGGAAGAAGAAAAATATCAGGTCGCATTGCGCAATCCGGAGGGTGCAGCCGCGCGCGGCCTGTGGTCCAATCCAAAGTTCCTGGAAAAACTGGGCAGTCCGGAGTTCAACGCGCAGCTCGACCAGAGTCAGTTCGCCGATTTTCACAGCCACGGGTGGGTCTTTCGCGCAGTCTACAAACGCGACCGCCAGGGCAATCTGCTCGATGCCGAAGATCAAATCGTCAGCCCCAGGGACCCCGACAAATTCAAAAAAGCCGTGCACCTGGCGGACATTCACCTGGAAAAAGGCATGCACTGCGTGGATTGCCACTTCGAACAGGATGCGCACGGCAACGGAAAACTCTATGCCGAACCGCGCGCCGCCGTCGAACTCGACTGCGTGGATTGCCACGGCACAATTGAAGCGCGCGCAACATTAATCTCTTCCGGCGCAGCGTCTCCCGCCGGCGGTACGCGCTTTGACGCGCTGCGCACTCCCTGGAACACGCGCCGCTTCGAATTCCGCGACGGAAAACTGTTCCAGCGCAGCATGGTCGAACCGGAAAAAGAATGGGAAGTCGTGCAGACCCTCGACACTATCACTCCGGGCAATCCGCACTACAGCCAAAAATCGCGCTGGGCCAAAACCATTCGCACCGACGGAAAATACTGGGGCGACGTCCCCGCCGATTCATCGCAGCTCGCGCACGCCAATGGCCGCATGACCTGCTACGCCTGTCACACCTCGTGGACGCCGAATTGTTTCGGCTGCCATCTTTCCATGACGGCCAATCAGCGCAAGCCCATGCTGCACAACGAAGGGCTCCTCACGCGCAACTGGACCGCGTACAATTTTCAGGTTCTGCGCGACGATGGATTCATGCTCGGCATTGACGGCACCGTCACCGGCCATCGCATCGCGCCGGTCCGTTCCTCCTGCGCCATCCTCGTTAGTTCGCAAAATCAAAATCGCGATTGGCTTTACTACATGCAGCAAACCGTTTCCGCCGAAGGCCTCAGCGGCACTGCATTCAGCACTTTCGTTCCGCACACGGTGCGCGGCAAGGAAACCAAGTCCTGCGACGATTGCCACATTTCCGATCGCAAGGACAATAACGCCTGGATGGCGCAAGTGTTGCTGCAGGGAACGAACCTATTGAATTTCATGGGCCGCTATATTTACGTCGCCGATGGTGCGAAGGGATTCGACGCCGTCGCCGTCGCCGAACATGACGAGCCGCCCGCCATCATCGGCAGCTATTTGCAGCGTGTCGCCTACCCGCAGGATTATCAGCGGCACGTGGCGCGCAACCGCGAATTGCAGGAAGCCTACCACCATCTCGGAAACGTTCTGGATGTGCAGCTGCGCGGCGAATATCTCTATGCCGCGTTGGGCAAAGGCGGCTTCCGCGTCTACGATGTGGCCAATGTTGACAACAAGAATTTCTCCGAGCGCACCATCACCGCTCCGGTTTCTCCCCTCGGCCAGCGCCTTTACGTCGGCACAAAATACGCGACGGCAGTCGCCAGTCCCTCCACGCAAGCTCTCGATCCAGCGCGTTCGCGCAATCCAGTGAACGAAGAGCAAACCATCCATCCGCTCTACGCCTACCTATATGTTGCGGACAAGTATGAAGGCCTGGTTGTCATCGGCGATCCCGATCCCAAAAGCAAATCGCCCGGAGTGAGCACGCTGCTCGACGGCGATCCGCGCAACAATTTTCTGAAGCGCGCGCTGGCTTTCAACCCAAATGGAATTCTCAACGGCGCACGGCGCATCACGATCGCTGGAACTTATGCTTACATGCTCTGCGACCGCGGCCTGGTGGTTGTGGATTTGAACGATCCGCTGGCGCCACGCATCACGGCGGAAATCGGCTCGCCCGAGCTGCACGATCCGCGCGGAATCGCGATTCAATTTCATTACGCGTTCGTGGTTGATCGCGACGGGCTAAAAGTCCTCGATGTATCTGCACTCGACCATCCGCGCATCGTCGCGAAAGCCGCCGTGCCTCTCGCCGACGCGCGCAATATCTACGTCGCGCGCACTTATGCCTACGTTGCAGATGGCAAGGACGGCGTCGCCATCGTTGACGTCCAAAGACCGGAACAACCGCATCTCGACCAGATGTTCACCGCCGATGGAAAGATAAACGACGCGCAGGACATCAAAATCGGCATGGTGGACGCCAGCGCCTTCGCCTTCCTCGCCGACGGCCGCAACGGTCTGCGCGTGCTGCAAATTCTGTCGCCTGAGGACTCGCCCAACTCGTACGGCTTCAGCCCGCGGCCCACGCCTAAACTAATTGCCACCTACCGCACCAGTGGCCCTGCGCTGGCGGTGTCGAAGGGAATCGACCGCGATCGCGCGGTGGACGAAAGCGGCAACCAAATCGCCGTCTTCGGCCGGCGCGGTGCCCGTCCATTCAATCGCGAAGAAGCCGCGCGCCTGTTCCTGCACGATGGCGCGCCTTACACAGTCCCCAACGATCCTATGGGCCCGCCGCGCTAGCGCGCAGTTGGCGCGGTATCAAGCGCGAAGACACTGCTTGCAAACAGGACCGCTACTTCCTGTTAGTCAAACCATCTCAATCACTCGATAGCAAACTCCAGACTTAATCCTTCCGCGAGAGTGTGGCTGGATTGTGCGCAAATGTGCCAGTTTGCCTGAAGGGTCACTGCACTCCATTCACCAGCGACTGCGTCAAAGCAAGCGCTACTTGTTTATCGATCCTAGCAAGCGACCCTTTTATAGACGAAAGTAATAGCGCTCTGGTACATTCTCGGTCGCTGGCTCTGGAGTTATCGCTCAGAAGGACCGGAGTGCATTGTCCGCGAGGTGCATACGCCATGCCAAACACTTTCGTCATCTCGAGAAATTTGATCAGACCATCACGCGGCATACGAGGCGTGGTTTGCTTGGCTCTTATTGTGTTGGGCTGCGGTTTGGTTGTTCGCGCCCAGAATCAGGCTCCTCAGTTGCTGCGTAATCCTACCCTAAGCCGAACACAAATTGCGTTCAGCTACGCAGGCAGCATCTGGATTGCGAGCCGCAGCGGAAGCGACGTCCGGCGATTGACAACCGGAGGCCACGAGGACAACCCGAGCTTCTCGCCCGACGGCTCCGAGATCGCATTTACGGGCGACTATGACGGTACCCGGGGTGTCTACGTCGTCGCAACGGCCGGTGGCGTTCCCCGCCGACTGACCTATCATCCCGCTGACGGCTCGGCCATCGGCTGGACGCCCGACGGAAAGCAAATCTTATTCACTTCCGCGCGTACAGCCTTTGCCGACGGAGTCGTGCAACTCTTCACGGTACCTGTCAGCGGTGGATTTGCGACTCCCGTCCCACTGGTCCGTGCGTCGGAAGGCTCCTATTCCCAGGACGGCTCTCACATCGCTTACGTTCCGAACGTCCAGTGGCAAATGGCCTGGAAACGATATCGGGGCGGCCAAACGCGTCCCATCTGGATCGCGAAGCTATCCGATTCCAGCGTCGAAGCGACAATTCCCCGTGACAATTCGAATGACTTCAATCCGATGTGGGTGGACGACACGATCTACTTCCTGTCAGACCGCAACGGCCCAGTTACGCTCTTCGCTTACGACACCCGATCGCACGAAGTGAAGGAGCTGGTGAAGAATGACGGCCTGGATATCAAGTCCGCTTCATCGGCTGGGGACGCGATCGTTTACGAACAGTTCGGCTCGCTTCATTTGTTCGATTTACAATCCGGCGAAAATCGCCCGCTCGACATATACATTGCTGCTGATCTGGCTGAGGTCCGCCCGCATTTCCAGAAAATCGAACCGCAACGTATCCGCTCCGCTGGCATTTCGCCGACCGGAGCGCGAGCCGTCATTGCCGCACGAGGCGAGATACTGACGATTCCCGCAGAAAAGGGCGACATTCGCAACTTGACGCGTACCACCGACGTAGTGGAGCGCGACCCCGCGTGGTCGCCCGATGGAAAATCGATTGTTTACTTTTCCGACGAGTCGGGGGAATGGGCGCTTCACGTGCGTGATCAAAATGGCCTCGGCGAAGTGCGCAAAATCGACCTTGGTACTCCGCCGACCTTTTACTATTCGCCGGTGTGGTCGCCGGATTCAAAGAAGATTGCATACACGGACAAGCGTTTGAACGTTTGGTACGTCGATCTCGAAAAGAAAACGCCGGTACGCGTAGATACCGATACGTACGCGGGTCCGTTCAACTCGCTTGATCCGTCTTGGTCGCCAGACAGCCGCTGGATTGCATATACAAAACAACTTCATAACTATCTACACGCCGTGTTCGCATATTCGCTGGAACAGGGAAAAACATATCAACTGACGGACGGGATGAGCGATGCGGTGCACGCGGCTTTCGACAAGGAAGGCAAGTATCTGTATTTCACGGCCAGCACGAATACGGCATTGAGCATGGGTTGGCTGGACATGACCAGCCTTCAGCATCCGGTAACGCGAAGTGTCTATGTGATGGTGCTCAAGAATGACCTAGCCTCGCCGCTCGCGCCAGAGAGCGACGACGAGAAAGGCAAGGAAGAGGCGAAGAGCGACAAAGACAAACAAACGAAAGCGGAGAAGCAGTCGACCAACGCCAAGGACGGTGACCAAGACAAGAACGATGAGGAAAAAAAAGACAACGCTAAAGCCAAAGAGGAAAAGCCGGTGAAGGTGGAGATCGATCTGGACAATCTCGGACAGCGCATTCTCGCCGTGCCAATTCCCGCCCGCAACTATGTAGGCCTCGCTGCTGGCAAGCCAGGCGTGCTCTACGTGCTCGAAGGCCCGCCCGTCGATCCCATCGACTTCGAAGATGGACCACCCACTATGAAGGTCTACAAGTTTGATTTTAAGGCCCGTAAAACCGACCAGATTCTCGAGGACGTGACATCGTTTGACCTTTCGTTCAACGGCGAAAAGATGCTCTACGCGAAGCACGATCAGTGGACCATCGGCCCGGCGGAAAAACCAGCTGATGGTCCTCCGCAACCAGGCAAGGGCGGGCCGCTGAAACTCGATCAGATGGAGGTTTACGTCGACCCGCGCGCAGAATGGAAGCACATGTATTACCAAGTGTGGCGCGACGAACGCGATTTCCTCTATGATCCAGGTCTTCACGGCCTGAACCTCGCGGCCATCCAGAAAAAGTACGAACCCTATCTCACAAACATGGCCAGTCGCGATGACCTGAACTACCTCTTCGCGGAAATGCTGGGCGAGATCACTATCGGCCACATGTTTGTGGGCGGCGGTGACATTCCCAAGCCCAAGCGCGTTAAGACCGGGTTGCTCGGGGCGGATTACAAGGTTGAGGACGGGCGCTACGCTTTTGCGCGAATCTACAACGGCGAAAACTGGAACCCCAAGTTGCGCGCGCCGCTGACCCAACCTGGTGTGAACGTGAAGACCGGCGAATATCTCTTCGCTGTGAACGGCCGCGACGTGCGGCCTCCGGCAGACATATACAGTTTCTTCGAAGATACCGCAGACAAGCAGGTAGTGATAAAGGTCGGTGCGAATCCTGATGGGAGCGGCGCGCGTGAACTCACGGTTGTGCCAATTGATACGGAGAGAGCTCTGCGCAACTACGCGTGGATCGAAGACAATCGTCGAAAGGTGGACGAAATGACCGGTGGGCGCGTCGCCTACGTCTACTTGCCTGACACGTATGCGGGCGGCTATACGAATTTCAACCGCTACTATTTTGCACAGGTCGGCAAAGATGCGGCGATTATCGACGAACGGTACAACGAAGGCGGCGACGTCGCCGATTACATCATCGAATATCTCCGACGTCCCCTCCTGAGCTATTGGTCTCTGCGCGAAGGTTCAGACATCACCACACCGATCGAGGCCATTTTCGGCCCGAAGGTGATGATCATCAACGAGATGGCTGGCTCGGGCGGCGACGCAATGCCGTGGATGTTCCGCAAGACGGGCATTGGCCCCCTCGTCGGCAAGCGCACGTGGGGCGGCCTTGTCGGCCACTATACAAATCCTGGCGACCTGATGGACGGAGGTTTCACTGGCACACCCAACCTTGCGTTCTACACTCCCAATGGTACGTGGGACGTCGAAAACCACGGCGTCGCGCCGGACGTAGACGTGGAATACGATCCGAAATCGGTGCGCGAAGGCCACGATCCGCAGCTCGAAAAGGCGGTCGCAGTGGTATTGGACCTATTGCAAAGGAGTCCGCCGCCCCCTCCGCCTCACCACCCTCCATATCCGAACTACCATACGACTGCGAAATGATTACGATACGAGACGCGACTGCGTCCTTATGACACTCTGATTTCTGATCATCCTATAATATCCAGAGCAGGTGGGTTTTCCGGGAGAAACTGACCATGGACAAGTTTGAGGAAATCGGACGACGTCTGGATGAAGAAGTGACTCGGCTGTTCCAGTACATCGAGGAAGAGGTAGCGCCCGAAACGGAGCGCCGCACCGCGTCTTTTTTACGGACTGTGTCGGCCAAACTCACGGAAGCTGCCGCGAAGTTGGAGGCTCGCCGGAAATAAAAACCTGGCCTACGTGGATGGAATGCAATTGCTACCAGCTCGGTTCGCTGCTTGATTTTGCGAAGGCCGGGGCGCTCCACTCCTGCGGATTTCAGATGATTTGACTTTTCCGGTGACGCGCCATTTGAGGTCCTAATACGGCATATGTCCCGTAACGCGGGAGTTGAGATTGCCGAAGACGAGAAAGGCGAGAGAAAGAAGCGTGCCCCGAATGGCAAACGTTTCGGGGGGCGGGATTCGGTTAGCGGAAATGATCCACGAGCATAATGTCGGCGTTGCTCTCATCGATTTGGGAGAAGAGCATATAGCGCCCGTCAGGGGAAATGGACATCCCCTCGGCAAGGTCCTTGTCCGCTCGGAAGAGTTCCCGTGCGTGCTTCGTCGCGAAATCGTAAAAGCCGATGCTTCGCGGATTGTCCTGGAGGCTGAAATAAATTCCTTCCGGCACTACTGCCCACTGGGATTGCTCAAAGATTTTGGGCATTTGCGGGACTTGCTGGGGCGCGGCGCCAGGGCGATCCGGTGCAAGCATCATTATATTCGCATCGCCCCATCGCAACGGGAAGTATAGAAGCTTCCCGTCGAAGGACTCGATCGCGGCGGTCGACTCGATGGAACCCACAAGAAGAGTAGCTTCACCTCCCGCCGCAGGGCAGCGGTAGAGCTGATGACCAGTCCCTTCGTAACCGAGAAAATAGATCCACTTTCCATCGTGAGACCAGTACGGATATTGTGACTCGCGGATATTGGTCTTTAGTTTGTGCGGGACGCGATCGGAGATATCCGCGGTGTACACGCCCCAAAGTCCGCTGGGCTCGTCGAACATCTGAAACACAATTGTCTGCGAATCCGGCGACCAGCGCGGAAATACCGCTGGTGCTTCCCTGGAGATCTGTACCAGGTTGCTCCCCTCGCTGTCGGCCATCCAAACGCTCCAAGTCCCGGAGCGCTCGGAATCGAAGGCTACATGTTTGCCGTCAGGGGAATATTGGCCATCGCTTTGTGATCGCGTGGAGCTGTACATCTGCACGGTGGCAACTTCGGGATGCTGCAGGTCCTTTCTCCAGATGCCGAGGTGGTTGTCCGTCACGCTGACTGCCAGTTTGTGCCTGGCGTTGCTAATCGTAGGCCATTCTCCCGCTGCGCCCGGAAGTTTGTGTACTTCGCCATCGCCTACCCGGATCTCATAGAGCGCGTCGCCATTCGCAGCGGCCGCTGCCACAATCAGCGACTGATCATCGGCGCTCCAAGCCAGTCCGAAGGGAAATTCGTGTCGTGTGGCCAGTGATCTTTTGGATTTTCCCTGAAGATCGGTGATCAAGTACTCGAAGCCAGTCGTGTTATGGACGCACAGAATCGCTAGTTCGTGCCCACTATGCGAGAACGTCAAGTTTCCTTCGTGACGGCAGGCTGGGTCGTGCGGAAATTCGTGACTTTCCAGGGTCTCGGCGTTTAGCAGGAAGGCACGATCGCCGGGTCGGCCGTTTTCCGTGTCCGCATACGCGATCCATTGCCCGTCAGGCGACCAATTGAGAGGAGCAGCAACATCGTACGGTGTGTGCGTTGCAATTAATTTGCGCTCCGGTCCTCCCAACGCTGGTACCACATAAATGCCATTGTCGTCCGCGGCCAAACGATGAAATGCGATCTGCGTTCCATCGGGTGACCATGTCGAACTGATCCAATCGGACGGATGATTGGTCAACCGCAGCAATGTTTCACTGCCAATTGCTTTTACGTACAGGTCATATCTCGGCCTTCCCGAGCGATTGCCTGTGCCGTCGTCCCAGGAGAAAGCGATCCGCGAACCATCAGGCGAAAACGAAGGCGCTGTTTCCTGTCCCGGATACGAGGTGAACGGAACAATCGTCATCGCCGGCGAATTCAGATGCGAATCGAGGTGGGAATTGCCAGGCTTGCGCGCCAGCCAGATAAATAGAACCGCAAGAACCACTGCCACCGCTACCACTGCTGAGCGCAACGTCCTTTTGTTTCCGCTCCATGCCTTTGCCGCGGGGACGGCCAAAAGTTCCGCAGCTTGCGGCGGCTTCGCAGCCGCCATTACCACCGGCACTTCAGGTTTGATCTTTCCGATGAACCGATAGCCCCGCTTCGGCACGGTCTCGACGAACCGCGGGTTTTCCGCCGAATCGCCAAGTGCCTCGCGAATCTTGTTCACTGCGGCGGCCACACTGTGATCGAAGTCCACAAAGGTGTCGGTCTGCCACAGAGCGCGACAAACTTCGTCCCGCATTACTACCTCTCCGGGATTCTCGATTAGCATCGCCAACAACTGAAAGGGCTGCGCTTGCAGCCGGATTCTTCGGCCGTCCTTGCGCAATTCCCCAGAGCGCAAGTCCAGTTCATAACGGTCGAAGGCCACTCGCTGAGAGTTGCTACCCGACATTCGTTCCGGTCTGTCAATGGAAGAGAACATTCGTACACTCTCGCAGGGATCCGGGGGAGTGCCGTGATGCTAGCAGACCGCAAAAGCAATGGTCAATTGCAAAACCTCTAAGGTTTTGACCGATAAGTCCTTAGGCACGCTAGCGTTAGCTGATGAACAAGAATTGACCAGAAAGTGAGGAGCCGCGCATTGTCTAGCAGGCCGTATTTCCCCATAGTGCCCCAACCTTTCCACTTGCCCGTCGCCCTGGACGCCGAGCATGTTGCGCAAATAAATTCAGATCAAATCTAGAAGGAGAAAAACAATGAATCGAAACAATATCTTTCGGGTTCTTTGCAGAAGTCGTTTTTTCGCCATCGCGGCATTAGCTGCGTTGGTTTTGCTGTTTGCAGCTGGCGACGCAAAGGCTGGTGGTTGCGCGGTTGGTGGTTACAAAGCGGGAACCGCTCCCCCAATTCCTTTCGTGAGCCCTCAGGCGGACGACCAGCAAGAGTGGGACGAATCACACGGGCATGCCATCGTCGGTTTGTGGCATACGATTTACACTGCCACGTACAGTACGGCGGGCCCTCTGCCTGTCCCCGTAATTCCCCCGGGACCACCAAGCTCCTTCCAGTTCTTCGAATCCTTCAAGACCTGGCACGCAGATGGTACCGAATTCGAAAACGCGTTTCTGGCGCCGGCCGGCGGAAACATCTGCTACGGAGTCTGGAAGGACACCGGTGAAAACAGCGTCAAGCTGCACCACATCGGCCTGATGTTTGACTCGGAGGGCAAAGTCTCGTTCATCTTCACCACGGAAGAAACGAATACAGTGTCCTCCAACGGCAAAACGTACAAAGGCAGCTTCAATTTCAAACTCTGGCCTCCGTTCTACGATCAGGTCGGCGTCGGAACTCCACTACAAGAGATCAAGGGATCAACAGCCGCTACCCGTATCACCGTGGATTGACCAACCCCCAACCCGAAAAAATGCGTGCCGCACGCCTTGGCGAAGGGGATTGCACCATCATCCCCTTCGCCAACGCTCCGCTGCTTTTGCACGCCGCGATCAGGTGAAGCAGCCGGTGCCGTGCGCTGCAAGCCCAAAGTACTCGCAGCAAATCAGCGAATCTATTCCCGCTCAAAGAGGTAGGCTTGAGCTGCTTCCACGAAGGAGTTGGACTCATCTTGCCCGAGTCGGCGCACGCGTCCCTCCAGTGGATGATCTTCTCCAGATTCCCACCCGCGCTATGCTCATGCCCGACCTTGAAAGGCTGGCCGCTCAGTCCTCAAACAAGGAAATGGGGAATCGACCGCATCCGAGTCTCCCTATCCTTCATAATGCGCCAAGCCAGCTCTTGAGAAATAGCACGTGCGTGGATGTTCTTGAGGGGAATGGCAGGGGTGAAGTTGTATTTCGAGATGCAGGGTTCTCTAAGGCAGTTCCAGCGTTATAATCGCAGGTAGATCTCGGTCGGAGGAAGCCATGCGTCCAGATCATGTCGATGTTTCGTGGGATACCGAGAAGTCGAAATGGTTGATTCGGATCCAGAACGGTGAAGAGGTGATTCGTCGTCATTGCGATGCGCCGAAAAATGCCGACGATCAGACTCTGCGCGTCGCTGTTCAGAAAGCCGTCGAGGATGAAGGGTACGAACTGGATCTCGCGAACATTGCTATCCGTCATTAGAATGCTTCTGTCTTATCCCCGCCGAAATTCTCTGTGTGGAACGAGAAGCTTCTAGGCACTGTTCTCACGCATCGGTTTAGTGGGATTTTCGACCTGCACGCCAGCGCCCGGAAAGTTCACAGCGACTTCAAGAACTCGATGATGGCCTCTTGTTCTTCGCACTTCAGCTTTCCACGTTGCTGGCTTATATGCGTTTTCGCTGCACGTCGGCTGCGTTTTGTTGTCGGAGTTACGGAATGGCTGCTCGGGCTTCGTTGGAATTGACGCTCTCGTGGCCTAGTGTATCGACTGCCCGAGTCACATAGTAATAAGTTAGACCGCTCTCAACAGTGTTGTCGGTGAAGGTGACTCCCTGAACAAGCGAAGAATTGATCTGAACGTAATTACCTGCGGGTGTCATGCTCCGATACACATTGTATCCGGCGACCCGCGAACTGCTGGGCTGCCATTTCAGCGCGACCGTGTGTGTTGTGCCACGCGGTTGCAGACGGATTGCGGACGTCAACCCACTGGTCACACGGACCCAGAGCACGCTCAACAGCAACACGACAAGCACCGTGATCCCAGTCCCGACTTTCGTCCAAACGGAGAGACTGCGGTCTTTGGTCAAGAGAATCTGGCACATTACCAGGAACGCCAACATAATCCCACCGACCATCAAGGCTAAAAACCAGCTTCCGCTGAGCGCCTCTGGCACCATTGACAGCGTCTTGTGAGACTTGTTTCTCAACCATGGATCTATCCAGATATTTTCGACTGTAAAGAGAAAGAGGATCGACGCGAGGCCCCATGCAACCAACGTCGTCTTCGGCCTTCGGCCCGAGGGACGCAGTGAGCCTCGTCTCATTCGATGCTCTCCCTATGCGAATCGCGCCCAAATGTAATTCATCTCTTTCCTAGCTTCAAATGAATTGCCTTCCCACAATCTTGTCTTCAGTTTCTGGCTCGCAGTAGTTCTGGTCTGGCAGGAAATCTTCTGCCACCGGTGAGACGATGCCAGGCTTTCGCGGCACCAGGAATTTTCCGGATTTGTATCCCGATTCGATTTCGGCGTTGATTTGGTCTTCAGGTTCGCCTTTGGCGCGACACTCCTCAACGAGAATCCGCGTGGGAAAGGTAGTGGCGCTGCCTTCGGCGTCGGCTCCAGGTTCAGAGGAGTCTGGCGATCCACAAAACACGAAAACCCGTTCTCGCCGTCGCGCACCTTGACGTAACCGGTAGGGTCCAGAACATACGCGGTAGCCTTACCCGAAATTTCCGGCGGAGCAGCGCTTTCCGCGAGCTTGACGCGTTCCACTCGCCGGGCAATGAGAAATCGTACCCGGGCTTGGGTTTGTCTTGCGTTAAGGCGAGGAGATTGATTGCGAGAGAAACGCCGCGAGAACAAAGGTGTGCACGAGTTGCCCCTCGAGTGGGATCCCACCCCAGAAATCCCTATCTTGTGTCGGATAGACGGAACGGTTTTTATTCACTTAGCCAGAAACCGTCTAAATTCTGATGAACGCATTCACCGGACGTATCAATACACCGCCCAAACGCCTGGTGTAGCCACTTCGATCAAGTGACGGTCGGGGTCTCGAAAGTAGAGGCTCCGGCCTCCCAATTCCCACTGCCGCTTTTCTTCCACCGGGATACCTCTCGTTGGGAGCCATGATTCCCAGGTGGCCAGTTCATTAGCAGGAATAGCGAACGCGAGGTGCAACTCGCCATCTCCGTCGTGAGGTGATTGGATTGCCCGCGAACCTCCCTTCTTGAACAGCAGTAGCACCTGGCGCGTACCTGCGTGGATCGCGCAGCCGCGTTCGCCGAAGTCGCTGATGACGCGGAACCCAAAGATCTCCTCGTAGAAGCGCACCGAACGAGGCACGTCGCTCACATACAATGAGGTTTCAAGAATCCCATCGGTTTTCGGACGCATCGATGCCTCCTGGCTGAGCATTCGACCGTAGCATAAGCGTCTTGGAAAATGCAGACGATCCGAATCGTCTCATCTTGGTCCGCAGAAACTACAGCCGCGGCGAATTCACGACTCCCAAGCATCACAAGTCGCGGCGAGTCGATATGAGTCGCGAAGTCCGGCGCGTCCTCTTGGAGCTACGGGTCGGAATGGCGATAAAGGCTTTCGAGACGGGCGAGGAGTTTGTTCCGCGATGAGTGTTTCCGTCGGCGACGGGTAGGCCATTGGATGGGATCAATGCCTACCACCGTGATTTTGTTTCATGTCTCGAAGCGGCAGGACTGCGCCGGATCACATTTCACGCAATGCGACATAGCTATGCGTCGCACCTGATACAGGCGGGTGCAAGTCTCGCGTACGTGAAAGGAGCAAAGGGGGCACAGCTCGATACACGTAACGGTCGATATGTACGGACATTTGGTCCCGGGCGCGAACAGTGCATGGGCCGACAAGCTGGACGCCGCAGCAACAACTCCACAAGTATCTGCAACCCAGACGCAACCCGAGGAAAACGAACCAAACAACGAATCACCGCAACTTCTTGGAAATATTGGTGGGCCCGCAAGGATTCGAACCTTGGACCAACGGATTATGAGTCCGCTGCTCTAACCA
>DATNLN010000094.1:0-31955 GCA_035602855.1 Candidatus Acidiferrales bacterium
GATGAAATCCCTTGTTCGATACATGGAAATTCGCGCCGCGATCATCGCTCGCCAGCACTCCGTGCTGTTCTGTTCCCAGCAGCACGCGCGATTCGCCGCCACCATCGCGCGGCACGATGACCATGGAATTTATCACCCAGCTCCGCGGTGAAATCCTCCGCCAGGAAGCCCCGCCATCCGCCGTCTTCCACAGGCCTTCGGTGGTTCCCGCGTACAAAATCGCGGGGCGCGCCGCGTCCTGACGAATCACCGGCGTGCGCCGCGAAGAATACGGAATGCCTTCCAGTTTTTCCCAGGCCGCCCCGTCATTGTCGCTGCGATAAATCCCCGAACAGGCGCTGGCAAAAATGCGCCGCGGATTCTGCGCGTCCGTCACCAGGCTGAGAACGTCGGAATCGTCAATCATTCCCTCGTGAATCGGCGACCAGTGCGCGCCACCGTCCTTCGTCTTCCATGGCAGGTGAAAAGTGCCAGCATAAATCACCAGCGGATCGCGCGGGTCAATCGCCAGCGAATCAAAATTGCGCAGCTCGGCATCGCCAGCGGGCGTCACTCGTTGCCAGCTCTCACCCGAATCGCGCGACAAGAACAACCCGTCCAGCGCGCCAGCCACCAGCACAGCCGGATCCGAAGCAGCCTGGGCCAGTGCCCGCACCGCATGCCCCGCGAGCCCGGAATCGTGCCAGGTCACGCCTCCATCGCTGCTCACAAAAACTCCGCCGCCTTCGCCCGCAGCTTCGCGTGTCCAAGTCGCCGCGTACAACCTCGCAGAATCGCGCGGGTCCACGATGATTGCCGTCACCACCGCATTTTGATTTTCGCCCGCCACTCCGAGCTGCTGCCAATCGGCCCCGGCATCGCGTGATGCGAATATCGCGCCATCGGTCGTGCCCAAATAAAGCACCTCGGGGTGCGCCGGATCGCTCGCCAGCGCCCGCACGTCGCCGCCCGCCGGACCCATGGCCCGCCATACCTGCGCCTGCACGGGCCGCGCACCAGCACACGCCAACACGCACGCCCAAACCAAGCCAAATCGCATGAAGGGAAAACACCGGAGAGATCTGTTCAATGAAATCATGTTCGATACGAGCCCCAAGCGCCCGGCAAAAATGTTGTGGCGGAATTATGGCGAGGCGTCAGTCCTAAGCTGTTTTCTCCGCCGAAGACACGGGGCGCCGAATTACCGCCGCCCGCCGTTGTCGCCGGGCGCCTCGCTGCTTGCTTTCTGCCTCAACGCCTGAAACCGAACCCAGATTAACGCGAACTCAATACGACGCGCCATCCGGAACAAACACTATATCCACCCGCCGGTTTTCCTTACCCGCGCCCGCGGGTGCCGCCGCGGTGCGAACCTCAACCCGGGAAGCGTCCACGCCCTTCTTCTCCTGCAAATACTTCTGGCTGCTCGCCGCGCGCTCACCAGCCAGTTTCGCGCCACGCGCTTCATGCGGATCCGCGTAGCCCACCAGCACCACTTTCGACCGCGGATCGCTCTGCAGACGCACAGCCACGTCGTCCAGATTGCGCTTGCACACGTTGTCCGCGCCCGCGCTGCCCGGAGCGAAATCGCAAGCGCTCACCTTGCTCGCTTGCGGCGCAGCAGGTGGCGCCTGCACGGTTACGGCAGCTGTGCAATCGCACGCGCTGTGCAATTCATTTTCCGCGCGACCAGTCACAGTATAGATTCCCGGCGTCAGCCCCGATGTATCCAATTGCACAATCGAACCGCTGCCGAAAATCTGTCCGCCGTTGCTCTGCCACGTGAATCGTATCGCCGTCCCCGATGCATCGTTTACATTGGCGGTAATCTCGGCGCGTTCCCCAGCCAGCACCGTCGAACGATCCGCTGCGCACGTCATCGTCGGCGCGGGAGGCGCCGGTTTCGGCTGCACGGTCAGGTTCGCGGTGCAACTCGCCGTCTTGCCCGCGCCATTATCCACGCGCGACGTCAGCACGTAGCTGCCGGCCGCGACGCCAGCCGAATTCCAACGCACATAAGGCCCTGAACCATCAATCGCTCCCCCCGTCGCGGTCCACTGATAGGTCAAGGGAAGCCCATTCGCATCGGTCGCGCTGACGTTCGCCGTAATGTAATCCTCCGAACCTTCCCTCACCGCCGCCTTGTCCAGCGCGCATGCCGCCGTCACCACATCCGGCGGCAGCGGCTTCGAAGGCCAGTGCGCCACGCCCGCCTTAATGATGAATCCGTTACGGTCGCGATGGTTTGACAGATCCAGCGAGTATCTGTATCCCATGTCCAAGGCCGCCCACTTCCAGGCGTACAGCCGGAAGCCAATAATGTTGTCCACAGGATCGCGCGCGCCAAAGCTGGTGTTCTGAATTCCCTTGCCTACGTAAACGGTGCCGTCATACTCCGTCATAATCTGAAATCGCTTCGTCGGAAAAATCAACAACCCCGCGCCCACCTGCATCTGGTCCGCCAGGTTCAGCACCACGGTTTCGGGCACGCCACCAACGAACGCTGTGTAGCTGGAATCGCGCGTGAACCGGTAAGACCAGTTCGCCGTCGCGGTAATTCCCCCGTGAAAGAACGTCTTGCTGGCCTCCAGCCCCACTCCATAATTAAACCTTCCGTACTGCACCTGATTCGCCAGCAGGTCCGTCAGACCGGTCTTCGTCGGAAGATAGAAATCGTTGCGAATCGAAAGGCTGATCGGCTTGCCTCGCCGCTCCGATAGCAGCCCAATCTTGAACCCTAAATCCACTTCCCCGACGCCGCTGCCGTTGTGCGACGCGAACGGCGCATCCTCCACATAAGCAGGAGGAAAACCGGTGGACGGTATGATCGAGTTGTAAATCGTGTTCTGGTATTGCGGGTTCACCGCATTCACCGGCGCCAGGCTCAACAGGCTGGGCTCGCCGACGTGAATGTAATCGTACGAATTGATCTGAAAAAACAGCGAAAACCAGTTGGTAACCCCGTAGCCCACCGAAGGCACCAATTGCAGCGAAGTGATGTCTCCCGGCATGCGCGAATACTTGTTCAATCCCACGCCCAAGGAAAAGCCGTGCTTGGGCAGTGTCTCGCCGGTTTCCAGCGTGAACAGTCCCGGGTTGCCGTCCAGCGCAGGCATCGGAGTGAAATTCGGCAGCTCGGAATCCCGATCTGCGGCGGCCGTCTGGTTCGCCTGGGCCGCTCCGGACTTGGGTTTGGGCGGCGCCGCAGGTGCCGCAGTCGGCGCCGGCGCTGTTGCGGCCGCTGAGGAACTCGCTGGTGTCGTGGCTGTGCCGGACGCGCCGGTACTCGTCGTCGTCGCGGAATCGGTTGCGGCGGTGGCAGTCTTCGCGCTGGAATCGTTCGCAGAGGGCGCGCCTGCGGCCGTCGCACCTGCGCTAGCGCTCCCGTCCGCCAGGTGAGGCTTGGTATCGTCGGCCAATGCCGCCGCTACGACCCAAAACACAGCCAAAACTAAAATGGCGGCACGTTCTAGCACTTTCAAAGTACGCCTCCTTACCACGACCCAGCCCGCGTCGCCCCGCGCTGACGCTTGCGCCCATTCCTCCCCCGCAGGCGACGCGATGAAAAAAAACACAGGACTCGAAGGGGGCCGAAAAAAGGGAGTATCGAGCGTGTCCAACGGGTGCCCGTAAAACTGGCGGGATTATAATTCACGCCCGTCCGTTCCTGTAGAGTTTTTTCTGAATCCCGACCTGCCGCGGCTCACAAACCTGAGCCGGTCGTGAATGTACAGGATTCCACACGCTCGGCGAGCACGAAACACAAACTGCGCTCGCCTCAGCGCCCAAGTTTTGCTATATTCACTGCAAGGCGTACCCGCTTTCGCCTCCAGCTGAAAGCGCCAAACTAAAATTTGGAGGAGTTTATGAAATGCTGGAGGATTTTCGCATTTACGTCCATTCTGCTCGTCATTTCGGGGGTAGAGACTCAAGGCCGACCGCAGTCGCAGCAGACGGTTGCCCAATCGCAAGACACGCCACCCGGCGCCGCCGCTCGCGGCACGCGTTTTCTCATTTCCCTGCAAACCATTATCTCCACCAAAGAAGACAAAGTCGGCAAGCAATTCCTGGCGCGCACCCTCGAGCCCATTGCCACCGCCGACGGCGCCAGCCTCCCCGCCGGGGCCCAGATCCGCGGCCACATTGACAAAATACAGCCCGCAGGAAAAGTGGGCCGCGCACGCCTCTGGCTCACCTTTGATGAAATCCACGATTCCACTGGCTGGATTCCCCTGGTAGCTGATCTGATTGACGCCCCAGGTGTTCATTCCATTCGCGTGCTCTACGATCGTGAAGGCGAAATCCGCGCCACTGCCGGCAAACAAGAAGACGCAGCATTCGCCGCCGCCGAGGCCGCATTCGTCGGCGCAGAGCCTGGGATTGCCTCGAAAAATAAACAGGATGCCGCCATGGGCGCGGCCATCTCCGCCGCGACGGCATTCATGATCACCTCGGGCCTCGGCCAGGAACTCACTCTGCCGCAAAATATGAAGCTCGAACTGGCCCTGGGGCGGCCGCTGCATCTAGGCGGAACGTAACGCGTTATAAGTCCCAGGCGATCCTTGCATTACCAAAACGGCCCTGCGAGCCGGCCCCATTTCAGCAAAGGCCCCGTACCGTTTCGGCTCGCGGTCCCGCCGCCCCGCCGCCTCACTCTATTGGATTTCCGCTAGACTGCTGGTAGGCTGAACGTTCCGATGACCACCCCGATTCCCAACCAGCAGCGCATTCTGATCGTTGAAGATGAAGACAACGCACGCAAAGGCTACGAAGCTCTGCTGCGCAAATGGAACTGGGAAACTCTCGGCGTCGCCAGCGGCGAAGAAGCCCTCGCCAAATTTCAGGAGTTCCAGCCCAGCCTGATTCTGGCGGATGTCGAGCTGCCCGGCATGAACGGCCTGGACCTGCTCACACAGCTGGGCGATGAAATCCTCCGTATTCCTGTGATCATCATCACCGGCCGCGGCAGCGACGAACGCGTCGTGCAAGCCATCGAAGCCGGGGCCTACTGGTACATCGAGAAACCGCTGAAGCCTCCGGTGTTGCGCGCACTGCTCGAACGCGCGCTGGGCCACGCGCGTAATCAACAGGCCGTAGTGGCATTAACCCGCGATCTGCGCGCCGCCGGAAAACTCGGCACACTCGTCGGCACATCCGCGCCGATGCAGGATGTAATGCGCCAGGTGGAGATTGCCGCGCCCTCCACCGCCTCGGTGCTCATCACCGGCGAAACCGGCTCGGGCAAAGAAATGGTCGCGCGCTCGATTCATATGCTTTCGCCGCGTGCCGATCGCCCCTTCGTCGCCATCAATTGCTCGGCCATTCCCGAATCGCTGATGGAAAGCGAAATTTTCGGCCACGAAAAAGGAGCGTTCACCGGCGCGGCCGAACGTCGCATCGGGTGCTTCGAACTGGCCGACGGCGGCACGCTGCTGCTCGACGAAATCGGCGAAATGCCCGCGCAAACGCAAGCCAAATTGCTGCGCGTCCTGGAAGATCACAAAGTCCGCCGCCTCGGCAGCAAAGTGGAAACGCCGGTGGACGTGCGCGTCGTCGCCGCCACCAACAAAAATCCTGAACAGGCCGTCGCCGATGGACATCTGCGTCAGGATCTTTATTTCCGCCTGAATGTTTTCAACATCCATCTCCCCCCGCTGCGCGAGCACAAAGAAGATTTGCCGCTGTTGGTGGATCACCTGCTTGCCGACATTTCCGCCAAGCACGAAAAAAAGGTCACCGGCGTAGGCACGGACGTGATGGAACTGTTCAAGTCCTATCCCTGGCCGGGCAACGTGCGCGAGCTGCGCAACGTGCTGGAACGATCCGCCATCGCTTCCGACCGCGGCAACGTCGCGCGCCAGCATCTGCCCGCCGAATTTGGCCGCGTCACCGCCATGACCACCTCGGCCCTGGGCGGACTGCGCTTTCCCATCGGCACGACTGTGGACGCCGTCGAGCGCGAGCTGATCGTGCAAACTTTGGCCGCCACCAGCCAGAACAAGACGCGCGCCGCCGAACTTCTCGGCATCAGCCTGAAAACTCTGCACAACAAATTAAAAGAATACGAGGCGGGGCGACGAGATGCGTCTCAGCCTGAAAACTAAATTCACGCTGGCGACTTCCTTGCTGGTTCTGGCGGTCGTCACCACGGTCTCGGGCCTGTACATCGCGCGACTCACGCGCCAGACCTTGCGCGAGGCCGATGACCGCTCACACTTCGTCGCAAAGCAAATTTATCTCGCCTGCCAGAACTCCATGACGGACGCCGCCGCTCGCGGCGAATCCCCGGCTTCCTCCAGCCCCGCGGATTTGCGCGCCTACGTGCAACGCGCGCTCGACAATAGCAGCACGCTGAATTCCGTGATGGAATCGGCGATCGGGTATTCGCCCACCATCTACGAAATCACCATCAGCGACCTCGACGGAATTGTTCTGGTCTCCAGCGATCCCAGCTTGCGTGGCGAGAAAATTGCCCAGCGGCCCCCGGTCGATTCGCTCGTCCGCGGCGGATTCTTCCAGCAGCTGCGCACTCTCTACGGACCGCCGCTGGTGTACGAGGATTCGCTGCCCTTCAATATCGTGGGCCCCTTCGGCTACATCCGCATCGGCCTTTCTTCGGCACTCATCCGCAACGAAATCTCGCCCGGCCTGGTGTCGGCGGGATATTACGCGCTGGCTTCCGTGTTGCTCTCGACTCTGCTCGCGCTCGTCGTTAGCCGCGCTTCACTCGCTCCGATCGATCGCATTTCCGCGCAACTGGACCGCATCTCCGCCGGCGAATTTGACCTCGAGCCGGTCGAACGCAGCGACGAATTCGGCGCGGTCAGCACCAAAATCATCGGCATCGGAAAACAGTTAAGAGACGTGCGCGAAATTTTCAGCACCCTACGCGAAAACCTCGATCAAGTAATGGGTGGCTTGGAGGACGGCCTGCTGCTCTTCAATGCGCGAGGCAACGCCGTTCTCGTCAGTCCCTCGGTCGAAAAATTCCTCGGCCAGCGCTCTGAAGTTCTACGCGGCTTGCGTGTCAGCGAAATTTTCCCGCCCGGCCATCCCGCGCGCGAAGCCCTGGGCATCCACGGTGACGAAGTCGGTCACATCGAAAACGCGGAAATCACTCTCGCCGGCCTGCACGGCTCGCAGCGCATCGGCCTCAGCGCGCAGGTGATTCGCGAACACGGTATCGCCATGGGCGCGCTCATCACTTTGCGTGACGTGGAATCGCTGGAACGCATCGGCAACCAGCTGCAAGTTTCCGAACGCCTCGCCGCCCTCGGCCGGGTCACCGCCGGCGTCGCGCACGAAGTAAAAAATCCGCTGAACTCCATGCGCCTCTGGCTGGAAGTGCTGAAGGCTAATATGCCGGTCGAGCCTGAACCGCAGCAGGCTGTGAAAATGCTCGATAGTGAAATTGACCGCCTCGACCGCGCCGTGAAAACTTTCCTGAATTTCACCAAGCCGCTCGAGATCAAGCTGGAAGAAACTGACCTGCGCCTGCTGCTCGACGACGTGCTGGAAGCCGCGCGGCCCACCATCGCCAAAGCCGGCATCGAACTCCGCGTCGATTTGCCCGCGGAATTTCCGCATGTGCTGGTGGATGGCCAGCTCATTCATCAGGCCGTGCTCAATCTTTTGCTGAACGCCAGCGATTTCACCAGTCCCGGCGGCACCATCTCGCTCAGCCTGCGCCGCCATGGCGATTTCGCCGTCATTGCTGTAGCCGATTCCGGCACGGGAATTTCCCCCGAAAATCAGAAGAAAATTTTCCAGTTGTTTTTTACAACCCGCCCCGGAGGTACCGGCATCGGACTGGCGAACACTTTTCGGTTTGTGCAGTTGCACAACGGTCGGATAGAATTTGAATCGGAGCCAGGACGCGGGACTACCTTTCGTCTCGAGCTGCCGCTGGCGCGTTCACTGGAAGCGGCGACGGGAAAACATCGCGATTTCGGCCAGCCGTTCGCTGAAGAGAAAAGATAAACGTGAGAATTTGCAACTTGAGAGTTAAAAGTTGAAACTTTAGCTTTAAGGGTTCAACGTTAAGGGTCAAAAGTTAGAGCCCGGAAGTTCGAATCTGGAACCGCGAAGAGTGGAAGTGAGACGCGTAGACGCAAGAAGCACAGAAGTTAGAAGATCAATGCCCAGCCGAAAAACAGAATCCGCGTTGCTGGCAGCCTTTTTTATCAGCGGGCTGTCCTACAGCGTGGCGGGGTGCGCGCACACGTCAGTCAAAGCTGCCGCGCCAGTAGCCGCCGCGCCCGCGCCCTCCACCGCCGATTCCAAACCCATCACCAACGTCGCGCCAGACACCGACGCTCTCCCTCCGGTCGAAACCGTAGCGCCACCGCCAGCTCCGGTCGCCACCGCCGCCGCTCCACTGCCGGTCGAGCCGGCGCACACGAAACCGCCTCCGCCGCCGCACCGTCAACCCACCGAAACATCCTCGGATACCCAAGCCGAGCAGCCCGCGCGCACTCCTCCGCCGCAAATATCGCCGCAACTTTCTCCCGGCGATCAGGCCACCATGCGCCACAGCACGGGCGAAGACGTGACCGTCGCCCAGAAAAATCTGCAGCAAGCCAACGGCAAAGTCCTGAACGCTGCACAGCTGGATCTGCAGGAAAAAATTCGCAGCTTCCTCGTCCAATCCGAAGAGGCCGGCAAAGCCGGCGACTGGTCCCGCGCCCAAACCCTAGCCCAAAAAGCCCGCCTCCTCTCAGTCGAGCTCGTCGACTCTCTCTGATTCGATGATCGCATTCGTGCTCTGGTGAACACTCGGTACTCCGGAATTTCCTCCGCCCCGCCATATTAATGCCGCTCTGCGAGCGGCCCGCGATCGTAATATTCACACAGCAATTCCTGATAATATGAATCGGTGAGCGCTTACGACGTAATCATCGTTGGCGGCGGACTGATCGGTAGCTCGATCGCCTTCGAGCTTGCGTCCGAAAAATTGCGCGTGGCGGTGCTCGATCGCCAGGAGCCGGGCCGCGAAGCTTCCTGGGCCGCTGCCGGAATGCTGGCGCCGGGTCCGGATTCGCCGGAAGCTCCGGCGCTGGTTCCGCTCGGCAGCGAAAGCCTGCGTCTCTACCCCGAATTCATCGCGGCAATCGAACAAGCTTCCGGCAAATCCACGGATTTCACGTGCAACGGCACCTTCGAAGTGTTCCGCGGCCCCCAAGCTGAAATCGCGCGCAATAAAATGGTCGCTGAGTTTCATCGAATGGGATTAGCGGCCGAGGCGCTGTCGCCGGCTGAAGCGCGGAAGCAGGAACGGTCGCTTGGCGCGAGCACCGGCGCGGTCGCCTGGTTGCCCGAAGAAGCAACGGTAGATCCGCGCCTGCTCGTCGAAGCTGTACTCGCAGCCGCAAAACAAAACGGTGCCGAAATTCGCGCCAACTGCCCCGTCGATATCCTGCTCCATAAAGGCAAGGCGTGTGCCGGTGTGATTTCCCGCGGCAGCAACATCGCAGCCGAACATGTAATCATCGCCGCAGGAAGTTTTTGCGGGACGATCGCCGGCAACGCAACCGCCAGCGCAAACGGAGCGCAGGAAACCGATCCGCATCCGCAACTACGCCAGTACGCCCCGGTCCATCCCGTGCGCGGCCAAATGCTTGCCCTGCGATCGGAAGGCGTGCAGCTGAAAAAAGTTCTGCGCTCGCAGCACGGCTACCTGGTGCCGCGCCGCGACGGCCGCATCATCGCCGGTAGCACGCTCGAAAATGCCGGCTTCGTGAAAGAAGTCACGCCGCAAGGAGTGCGGCAGATCCTCGACGCCGCCCTCGAACTAGCTCCAGCCCTCGCCGATGCTAAAATTGTAGAAGAATGGTCCGGCCTGCGCCCCGGCACGCCCGATCTTCTGCCCATTATCGGCCCCACGGATATCGCAGGCTTGTGGCTCGCCACCGGGCACTACCGCAACGGCATCCTGCTGGCCCCGGCCACGGCAAAAATCATGCGCGATTGGATTGTCACAGGAAAATCGAATTTCAACGCGGAGAGTTTTTCGCCACTGCGTTTCGCCACCACCGCATCGCACGCGCACGCAAATCGCAGCGCCTCGTGATTTTGCAGCGGCGGAGTTCCACCGCGGCGCTCAGCAATCCATCATCACGATGAACCGGTCGCGACGAAAGCGCCTACGCATCAATCTCAAATCTAGAAAGGATCCCGATTGCGCACCGGCTCCCGATTCGCCGGCCCCGCCAACGACGAAGCCTGCCCCGGCCCTGTGAATTGCACCTTGTCCGCATCCAGATAGAGCGAACGGTCAATTACCGCTTCCACCGTAGACCCGCGCGGCATCTCCGCATCCGGCCCCCGCGTCAGCAGCACCGCCGCCAGACCGGCCGCCGCTCCGGCTGCCGCGCCAATTCCCACACCTGTTCCGGTCCGCGTCGCCAGGCCCCCGATGCCTGCGCCGGCCGCCGTGGTCTTTGCGATTGTTCCGATGTCGTGCCCTTTTTCAGAATCGCCGATGATTTTGCCTTCGTTGTCGGTAGTCTCATTGCCGCCCGTGCCCGCATTGCTCGGCACCGCGTTCAGGTTCACCATGTAAGCGTTCGGCAAAATCATCGTCGTCAACTTGATCATCAATTCGCCGCGGCCTTTCACCCGCCCCGGCCGCTTCGATTCGGTGACCTCGCCACTCACGTACGAACCCGCCGGAATCACCACTTTTCCGTCAATCATCACCGGAAACAAAGTCTCGAAGTACACAGCGTCGCCCGGCCGCGCGCTGCGTGTGGACACCGCGTTGTGCAGCACCAGGGGAATGTGCGTCCCGGCCGGAACCATGATCTTCGCGGACGGCGCGACGACCGGAGCAGCCGCAGCGGCCGGCGCACCAGGAGCCGTCAGCGCGCCCGAGGCGCCAGCACCAGAATTCGCGCCGTTCGCCGCGACTGCAGGTACAGCCGCAGCGCCAGCAGGGGTCGCGCCATCAGCAGCCGACTCCGGAGCAGCACTTCCTCCCGCAGCTGGCGCGCCACCGGATCCGTCGTGCGGTTTCTGCGCCGCAGGCTGATTCGCAGAAGCAGGAGCAGGCGCGGGAGCAGCAGCAGACGCCGGAGGCGGCGGCAGCGGCCCGGCATCCTGAGCCAGAGCAGGCACCAGGCAGCCAGCCGCCACCACCAATAGAAGGGACTGCAGCAAGTGAAGTGGACTCGTTTTCATCTGACCCCTCTTCCGCGCGATTCTGTAAGGATTAGTACTAAGGATGCCTGCCTACGGCCAGCGAGATGCATTGAGCATAGACCTTCCTGTCACCCCGGCGCTACCACATGATTGCCGCCACCGCCAGCGCCAAACCACCCGTGTACGACTAAGACACCGCAAAATCCACGGTCACCCCGTCGCCGATATAATACCAACTGAGGCCTCTCTTGGGACCCCTCCAAATAGCGCAACTTCGGGTACCGTCGTCTCTACGGCGCAAGACTTTGCTGATCATCGGGATTACCATGCTCGGCCTGGTCGCCGGCCTGTTCATGCTCTCGCGAATCGTCCTCATGCGCGGCTTCGCCATCCTCGAAGAGGATTTCGCGGTCAGAGACATCGAGCGCGCTTCCAGTGCCCTAGCGAACGAGCTGAATACCCTCGACCAGACCACCAGTGAATACGCCACCTGGGATTTGACCTACGAATTCGCCCGCGGCCAGCGGCCGAGTTATATCAAGACCGAATTCCCCGCCCCAACGTTTCAAGAGCTGAAAATCAGCTTCGTGGTCATTCTCGATACCCACGGCCGCAAACTCTTCTCCAGGGGCTTCGACCTGACGCACGGCGGCGAAATGCCCGTTCCCGCGGGCTTGGATGATCACCTGAAGCCCGGCGCGTTGCTCCTCAACTTGAAAGATGCCCGCAGCAAGGTGGCAGGAGTTCTCGATCTTCCCGGCGGGCCCGCGCTGGTGGACTCGCGCCCCATTCTCGCAAGCGATGCCACTGGCACCGTCGCCGGAACCATGATCATGGGCCACCTCCTCGATGCCGCTGAAATTCAGCACTTGGGCGACCTCACGCTGATGCCCGTCGCGGCACAGACGCTTTCTTCCTCCGCCCTTGGGCCCGATTTCAGAGCGGCTGCCGCAGCCATCTCCAAGGGCGCACCGAATTTCATCAGTCCGCTGGACAGCCAATCCCTGGCGGCCTATCAGGTGCAAAACGATATCTACGGCCGGCCAGCCTTGCTCATCCGCGTCCTGCTGCCCAGAACGATCTACCAGCAGGGCCACACCAGCCTGGTGCAATTTCTGCTGCTGCTCGTCGCCGCGGGATTCGTTTTCGGCGCGGCTACGCTCTACTTGCTCGAACGTTTCGTCATCTCGCGCATCGCCAATCTCACCGAGAACATCACCCAAATCGGCGCGAGCGGCGATCTGTCCGCGCGCGTGGATGTGCCGGGGCAGGACGAACTGGCATTCCTGGGCGTTGCCATCAACGGCATGCTCGAAGACCTGGAAAAATCCCAGATTGAACGCCACGAGGGCCGCGCGCGCCTGGCCATGATGATCGAGCGCATGCCCGCCGTCCTGTGGACCACCGACAAAGAACTGCGCTACACCTCCAGCATGGGCGCCGGCCTGGATTCCCTCGGCGTGAAATCCGGAGGCCTCACCGGCAAGACTCTCGCCGAATATTTTGAGACCAACGATGCTCAGCACCCTTCCCTCAACGCGCACTGGCGCGCCTTGGCCGGCGAATCTCTCACCTACGAATTGCACTGGCAGAAACGCATTTTCGAATCCCATGTGCGCCCGCTGCGCGGCCCTGATGGCGAAATTATCGGCGTGATCGGCGTCGCGCTCGATATCACCGACCGCAAACAGCTCGCCGACCAGCTGCGCCAGTCGCAAAAGCTACAGGCAGTCGGAGAACTTGCCGGCGGCGTCGCCCACGATTTCAATAATCTATTAATGGTGGTGAAGGGCCACGCCGAAATGCTGCTTGACCGCTTGCCCGGCGCCTCCGCCGATCGCCAGAGCCCTGCGCGACAGAACGTCGAACAAATCCAGCAGGCCGCCGAGCGCGCCGCTGCTCTCACGCGCCAGTTGCTCGCGTTCAGCCGCATGCAGGTGCTGCAGCCGCGCGTTTTAGACTTGAACGAAGTCGTCGCCGGAATGATTCAGATGGTTTCGCGAGTCATCGGCGCCAATATCGAACTGGCGTTTCTGCCCGGCGCCAATCTCGGCCGCGTGAAGGCAGACCCCAGTCAGATCGAACAGGTCGCCCTGAACCTTGTGGTCAACGCGCGCGACGCCATGCCCGAAGGCGGACGGTTGACCATTGAAACTTCCAACGTGCAGCTCGATCGCGATTACGCCACCGAGCACGCCGTCGTTGACCCGGGTCCCTACGTCATGCTCACCGTCAGCGACAGCGGCATCGGCATGGACGCCGCCACGCAAGCGCGCATCTTCGAACCATTTTTCACCACTAAATCGCAAGGGCGCGGCACCGGCCTGGGCCTTGCGACCGTGTACGGAGTCGTAAAGCAAAGCGGCGGATACGTGTGGGTGTACAGCGAAGTCGGCCACGGCACCACGTTCAAAGTGTATCTGCCGATGGTGCAAGCTCCCATGGAAAAGAAAGCGCCGGAAAAAATCGCCAGCGGACACGAGCCCGGCACCGAAACGATTCTGTTCGTTGAGGACGAACAAAGCGTGCGCGAACTCGTCAGCGAATACCTGTCGGCTCGCGGCTATCGAGTGCTGGACGCAGCGGACGGTATGCAAGCCCTGGCAATCGCCGCCGCCCACAAAGGAAAAATTCAGCTGCTCATCACCGACGTCGTGATGCCGCGCGTGAGCGGCCGCGAAGTCGCCTCGCGCCTTGCCCCCAGTCGCCCCGACTTGAAAGTGCTATACATCTCGGGCTACACCGACGACAGCGTCTTCCGTCACGGCGTCCTGGAGGGTGGCATGGCGTTCCTCCAGAAGCCCTTCAACCTGAAAGCCCTCGCAGCCAAAATCCGCGAAATTCTCGAACACGCGACCGTTAGCTCGTAACGCCATCCAATGAAGCCTTGACTCGCTAGCGGCCAGCTTTAGCTGGGCGTTGGACTTTGATTTCGACGCTGTAGCGGCCAGGTGCATTTCAGGAGGGCGCCTTCGACTGGCCTGGCGGCGGCCCTGTCTATGCGACACTCAACATGAATAAAAAGCCCGCCCCCGGTTATCCAAGGGCGGGCTCTTTTCAACGCCGTCGAATTTTCCTGCAAGTACTATGGAGTGGTTATGGCCACGCTCACCATGCCCGCTGCGCCAGAGTAGTTTTGATCGCCGCTATAGGTCGCGGTAATCGCGTCAGTCCCCGCCGGCAGGCTCGTCGTCGAAACGGTCGCAGTAGCCGAGGCCAATCCGGTATTCGGATCGTTGCTGCCAGTCACGGTAACGGTCCCCAGTTTCTTTCCGCCAGCGGTGAACGTCAGCTTGCCGGTCGGCGGATTGCCAAAGCTGGAAGTGCCGACCGTCGCCGTCAGTGCCACGCTTGCGCCCACAGCCGCAATAGCGGGGCTTGCTGTAACCGTAACCGTGGTCACACCCTTGGTGATTACAAACGATGCAGGCTTCGCTTCGTTCGGCAGGAAGCTCAAATCGCCAGCGTAAGTCGCGCGGATCGTGTGCGTCCCCACCGAGAAGGTGTTAATCGAATTGGGCGTAAGAGTGTTCCCTTCCGAATTCAGCTTGAAGGGATTTCCGGCCACCCCCTTGCCGTCGTCCGTGAATTTCACGCTGCCGGTGGCCGCCCCGAATCCAGATCGTCCCGCCACGTCCGCGCGTAGGAACACGATGCTGCCGTATCCGCCGCCGGTAAACGGCACTTCACCCGTTTGCTGTGCATTGAGCGAGAAGAACGAGATCTTCGTCGTGCTCGGCTCCGGCAGCACAAAAATCGGCACAGCATTCGAATCGCTGTGCGCAAACGTCCCGTCGCCGAAATAATCCGCCGACACGAACGAAGGACCGCCAGGCAGCAGATGAGTGGTTGTCTTGATCGTTCCGTTGGCGCCCAGCGTCAAATCGCCCGCCGGGTCCTGATGATTTGTTTGCAGCGCAATCTGTCCGGAGGGCGCGCCGCCTTTGGCGATCACCGCCACGTCCACATTCGCCGCTTGCCCGTGCACCAGAAATTCAGGGCTCACCTTGAGCAACGTCACCGTCGGTGTGAACGTCACCGACTTCCAATTGTTCACCAGGTTCGCCGCGTTCACCGAACCCAGCCCAGTCGTCAGGTCATACCCGACGCCCGCGTTGTATCCAGTGAGCACTCCGATCGGCGCCGTGCCCTCGGTGCCGCAATTCGGTGAACCGGCGGCGCAAGGAACCGCGTTCCTATCGGCCGTAATGTCGTTGAATATGCACGCAGCAGCCGGAGCTGTGGTCAGTATCGCGTTGCCATTCACGTTGCAATTCGCCGGATTCTGCTCCGCCGCCAATTTGTAAAGCACGAAATTGGCGTTCCCCTGGCGCGCATGAGTCTTCTGATTCACCAGCGCCAGAATTCCGGCAAACGCTGGCGACGACACCGACGTCCCACCGAACCCCGCGAAATCCTCGAACGGTGGATTCAGATCGCACATTCCCGTCGGACTCAGGTCGGCTTCGCAAATGATGTAAAACGATCCCAGGAATCCGTTGCTGGCAAACAGGGAAACATCCGGAATGTCCCGCACGCTGTCTGCCGGCACGCCCACTCCCGTCTGCCACGAAGGTTTCGCATAACCGCCGGTGCAGCTAGAGATGTGCGATCCATCCGAGGAAACGCAACTGCTCGCTCCGCCGCTCCCTCCGATGATATTCAGGAACCCTGCTGCACTCGCGCTGTTGCACGTGGCGATCGGATCCGCCGGAAATCCGATAAACGCGAAAATCGAATTCGCGCAGCTATCGTTCCACGGCAGTTCCGGGATGTAACTCAACGCTGAAGCTTGCGTTGTGGGATCGTTGGTCGGGCTCCAGTATGCCGCCGGGTTGAAGAAGTTTCCGCCGAAGTCCGTGCCGCCCACGGCGATGTCGAACGGCGTGGACGCATCGCCGCTGATCGCCAGGCCATCACGCGCCCGGGTCTCGGTATCAAAGTTGTCGCATCCCGCCGAACCGCCGTCTCCCGCCGACACGAATGCGCTGATGCCTTCCGCGGCCGCTTGCTCCCACACCGCGTTCCAGAACTGGTTTCCCGCCGTGCCCAGGTGCAGTTCGCACTGCCCGAAGCTCATGCTGGAAATCGAAGCGATGTTGTGGTCGGCCAAGTACTGCGCGGAAAGCGCAATGCCCTCCGTAGTATTCGTGCTGGAAGAAACGATCATCTTGATTGTCGCGCCCTTAGCCACTGCGCCAGACCAGGTCACGTCAATCACGGCCTCCGGCTCGATATCCGGATCAATTCCCGGATCCGGTCCGTCCAGGACCACTTCCGGGTCGTTCACCGGCAGGTTGAAAAGCGCGCGGAAGTTGTGTACGTCCGACACGTTGATGTTCGATTCCTGGATGATGGCAATGGTTTCGCCTCGGCCGTCAATTCCGGTGTTCCACAAAGGCAACACGTTGTAGATCGTCGCGAAGTCCGTGGGACCCAGCGCAAACTCCGTCACGCCGCCGCTGGTGAACGTGAACTGCGGCCCGCTGATCTGCGTGGTTTCACCCGTGCCTTTGTCGCGTCGGTACAGCCCCGTGTAATGCGAGGTCGGCTTGGCGCGGAAATTGTGCAAGGACTTTACTCCTACCACGACCGGAGCCAGCGCGGCCGGAATCTGCGGATCGCTGGAATTGGCCCAATGCTCTTCGCCGTCCACCGAATAATGATGGATCGTGGTGTGAAACGCTTCCTGCACCTGCGACGCCGTCCCTGAAAACTCGATCACGTGGCGCCCAGGCGATACATTCGCTACCTCAAAGCCGTGCGATTGCAGCCAGTTGCTAATCGTCTGAATGTCCTGATCGGAGGGGCCAAACATCTGCCCGTATTGCTGCGGCGTCAGCCAGTTATGAAAGTTAGGCGAACCTTGATTCTGCTGCTCGGCCAGCAACTGCTTGATCGCCGCTTCCTGCGCCGGCGTGTGCTGCAACACCAGCAACATGCGGTTCATCGGCAAGCTGCCCGGGGCCTCGCCGCGATCGTACTGCGCCGTCGCCAGCGGATGCGTGTTGCCCTTCAACGTCACCATATTTTTTTCATCCACAGCCGACGAGATTCGTGATGCCACGCTTGCCGTTTGCCCTACTGTCGCCACCGCTGCGCCGAAGAGGAGCGCGAACACAACCGTAACTCCTGTAATGAATTTTGTTTTCATCGAAATCTCCCGTGGCGTCACACGCCCCAAAAACTGTACCGGGGCACACTCCCGCTGCGAGCGGCAGGTGTACCCAGGTGGTGACGAGCAATTAATAGGAATCGCGATGCGATGTCAAGCGAACACGCCGGCGTGACAATCTTTTTACAATGATGGACCCCGAAGTGGGCCTAGTACTCGTGGAACCACGGCGACCTGCGGAAAAGCACAGCGGGTATCATTCCGAACCTAGTCCCATGCTTTTTTCTGACGACGCGACAGGCATCGTCATCTGAGGCCGGCGCCGTTGCCTCAAGTCAGCCGAACGATCTCTGCCGCCGCAGACTGGCTTGCGCGGGGCCTAGAGAGGGTTCTGCTTTGTGCGGAATTGTTTCATGAATCTTCGTAGGTAGCGGGCTTCAGCAACTGCATACACCGCTGCGAATTCGAGCGTGCTCAGCCGCTGCAGTTCCGATCTTGAAGTTTCCAGAGGCACAGTTCAGCCGTGAAGCACCGTTGTTAAGTAAGAATCACTGTCTGCCCCGTAAGATCAAACCTTTTCCGGCATCGGATATTGCGGCAAGCGACCATGTCATCCATGCGCACCATGTACGACCGCGCTTTGGCAAATTTCGCGCGGTCATCTTCATTCCCGCCCGGCGGCAGCGCGCCTTTCTTCGTCCGCGCCATCCAACGCACCGGGTACACTCCCTCTTCCCGGCAATGCGGACACACCAACGTCATCTGCTTCGTTTCGGGCTTCTCGTCGTAATATCTTTTTTCGTCCATGACCTTTAGCCCTGCTGAGTTTCGAGTGGCCCCGCGTCCAGATTCACAAATTGTATGCCCGCGTCGCGCCAGCGCGGCAACCAATATTCCAGAGCCGCCAGCACGTGCCCGCGCTTCCCCTCCAGCACGCGATGATCGCCATCGTGCAACAGGACGATATCTCCGCCACGCGCCCTGCGCAAGCGTTGAATCACGGACTCCGGTGTATGCGTCCGCCAATCCTTCGCAGCCACATTCCACATCGCCACGCCCGCCCCCCCGCGCCGGCGGACGACTGAATCCAGCAGCGGACTGCGATAACCAAAAGGCGGCCGCATCCAACGCGCTATTTTCCCCGTCGCCGAGGCAATCGCATCCTGGCAACGCTGCAGCTCTTCCGCAATTCGCCCAGCCGATAGAAAGGTGAGCGACGGATGCGTTTCCGTGTGATTGCCGAGCGCATGCCCGCGCTCCGCAATTTCCCGCGCCAATCCAGGAAACGCCCGCACGCGCTGCCCAATCAGAAAAAATGTAGCCGTCGCGTTCTGCCGCGCCAGAATCTCCAGCACTCTAGGCGTAACAGCCGGATTCGGTCCATCATCAAAAGTAATCGCCATCGACGACGTATCATCCAAGCGCCGCAATGTCCGCCCGAAAAGCTGCGAACCCGGCGCCAGCGCCCCCCAAGCCAACAACCCGCCCGCCGCGCATGCTCCGCCCGCCGCAAACCAAGCTGGATTGATCGTCATCCCATCTTAAATTTTCGCATGCAGCGACCGCCTCCACCACAAAAACCTGGCTCGTAACTCCTGCGGTACACTTCGCAATCTAGACGTCATGCTTCTACTCGTGTGGCTGTCGCTACCAATCCACAACCTGGCTTCGCCCCGAGCATTCCAGAATCAGCACCCGCCTCGCCCGGGGCCTCTGCGACGTACGTTCTTTTCTGCACATGGAGAAGGACAAAGAGCCGCCGGAACTCGTCCTGCGTGATTCTGCTCCGATTCCAGACGAGCCGAGGAAATGCGCGCTAACGAAACATTCTGCTACGATGGCCAGTTCGCAGCCACAAAATGTCCACCGTCGCGCCAGCGCCACGCCAAAGAATTCCCGATTGGTTCCGCCGCGTCGCGCTAGTCTTCCTCGCGCTCTGGTTCGCAGCCTACTGGCACGCCTGGGGGCCCGCGAATTTTCTTCACCTCTGCGACATCGCCGTAATCCTCACCTGCATCGGCCTGTGGAAAAACAGCTCGCTCCTGGTTTCCAGTCAGGCCGTTTCGTCAGTGCTGATTGACCTTGTGTGGACCCTCGACATGGCCGGCCGCCTGATTTTCGGCCATCATCTAATCGGCGGCACCGAATACCTGTTCGACGACAGCACCCCGCTCTGGGCGCGCCTGCTCTCGCTCTTCCACCTCATCCTGCCCTTCATCCTACTCTGGTCGCTCAGCCGGCTAGGCTACGATCGCCGCGGCTGGAAACTGCAATCCGCCATCCTCGCGCCCGTCCTCATTGCCTCGCGCTTGGTCATCCCCGACCAAAATCTCAATTTCGCAGTGCAAGACCCCTTCCTCCATCGCTCCTACGGCCCGGCTCCCACGCACCTCTCGATCACTTTCCTCTTCCTCGTCTTCGTGGTCTATCTCCCCACGCACTTCGTCTTGGGCCGACTTTTCCCGCCGCCCGCATCACCCGATAACTACGACGCAGCTGGTAACAAACCTGCCCCATCCGGCGTATAAAATACGGCCACAACAAACGGCCGGAGCACGAGGCCGCGTCAGGAGCCTTATGAAAGCCACCGACTTCGAATTTCGCAATCGCTTCTGGATCTTCGGCCTGATTTTCGGCGTGGGCTTCTGGCTCTACGCGCTGGATCATGTCAACGTCGTGCAATATCTGATCAACCGCACCGTCGGCGAAAATTCACCCCACGCCGATCTTCTCGCGCGTTGCGCCCTGGCTTTCGCCGCGCTGCTCATGCTGCTCACTGCGCTCCTGCGCACCTGGGCCACATCTTACCTGCGCTCCGACGTAATGCAGGACAACGACCTGCGCGCGGAAAAACTCGTCGCCTCCGGCCCCTATCGCCACGTGCGCAATCCGCTTTACCTGGGAAACATTCTAATGGCGTTCGGCATGGGCCTGCTCGCAAGCCGCGCGGGAATCTTGGTGATCGTCGCGGGAAATCTTATTTTCTGCCTGCGCCTGATCGGCCTGGAAGAATCAAATCTGCAAAGAGAACAGGCGGAATCCTACATCGAATTCTGCCGCCGCGTCCCTCGCCTTTGGCCCTCGCTCAAACCGCGCCTGCCGGATAGCGGCCTGCAACCTCACTGGAAACAAGCCGTCCTAGGCGAACTCTTCATGTGGGGATTTTTCGCAGCCGTCACCGTTTTCGCAGTAACCCTGAACTCCAAGGCGATGTGGATCACCATGGCCGTATCCATCATCCTCTATATAGCCTCAAGCTATCTGATCTCTTCGCGCAGAAAATCAGACACGACCTCGTAGCGGACGGTGTTGACTTTGTAGCGGCCCGCTTCAGCGGGGCGCCTTTGACGACCGCGCATACCGTCGAATTGCCTTCGCGCGTCTACTCCGTCTGCCGTATGGCCCGCAAATCAATCCCCAGCTGCTGGCACTTCTTATATAGATGACTGCGCTCCAAACCCAAAGCCTTCGCCGTATTCGTCATGTGATGATGATGCCGCTTCAGTTCCGCCAAAAGCGTCTCGCGCTCGAAAGCCTCGACACGCTGCGACAACATCCCGTTCTCCAGCGCAGCGCCCGGCAATCCTTTCCCGCCGGCGCCCGTGCCGCCACCGCTCAGCGCCGCGCCAGGTAGCGCCCGCCGCACCGTCTCCGCATCCACCACATCTCCCGGCGCGAGCAGCAAAACGCGCTCCACCACATTGCGCAATTCCCGCACATTCCCCGGCCAAGAATAACGCTCCAGCTCTGCGATCGCCTCCGGAGATAATTTCCGCAGCTTCCAATTGTTCTGCTCCTCCAGCTGCCGCACGAAATGTTCCGCCAGCACGCGCACGTCCTCGCGCCGCTCGCGCAAAGGCGGCAGCACAATCGGAAACACAAACACGCGATGATACAAATCCTCACGAAAAGTCCCCTGCCGCACCTGCTCTTCCAAATTCCGATGCGTCGCCACTACCACCCGCACGTCAACCGCAAACGGCTTGTCGCCGCCCACGCGCTCGATCTCTCCTTCTTCCAGCACGCGCAGCAATTTCGCCTGCATGGTCATCGGCATGTCGCCAATCTCATCCAGAAATAACGTCCCATGGTGCGCCTGCTCGAACTTCCCGGTGTGCCGCGAAGCCGCTCCGGTGAACGACCCCTTCTCGTGCCCGAACAATTCCGTTTCCATCAATTCCGAGGGCACCGCCGCGCAATTCAGCGAAATAAACGGTCCATTGCGCCGCCCACTTTTTTCGTGCAGCGTGCGCGCGATCAATTCCTTCCCCGTCCCCGTCTCGCCGCGAATGCACACCCGCGTTTCACTGGCCGCCACGTGCTCGACCTGCGCCATCACTTCCTTCATCGTCGCGCTCGCCCACACGATGTGATGCCGACCCAAACGCCGCTTCAAATCGCGATTTTCCTCCTCCAGATGCCGCAGGCGCAGCGCGTTCTCGACCGTCAACAACAATTTTTCGCTGGAGATGGGCTTCTCCAGAAAATCGCTCGCCCCCAGTCGCGTGGCCTTCACCGCCATTTCAATCGAAGCTTGCCCAGACATCATCACGACGGGCGAAGCCAAACCACTCGCCTTGAAATCTTCCAGCAGCGCAATCCCGTCGCGCCCCGGCATCACCACGTCGGAAAGAATCAGATCGAACCGCTCAGCCTTTGCTAATTCAAGCGCGCGCCCCGCGTTATCGCAAACGGTCGCATCATGCCCCGCCAGCCGAAACGCCCGGGCCAACGACGCCAAGGTGTTCGCGTCATCGTCAATAATCAATATGTGGGCTTTTGCAGACACGGGAGACTACGCCTCGTCGTCTTCTTTCTTCGCGAAAACCATCGGGAAAGTCTGCGCCTTGTGCGGCGGCTTGATTGGCAGGTCAATATGAAAAGAAGTTCCCACGCCCGTCTCGCTCTCCACAGAAATTCGCCCGCCGTGATCCGCCACGACCGCTTGGACAATCGCGAGCCCCAGGCCCGTTCCGTGCTGCTTGGTCGTGTAATAAGGAGTGAACAGCCGCTCGGATTCTTCCGGTGTCAGGCCCGTTCCGGTATCGGAAATTTCCAGCGTCACTTCGCCTTCCTTGTGCGCCGTGCGCAGCATCAGCACACCGCCCGCCGGCATCGCGTCCATGGCGTTCAGCACCAGGTTCTCAATCGCCCGGTGTAGCAAAGTCGGATCCGCCTGAATCAGCGGCAGTTCATCCTCCAGATGCAGCTCAGGAGTAATCGCCGGACGCCCCACCGCGCTGAATTGCCCTTCGAACAATTTCACCACCGTGCGCACGATCTCGTTTAAGTTCACCGTTGCCAATTCCGGCTGCGGCATTTTCGCGAAATCGCTAAACCGCCCCACGATCGCTTTCAGGTTTTCAATCTCTGCCAGCAATATGCCCGTCGATTCCTGAAAAACTTCCTCGAACTGCCCGGAATTCTGCTCGCGCGCTTTGCGCAGATTTTCCACGGTCGTCTGCAGCGGAAACAACGGATTCTTCAATTCGTGCGCCAGCCGTCGCGCCAGTTCCCGCCACGCGGCGACCCGCTCCGCCTGCACCAGTTTGTCGCGCTGCTCCACCAATTGTTCCGTCATCTTGTTGAACGACGCCGCCAGCTGCCCGACTTCATCCCGCCCGCGCACATTCACCCGCGCATTCCAATTTCCATCCGCCACTTCCTGCGCGCCTTCCGCCAATTTCTGCACCGGACGAGTCACGCGCGCCGCGCCCCACCAGCTCAACATCAGCCCGAACAACAATCCCACCGCCACCACGCCCAGCGCCAGCCAGCGAATCCGCCGCTCCAAGCTCACCACAGCGCTTTGCGAGCTACCTACGAACAACACGCCCAGCAATTCCTTCTGTCGCCCCTGCAACGGCAAAGCGTGAAACATTTCCGCGCTCGCCGCGTCAATACTCCAGCGAATCTCCGTGGACTGCTCCACCGGGTCCGACTTTTCTTTCGCCACCAGGGGCGCGAAGCGGTCCGCATCCGGCGCTGGACCATTCGCGTCCAGCAAATTCGCATCTTGAAATTCTGGATCCAGATTCAAATAGAGCAGCGCGCGCATATTCGACGGCAGCACCAGCGAAGCCAAGAATTCCTTGCCCAGTCGCTCTCCGCCCACTACATACAAATCTCGGTCGCCCACGCGCACCGTAGCCACCGACAGTAGCGCCAGCGCCGGCCCGTTTTCGGTGTCCAGTTTCGTCAGGAACGGCCCGAGCGCCGGCCAATCCTGCGGTTTCGTCACCCATTCCATTTTGTAGTTGAAACGCGCCGGAGATTCCTGCGAGGAAATAATGGTCCCGTCGTTGTTCACAAAATCCAGCAGATCCAGCTGGTGTGATTTCGATACCCCGTGCGCGTCGTTCACATATACCGAGACGTCCGCGTTCGGCCGGCTCAAATCAATCGCCATCCGCACGGTCGACTCCGCGTCGGCGATGCCCTTCACGCTCTCCACTACTTGGCTGCCGCGCCGCGCGTACTCGCGCTGAAATTGCGCCAGCAGTGCATCGCTGTGCTCGCGATTCATTTCGTCAAACGCCCGCCGCGTCACGACGGTAACCCCCGCCGCGATCAATCCCACCGAGAGCAGCAGCGCCAGCATAAAGTTGACGAACAACCTGGTCCGAAACGTCACGGAATTCTCCGTGTTTTGGCGAGCATTGATTGCTGCGTAGTGATTCCTGGCCGCTCATTTGCACTGAATCGAAAAAATGATGCATTCTGTTTTCCGTGAATTGCAAAATTTGCGTCTCGCGTGAGTGATTGATTTGTAGGCAATAGAAATTGGCGTTTTGGCAGGCGGCCGCCGCGGGAAGGGCCGGCAGGGAGCGCCACGGAGAGGGCGCTGGATTGGCCGCCGGTTGTGTTCGACAATTTCACAGATTCATCAACCGCTTCGCGCAGGCGAAGTGCCAAACGTTGTGTGTGTCCACAAAGTTGTTCCGCGCTGAAGGGCGCCCCTTTTGCGCGGGCCTCGTTGCACAAGCTCATTGAACTCCCGTTGGCGTTTCTGCATCCAACCAAACATCGGCGAGCGGCCAATTCTCGCCCGGTCCCGGCGCCTTCCAATCCCGCACGCGCGCGCTCAGCCCATAAACCTGTGGCAGCCAAACCAACGGCACCACGTTAAACCTGCTCAAGACCGCCCGCTGTTGCTTATAAATGTCCTCCGGCGTCGCCGGATCCGGGAACGGCACTGCGTCCAAACGCGCTGGCGTGTTCGTATCGTCCCCCAAAGGAATGCTCTTGAACGCTTCGCGCGGCAGCGGCGACGTCATTCGCCAGCGTACCAGTCGCGCATCCACATGCGCCGTTTGCAACGCCGTGCTGCGTGAATTCCCCGCATCTGGCAATGCCTGCGCACGCACCGCCATCCCCGCTTCCTTCGCGTTCACCACAATCCGCTCCGCCACGCTCTGCTCCAGCGGATCAGCGGAATCATATCCCAACACCAAAGGCCCCGCCGCCGCGATTTCCTTCGAAAGTTCCTTCGCGCGCTCCAGCTCGGCCGCCGTCGGCGCCCCTGCCGGAAACAAAAACGCCGTGCCGCTCAACCACTGCGGCAGCAACCCGCCCGCCGGCTCCCCAGTCTTCTGCAAAATGAAATTCACAATCGCTACGCGATCGATCGCAAGCGATAGCGTCTGCCCCATTACCTCTTCGGTCGCTCGGGCAATGGGGCGCCCGCTGGCGCGTCCGCCTGCCGCCCCAGCAGCGTTCCCCGACCGGGTGCCCTCTGGAGTTCGCAGTGGATTGTGTCCAACAAAAACCAGCGCCAACAATTCATCCGGCGGCGAAACACTGACGCGCACCCCCTGCTCGGCGGCCCGCCGCGCGTCCTGTGGCGGAATCTCCGCCAAATCCGTCTTGCTCAATTCCAGATCAACAAGCCGCTCGGGCGCCCCCCGCCCCATGACAATTTCAATCCCATCGACAAACGGCCGCCCCTCGCGAAATTCTTCATTTGCCGCAAGCACCGCCCGCTTCCCCGCCTCCCACGAAGTCACTTGAAACGGCCCACTCCCCACCGTCCCAGCAAACGCCCCGTCAGCATCCCGATGATCAAAAATCAGCGCATCGATCTGCATTTTCGCTGCCGCTTCTTCTGGCGTCGCGGCCGTCGCGTCCGGATCGATCGTTGCAACCGAAGCGCCCATCTCCACGCGCAAAGTCCCGCCATACCGCGGCCGCCGCGCGCTGCGCGCAGGCAAGGCCGCGAACGCCACAAGCAGCAGCGCGCTAATTACCGCAAGTCGCCGTAACAATATAAGCCTCGTATTCACCCGTTTTCAGATTGTGCACGACAGCGCGTGCAGCGCTCGTGCCTGGCTCCGCCTTCAGCGACGTCACGGGGCCGTCAAATTCGATCGGGTTGCCGGACGCAACACGCGGCAGCGCAATGCCTTTGGTCAAGTATCCCCGGATCGAATCGCTCTCTGTCCAATCGCTCTCCGCCGTATAGAGCGAAATAAGCTCGCCGCGGCATTTTTCCGAAACGATGGCGCCCAGACTAATTGGATACCCTGGTGAGTCTACTAAGGGGCCGCGCAGATTGCGCGCCGCTGTCGACGCCTTGCACTGCAGCACGCCCGCAAGATCGGGATCGCCAACGCACTCAAAACCTTGGAGCGATATTTTTCCTTCCTTTAGATTTATCGTGCCCTGTGGGTCCCGCGACGGTGGTGTCGCCTGCGGAAGGGGGCTTGTGCGAGCAAGCTGCCACAAAGAGCCGCCCGGTTTATAGGTTGTCAGGCGGTTCGTTCCGAGAACCAACAATGTGAATTCAGTAGAAGTTTCTTCTTTCCAGAGCGCAAAGTCCAAAAACCGTTCTGCCTGCTTCCATACGAACCGCTTTTCCAGCGACAAGGACTGCACATCTGCTCCCAAATCTGCAAAATTACCCTTGGGAGCGGCGACGATCATCACCGGAACCGCAGTCCCATCCCTCTGATCATTGAGAATTTGCATGACCCAGACATAATCGGCGGCGGATTCCGATAGTGAGAGCTGCAATCGAACGGCGGTTTGCGCCGCTGCGGAATTTTCTGGCGCCAGCGAGAAACTGTGGCGCTGCAATTGTGCTCGTACGGAGGCTGCAATCGAGCCGGCAGAGGAAACATCCAGCGAGGAGATGTTTTCCACATCGAGCGTCACAGAAGTTGGGCTCATGGCTGCAGAAACTTCGTCGACAAGCTTGGCCGCAGCGTCATTCCAGGATTTCGGAAGCGTGGACGTCGTCTGCGCGTAACTACCCTGCGGCGTGATGCCGAAAAACAGGCCAGCTAGAATCGTGGGCAGAGCGACGCGCATGGCGAGAGGAAGTCGGCGGGAAGTCCGCATCAGTGTGCGCGAAGGGTAAATCACATTCGCGAATCGTCATCTTAGCACACCGCCCAATCCTCAAAGTCGCGCGCGTCCCGCAGCGAGTGTCCGCGCAGTTATCCTGGCGCGGCGACTGCTCGCCGTGCTCTTTGTTTCGCTTCCACTCACGCCAGCAGGGTGGCTGCGGCTCAGCTGCAGGAAGAAATCTTCGCTGCGGCGGTCGCGTCGCATTGTCTCCTGCTCCTCACCGTGCCACCCGCAAGGGTTTTTTACCGGCGTCACTCCCGAACCAGGCTGCCCTACTCGCGGAACAGGCCGCGAGAACCCCGGCCGGGAATCTCTTGCATCTTGCATCACGGTTTGCCGCCAACCCGCGAAGGCGGTTCATTCAATCCTGGAAAAGCCTGCGCCGACTTCAGCACATCGTTAGCAAAAAAGAACTTCCCGTCCGTCGGCACCATCATGATCTGCACCCGGTCGCTCAACCGCTGCGCCACCGTCAATTGCACCAGCATCGGATTCACCTTCAGCGCCGATGCCTCCAGCTGCATTTTTTCCGCGCTCGCCTGCGCCGTCACGCGAATCTGGTTCGCCTCAGCATCCGCCAGCAAGTCCTGCCGCTCCTTCTCCGCCTTTCCATCAATCACTTTCGCTTGCGCGGCGGCCTCGGCGCCCCGCACGGTTTCCTCGTCCTGCGTCTGCGCCAAAAAATTCCGCCGCTGCTGCTCGGCCTTGCTGTCGATCACTTTGGCCTGCGCTTCCGCCTCCGCGTTCTTCACGCGCGCCTGCGCCGCTGCGTCCGCATCTTCAATCGTGGTCTGCTTCCGCGCCTCTGCTTCCAGCTTCGATTGCTCGATCTGTTTCTGCTTCAGCGGCAACGTGTACTGCATCGCGTCGGATTCCGCCTGCGCCATTAACACTCGGGTGCGCGCGTCTGCTTCGGAGTGTTTGATCTGCCGCACCTTCTGCGCCTCCGCCTGCGATTCCGCGATCTTCACTTTTTTCTGCTCGATGCTCTGGTCCACCGTCACCTGATCGTCTTCCTGCTCCTTCATCAGCAAACCTTGCAACCCCTGCTGATACTGCTCGGGCAGCAGCACTTTGCGCAGCAACACTTCCTTCACGATAATTTGGTCCTCGCCCAACCGCGCCGTGATGGCCTGCGTAGCGCGCTGGCGAAATTCATCGCGCTTAGTGGAAAAAACATCGCGCACAGTGTAATTCGGCGCCAGGTCCCGGAAAACGCTCGTCACCACCGGCGCCACGATCTCGTCCTCGATCGGCTGCGGCAAATTCGCATCCACATAATCCAAATGTCGCGGGTCAACCCGGTAGCGCACCGTCACGGCCAGGCCCACCGACAAACCTTCCCGCGCTTCCACCGTAAGAATCTCCAATCCTTTGTCGCGCGGATTTTCTGATGCTGCCGTCGCATAAACTTTTTCTCGTATATCGAATCGCTGCGCGCGCTGGATCAGGGGCAGGAGCAAATGTGTCCCCGCGTACAAAGTTCCTGGGCGCACCCCCGAAATTTGGCTCACGCGTACCGCCGCGTAGCCATCCGGCACCACAAGAATGCTCTGGGCCAGCAAATTCGAAAGCGCCGCAATCGCCACAAGCTTCGCAGCGGCAGACCAACGTATAGCGCGCCGCGGTCCTGCGGATCGCGGTGGCAGGTAAAACGCAGGACGCGCAGCAGGCGTTTCAGCCACACCCACCGGGCCAGACAACGGGCCAACTTCGCTCGCAGTCCGCGCAGCCTGATTCGGCGCCAAATCCTTAGCCGCGCGCTCGCCAAGCCGCAGAATCCGGTTCAGCTCAAACGCCAAATAAACGTCATAAAGCACGATCCCGACAGCCAGAGCCAAGAACCCAAGACTAACCACGAACAACACCAGCCGCAGAAAAAGCATGTGACACCTCCTAGCCAACGTGGCACAGCCACTCCTGGCTGTGCTTCCGTCCTCGCCTCGGACCGCTACGCCGCCCGCCGCTGCGACTCATTGCCGCCAGGCGACTGCGAAACCGCCGCCATCCGCTGCGCCAGCGTCTGCACCGCCGGGCGCGCCGGCATCAATTTCATCAGCAAAACCAGACTCAGCCACTCCATCCCCAGCGCCACTGCAAACGACACAAAAATCGCTCCCGCTACCGCCACAAATCCGATTCCGTTTTCCATGGCCAAATCCTCCGTATGAGCTGGGCTGCACACGAACGAAAAGCAGGAAGGTAGCCAATCGAGGAACGCAACACGCGCCGAACGCTGACCGGAGCCCGATCCCAACATTCTCAACAGGTTGCCGCCGAGCAGCGGCAAACGAACTCACAAAGAGAAGCAGCCCACCATGCCAACAAACGTGGCCGCGCAAACACGGCGTGGAAATCCACACTCAAAGCAAGCCAGGGCGAAGAAACCAAACCCCAGGCTTCGCCCCGACCCCGCAATGACCTCACCTCTGCTAGAATCTGCTTCAGACAACAAGCATCCATGGCCACCACACCTACAACCACACCGGCTCCCGATCCTGAGCATCCCGGCGCCCCGCCCTCCGACGCCGCCAATCGCGCCCGCCCCGGCCAGCTCTCCGGCGGCTTTCAACTCTTCCGCATCTTCGGCATTCCCGTTTACCTGCACTCGAGCTGGCTCATCATTTTCCTGCTGATCACCGTTTCACTCGGACAGCAATTCACCGCGCTGCATCCCGGATGGTCCACGCAACAGCACTGGGCGCTCGGCATCATCACCAGCGTCCTGTTCTTCGGCTCCCTGCTGTTTCACGAACTCAGCCACAGCATCGTCGCCCGCCACTATCGCATCCCGGTGCAATCCATCACGCTGTACGTCTTCGGCGGGCTTTCCAGCATCTCGCGCGATCCCTCCAGCGCCCTGCAGGAATTCAATATCGCCATCGCCGGACCAGTTTCCAGTTTGTTCCTCGGTGGGTGCTTCTGGCTGGTCACGCACTATTTGCATGGCAACGAACTGGTCGTGGCCTCCTGCACATGGCTTTGGGAAATTAACGTGATGCTCGCGGTCTTCAATCTAATTCCCGGATTTCCGCTCGACGGCGGCCGTGTGCTGCGCAGCATCGCCTGGGGCATCACCGGCGATTTCACGCGCGCCACAAAAATCGCCTCCTACGCCGGCCGCTTCTTCGCCTATGTGATGATTTTTGTCGGAGTCTGGTGGGCATTCCACGGCAGCCTGGTCAACGGCATCTGGACCGCGTTCATCGGCTGGTTCCTGCTCAGCGCCGCGCGCGAAAGCTACACGCAGATTGCCGTCCGCAACACGCTCACAGGCGTGCGCGCCGGCGACATCATGACCCAAGACGTACCGACCGTCGAACGCAACATCTCCCTGGACGATTACGTTCACGAAGTCCTGCGCACCGGGCGCCGCTGCCACGTTGTCACCGGCGCCGGACGCCCGGTTGGTCTCGTCACGCTAGCCTCGGCGCGCGCTGTCCCCCGGGACGAGTGGGCCAACACTTCCATCCAAGCCGTGATGATGCCCTTCGACCGCGCCCACTGCGCCACGCCGGACGAGCCCGCGCTGGGCGTCCTGCAACGCATGCAAACTGAAGACATCAATCAGATGCCCGTAGTGGCAGACGGCGCAATCGTAGGGATGATCGCCCGCGACACCATCCTGCACGTACTGCAAACGCGCCTGCAGCTGGGTCATCTAGCGTCATAGCCATGCACGATGCGCGGGTCGTCGTGAGCGAAGGATCTCTGTTTCTCTCCTTCGCGGCGCCACTAAAGCAAAGGAGCCGGCCATTAACGACACAGACTATGACCGCTTAAAACGAGAAGAAGCTCGCCCCATCACCCGCCGCGGCTTCAACAAATGGTTCGGCGCAGCCAGCGCGCTAGCCGTGGTAGGCGCGCTAGCAGCCTACTGGCGAAAACACACAGCCGGCTACCCCGCAAAAGTAGTCGCCCAAGCCAACGAAATCCCCATCGGCGGCAGCAAAATTTTCACCTATCCCGCCGACGACCGCCCCTGCTTCCTGCTTCGTCCGGCCGAAGAAACCTACATCGCCTTCAGCCGTCTCTGCACGCACCACAGCTGCCCAGTTTTCTACCGCCCCGAGCAAAACATCTTCGCCTGCCCCTGCCACGGCGGCATATTCTCAGCCAGCAACGGCGCCGTCCTAGACGGCCCCCCGCCCAAACCCCTCCCGCAACTAATCCTCGAACGCCGCGGCAACGACATCGTCGCCCGCGGCTTCCTGCAAACCTAACAGGAACACACCCCATCCCAGGAATCTGAACGCTTGCTTGCCACGCTTGGAAAAGACTATCGCTCTGGCGGGGTTCTGTACTTCACAGCTTTCGCGTCCACGCCCTCGGTCGCCGTCACAATCACATCCGCCGGAATATCCTTCAACTCCTGCACGTATCCGCTCGGCCAGCGAATCAAGATCGAATCCACCATTTCCTGTTTCCCCAGCCCAAAATAAATTCGCGGATCCTGCGCCGAGCAATAACTCATCCCACCTTTCGCCTGGTCGTAGAGCTTCAAATCACCCGCGGTCAATTTCAAGGATGCCCCGATGCCGTCGCGGTTCGATTTCGTACCGATCAGCCGCACCGCAACCCAGTGGTTGCCCTGAGCCGCAGGAGAACTCCCACCCTCATTCCGGAAAAGCTGCGCATCCTCGCCGTTGTTGCTCACCAGAAAATCCTGCCAGCCGTCGTTATCGTAGTCTCCCACCGCCAGACCCCGCCCCACACGCGGCTTGCGAAAATCCGCTCCTTCGGTGCGCGTCGCGTCCACGAAATTCCCATCGCCGCGATTGCGATAAAGCATCTTCTCTTCTTCATACGCCACTTCCGGGTGATACAGCGGAATGTTGTCCAGAATATGTCCGTTGATCACCAGCAAGTCCCGCCAGCCATCATTGTCAAAATCGAAAAATCGCGCGCCAAAAGCACTGCGTAAAATGTTGGTCTGTCCGATACCCGAAGCGATCGTGTAATCGGTGAACGTCCCATCCCCATTATTCCGGTACATGCGGTTCAACTCGAAATCCAGGTGGCTCACAAAAAGATACATCAGCCCATTGTTCATCACGTCCGCGGCATCAGCGCTCATGCCCGCTTCCGGACGCCCGTCTTCGCTGAATCCCACTCCCGATTTATAAGTCGCGTCGCGAAACGTGCCATCCCCGTTGTTCAAGTACAAGAAATTCCGCTGCGTGTCGTTGGCAATAAAAATATCCGTCCAGCCGTCGCCGTTCAAATCCGCCAGCACCACCGCCAGGCTCTTGCCATCCGTATTCAGCAGCCCCGCTTTTTGCGTCACGTCCGTGAAAGTCCCATCGCCATTGTTGTGATACAGCTTCGCCGAGCTCCCGTGAAAGCTGTCCGGATGGCAATACGCGCTGCTCTG
>DATNLN010000104.1:0-3793 GCA_035602855.1 Candidatus Acidiferrales bacterium
TAATTTCAATCTAAGTCGTCGCTTTGGTTGCGCTTATCACCTTCGGGCATACTTAGATTGCTCCAACGTTGCTCCGAACCATAACGAGCAGTTCGCCTCAGCTTCACCGCGCTCGCTCGTACTCTTTAGACTCAAATAGCAAACGGCAGGCGTTCCGCGCTTACTTGGCGAGAGAGCTCCTGCTTTGCAAGCGCGTTCGGGCACTCCAAAGACTCCTTCCTTTGCGCGCGGTTTTCAATGTTTTCAACAATTTCGGGGAATGTGCTTCTCGCTCGAAGTAAGCCCCGAAGCACCAATTACATAGGGTTTTGGTACAGTTTTGGTACAGCAACCGTTCGCCTATGTTTATGCGGGTTTCAACGTGCCGAACGCACCTTGGAGTGAGCACTTAGCCGCAAAGCCGCTCTGAGCCGACCCACAGTTGAGCCACATCTCTGAGGTTATGTTTGTATGTACGCGTTACCAAGTATTCCTTCCCACCTTTCACACGCAGCCTGTACTCCCCCGTCGGTAAAGGTTGGATCTTTTCCACGGCCGAGACATTCACAACTACCGAACGGTGGATGCGAATAAAACCGTAGGGTTTGAGCTTCTCCGCCATGGACGAGAGGGACTCGTGCACCAAGTAGGGATTAGTTCGGGGTCGCAACGAAACGTAATTACCTTCGGCTTGCACTGCCAAGATGTCGGCTAAATCCAAGAGTACGATGCTACCCTTTGCCTTGAACGCGATTCGTGGCGCCAGTCGTGTTGAAATAACCTCCAACTGCCGCAAGACTCGCATGAGGTTTGCATCATCAATCCGGTTTACCGGAGGCAATGAGGTATCTGCAGCTTCGTGGAACTCGTCCACTGTCGATTCAAGAGTGTAATCCCACCCACTCTTGGTGGGGCAAATAGTAGCTCCCCGCAGTGGGCTAGCCAAAACGTCCGCATTAGCGCGAGCAGCTTGTTGAACAAACATCTCACGTGCAATGGTTTTCTGATCCTGAATTTCGCGGGCGCTCATGATGGAACCTCTTGTTCTCTCGTTTCGACTTCCTGCTACTCGAAGTGAACTTACTTCTGCCCAGCGCTCACTGCTGACGGAAAGCTGGATTGCGCGCCGAAATAACACTCGATGGATTGCAGCTTTCCATTCTTAACTCGGAGATACTCCACGTTCCGGAGTGATTTACCGTTAGTGGTGTGGCAAAGATATTTCACAAAAGCATCATCCGGGCCTGTGGCGACTCGCTCCAGGTCAAAACGCCCAATGAAATTGATCTGTGTTTCCCAGCACTGCTTTTTGAAAGCGCTTTTGCTGATGTGATCGTCGCCAGCCGCGCTTGAAAAGGTAAAGTCATCGGCGAGCAGGCTATCCAGTGGGCCCCAGTCTTTCTGCCCCCAGCCTGCGTACCACTTCCGGACTACCTCCTCGGTCGTTAAGTTCTGCCCTCCCGATACGGTGGCGCTTGCCGATCCCGGCAGCCCCACGGCACCAATCAGCGCGCAGGCTCCGGTAGCGAGCAGATTCCTTCGCGACACTGCGATCCTTATCATTGGTCGTTCTCCTTCTTCAGGGATGTAGTTTAAAGCGATTGCCCGATTAGGATGCTGACTGGTCACGCCTACGAACCGGTTGGTATGTAAGAACGCTTACCCGTTAGAACCGATGCACTTAGATCCGCCTGCGGTTGCCCGGCCGACGCAGAGACCTCAGCCAGTCCGCGATATTTTTGATCCCCGCCTTTATTACTTTCGGGTCCTGAGCATTCTTTGCCAGCGAACCGTAGCCTTCGACCATCGCAATCAGTAAGCCGGCGGCGTCCGTGGTTTCCACGTCGCGGCGAACGCTTCCGTGCATCTGGCCGTCTTGCAAAACGGAGGCAACGGCCTCGCGCCACGCATCGAACACTATCTCCAGCCGCTTCCGGAATCTCGCGTCAAGAGGAGACATTTCCTGCGCCAGATTGTTCAGTTCACAGCCGCCGCATACATCTTCCAGCCGAACGGATATACCCTGAACAATGCCGATCAAAGTGTCGATTGGATCTTTGACGCTCTGTAAAGGCAGCACCCACTGGTCGCGGACGTTGGGAAAGATGACCTCTTCAACGACGGCATAGCCCAAGGCTTCCTTGTTTTTGAAGTGGTGGTACAGCGCTCCCTTGGTGACTCGGGCAGAGGCCAGAATTGCGTCCAGGCTTGCACTTTGGAAACCCGATCTGTAGATCTCGCGAGATGCCGCCTGCAGCAAGCGCTCCCGCGTGCGCTCAGGATCACGCAGCCTGGTCGCTCTACGTTTCGATTTCTTGTGTGCCGCCAACATACCAACCAGCATGTATGGTAACTATCGCAGCGTCAAGAAAGATCTAACATGCCCTCGACAAAACGAAAATCCAGCGTGCGTTCCGTCGCAGTGACTGAATTGCATAAGCGGCCCCTTGGTGATCACGGCTCGTAGTGTTGCTCCACCCGATTATTCGATTGGCTTCTTCCCGTCAGGCCTAACATACAGACCGGTATGTATGTTCATCAACTGAAAGTCAAGCACAATTGAGCGGCCTGACTTTTGACTGCTAACGTTCTCGAATTCCATAAGCTCTCGCCAGTTTGTATGGAAAGTTGGAGAAACAGTCGTTTGAGCCGTTTTGGCATCGTCCCCTGATCTTGTTAGTCCGCCACTCGTTTTCGAGCGCTGAAGTGTTGCGCCTGTTGTCTCACGTAATCGTTGTGGATCTGGAGCACAGCCTGCACCTCAATTTTCAGTCCGTATGAATTTGTGCAGGTGTGAGCCAATTCTGCTCTCAATTGCACACGAAGTGCGAGAGCGCTGAGTGGTACTGACGTAAATCGCCAGTCATCTCGGCACGGAGACTTGGCCCGGCCCAAAAAGGAGAAGATATGAGCGTACTGAGGTGGTTGCGGAATTTCTCGATACCGGTGGTTACGATAATTTTTCTGGCTTGCTGCAGCGATGCGGTCGCTCAAACGAGCTACAAAGTTACCGATTTGGGCACAGAGGGGAATGACATTCTGGGGTGTGCCATGTCCCTCAACAATGAAGGCTGGACGGAGGTCATGGCTCAGAACCTGCCACCGGGGCAGCAGGATAACTTGGGAGGGATGCTTCTAAGCGGACGCTTATTCCTGGATATCGACGGGTTCAAGCTCGACCTCGGCACGCTGGGAGGAACGAATACTTCGAGCAACTGGGGCGAGATCAATGATTTCGGGCTGATAGTGGGTGATTCCGAAACGGCTACCCCAGACCCAAACGGCGAGGATATTTGCGGCTTCGGCACGCACCTTACGTGTCGCCCGTTTCTCTGGGAATTCTCCAAGATGAGAGCTCTCCCGACGCTCGGCGGAAATAACGGGCAGGCGAGCTCGATCAATAACCGTGGACAAATCGTGGGATTCGCGGAAAACGGCGCCCTCGACCCCACCTGCACGGCTGGCATAACGAATAATCGGATCGCGCTGCCGGCGAAATGGGAAAACGGCACCGTCAAGCCTCTTCCTTTGGTGACTGGCGACTTCGACGGAACCGCGTTTTGGATCAACGACCTGGGCCAAGCCGTAGGCTACTCGGGAAACTGCCTCGTAGCGACTCACGGCGCATCGTGGGAGCACGGCGTCGTCTCCACGCTTCAAGACCTCGGAAATGGCGCTATCGCTCAGAGCATTAACAACCGCGGGCAAATTGTTGGGCAAATCGGCAGTGCTGATGGCTCAACATCCATTGGTGGGGTTTGGCTGAACGGCAAAGACGGCGAAGTCACAGGTATCGTGCTTCCGCAGGGAGATG
>DATNLN010000124.1:0-11854 GCA_035602855.1 Candidatus Acidiferrales bacterium
CTGCACGATCAGTTTGGTGCGCGGCGGCGCGGTGGAAGAGTTTCAGCGTGCCGTGGCGCAAGGATACGAGCAAGCGACGGGGCGCAAGCCGGACATCTATATAGTGCGCGCCTCCGATGGCGTGCGCGAGGCGCTGCAATAAGTTGGCGCGGCGGCGGCCAAGACTGGCTAAGCAATCGATTTTGGAAGGAGCGTGACGTGCCCTCGTTTGAATTCGAGAAGCAATCACACCGGCGATTGAATCCGCTGACGGGAGACTGGGTGCTGGTTTCGCCCGGACGAACAGCGCGGCCGTGGAAGGGGCAAACGGAAGCGGCGGCCGAGAACGTGCCGGCATACGATCCGCAGTGCTACATGTGTCCTGGAAACAAGCGAGCGAGCGGAAAACACAACCCGAATTACACGGGGACATTCGTTTTTGAAAATGATTATGCGGCGCTGGGGCCCGGCGGCGAAACGCACGAGGAACGTATCTCCGGATTGCTGGTGGCGCGTGCCGAGCACGGGAAATGCCGTGTGGTCTGTTTTTCGCCGCGGCACGATTTGACGCTGGCGAAAATGTCCGACGCCGAACTGCGCGCGGTGGTGGATGTATGGACCGAGCAGTATCAGTTGTTGGGGAGCGAAAGCGGAATCAACTCGGTGCTGATTTTTGAAAATCGCGGCGCGATGATGGGCGCGAGCAATCCGCACCCACACGGGCAAATCTGGGCGAACGCCACGCTGCCGAATGAACCGGCGAAGGAGCAAGCGTCGTTCGCGGCGTACCAGCGGCAGCATGCCGGATGTCTGCTGTGCGAGTATTTGAAGATTGAAAAAGAAAAGAAGGAACGCGTGGTTTGCGAGAACGATGAATTCACGGCCGTGGTGCCGTTCTGGGCGGTGTGGCCGTTTGAGACGATGGTGATCAGCAAGCGGCACGCGGGTTCGCTGGAGCAATTTTCTGAATCGGGGCGCGATGCGCTGGCGGACATCCTGCATCGTGTGACGGCGCGCTACGACAATCTGTTCGAAACTTCTTTTCCCTATTCGATGGGATTTCATCAGCGGCCTAGCGACGGCGAGGCGCACGCCGAGTGGCATTTTCACGCACATTTTTATCCGCCGCTGTTGCGTTCGGCGGTGGTGCGGAAATTCATGGTGGGTTACGAGCTGCTAGGGACTCCGCAGCGGGACATCACACCGGAAGAAGCGGCCGGGCGATTGCGCGAAGCGGGCGAGAAACAGTAGTCTGCGCGGGTTCAGCGGGCAGCGCGTTTGCCGCGGGGCGCTTTGCGTTTTTCCGCTGCGGCAAGTTTGTGTGCCATGCGAATGAGATCGCGCAGCGCATCCTTTTGAACGCGCGATAGGCGTACCAGGATCCATTCGTAGTTCAGGTAGTGATCGGTGATGTAGTAGGAGGCGGGATCGGCGGCCAGTAACTCCTCGCGCTGATCAAAATCCGTGCGCACCACTAGCGATTCGCCGTCCTGATGGAATCTCAGGAACAGGACGCCGCCTGCGCGGAAACCGGGCGTGCCGTAGGACGGGCCCTCTTCGACGTTGTCGAGCGAGAGCGCGATTTTGCGGACTGCGGCGAACGTGGCGGGCATATTCGGCGACTATACCTCTTCCTTCTTGAGCGTAACTGCAAAAAATCTCGCGGCTTTGCCGGCTTCTTTCTCCCCCATGGTATTGGAAACAGGTCGCGGGGGCTATTTTCGCGTGTTGCAATCGAATTGAATTTCCGGTATGTTTTCTTGCATGAAAGGGATATTTCCAGAAAACTATTGTTGTTCCCGCTGTTGTATGGCACGGGGACGTGTGTCTTCTGGCGCAGGGAGGCTGCAGAGCTAAACAGCTGGCCTTCCATTCAGCGGAGCTGAGTCCCACCGCCAGAGTTGTACTGGCAGGTGGGTTTTTTTTTGCCACGACGCGTTGCATTTCGCGTCGTTGGTCGCGCGGTGGGCGACACATCGGAGATTCCGGGAGACAACGCGATGAGCGTCACAAGCGATACGGACTGGCCGAAGGATTTGACTGCTGGCGAGGCGGAGTTGTTGCGCGAAGTAGCGCTGGCGCTGCGGACGATTCGCTATGGCTCGGTGGTCCTCACCGTGCATGACGGGCGGATTGTGGAGTTGAACAAGACGGAGCGAATCCGCAAGAACGGAACGTAGCCGGAAGGAATTTGTGGGCGGCGTTTGGAGTTTTTAGTCGGCGTTGCGCGCCGCTAGGGGCGCCGCTGCGGCGATTTTCGTGACGTTTACTGAACGGTTCAGCAGCAGCGTGTGTGCGCCGCTCCAGATCAGCTGCAAACCCGCGAAGATTGCAATCGTGGCCACGGCCAGCTTGAGTTTTCGCGCGGGGACTTTGCGAGCCAGCGCGCAGCCCATCAGGACACCTGGAATTCCACCAGCCAGAAATTGCGTGAGTATTGGGCCGTTGATGGCGCCGAATTTCCAGTGGAACGCGCTGCCGATGACGGCCAGCACCAGGCCGAAAAGAATATCCGTGCCGACAACCTGCGGCGGAGTCATTTCAGAATAATTCAACAGCAGCACCGTGCCGAGCGCACCCGCACCCGCGGACGAAAATCCTGCTTCCACGCCGATCGGAAGAGCCAGCCAGGGAAGCCAGCGGGAATTCCTGCGCGCGAATCCGGGATTCTGCACGCGTGGAGCGAACGTGATGCTCGACGATGCCGCAAGGATCAGGCCGAGCAGGATCACGACGATGGGGCTGCCCGAATCGTGGCTCAGCAGATGCAGCACGAAGGTGCCGATGAGCAGCCCGGGCACCGCGCCTTGCACCATCAGCCAGAGATAGCGGAAATGTATGTTCTTGCCGAAGAGATAAAACGGCGCAGCGATCAGACGCAGAATGCCGGCGAAGACGAAGGCGGTGCCCACGGCTGCGTTGGCGGGCAGTCCGACGAGCAGCACCAGTGCCGGGACGGTGAAGCTGCCTCCGCCGATTCCGGTCAATCCCACTGCGGCGGCAATCAGGAATCCGATCAGAATGTTCATCGCTCCGCCTTTTCCGAAAACGTATGAATGCCGCATTCGAGTTTTTTCCCGCCCCAACGGCCGGAGCGCGGATTATTGGGATCGTCGGGGATCGCGGTGCAGGGCTGGCAGCCGATGCTCAGGTAGCCATCGTCGTATAACGGGAGATAGCTGAGCTGATGCGCGCCCACGTAGTTCCAGACTTGTTTCCAGGTCCAATCGGCGAGCAGGTTGACTTTCAACAGAGTCTTGCCGCTAGGCAGGCGATGTTGCTCCAGTACTTTAAGATTTTTTCGCGACGGAGATTGTTCGCGGCGCAATCCGGTGAACCAGATTTCGTAGGGCTCCAAGGATCGCATCAGCGGCTCGACTTTGCGGAGCTGGCAGCATTGCGTGGGATTCGACTGGTAGAGAACGCCGAATTGCGATTCCTGCTGCGCAACGGTTTGTTGCGGGAGCACGTTGACCAGATGGAGCTGCCATTCGCTGGCGATGCGATCGCGATACTCGTAGGTTTGCGCGAAGTGATAGCCGGTATCGAGAAACAGGACGGGGATTTCGGGAATGTGCTGGCGCAGGAGGTGGAGGACGATCATGTCCTCGGCCTGAAAGCTGCAGGTGAGGCAAGCCTTCTGGCGATCCGCGGCGGAAAGCAGAGTTTCAAGCGCCTGCGCCAGAGGCAACGATTCCAAGGTTTGGGAAATTTGTTCCAGTTCCATTTAGTTTGCCTTGTCCGGATGGCCGGACGCGTTAGGAATGCGCAGTGAATCGAACCGTGGCAAGAGTTCTTCCAGCGCTGCGAACTCGTCAGCAGGCAGATGCTCCGCGGTGAGATCGAAGAAGCCCTCTGCCGCGAGCATGCTTAGCGCGTGCTTGGCTGCAGGATCGAGCGCTGCGGCGGAATAGATCAGTATGAGTCCGGCAGCGTGCGTTCCTTTTGCCAGCGCGACGAATTGTTCTGGAGAGAAATGTTCCGCAGTGGACGCCAGCAGAATTTCGAAGCCGCGCTGGAAAAGAGCGCGTTCGAGCAGAGTCGCCAGGGCCTGGCGGCCCTCGGCTAGCACAATCGCGGGGCGATGTCCGTGGCGCGCGAAGCGTTCCGCCGTTGTTACCGGCGTTTGCGCGAGGGCGTGCGAGTTCGATTCGCGGTTCGATGAGCGTGAGCGCGCTTCCGGCCGATTTTCACCGAGCATGGCAGCGCCGACGGTGGCGTTCGAGAGCGGATCAATGAGGATGAAGCTGCCGGTCGTACGGTTGCGTTCATAGGAATCGAAAAACAACGGGCTCTTGGATTCGAACTCGACAGACGCGATGTCGTTCATCTCCAGCCGCTCGGCGGGCTCGTGCGCGAACGTGTGCACGTTCACGCGGTGCTGAATCGCGACGGCCTGCGCGCGTGTGGTTCGCGCGGTATGCTTGAGCAGATAATTCTTGCCTAGCTCGAGCGGCTGCGGATGAAGCCAGACAACCATCGCCTGAAAATTCCGTGCCACGTGCGGGGGGCTGTGTGGCGAAACGAGCAAGTCTCCGCGGCTGAGGTCAATTTCATCGGCCAGGCGCAGCGTGACGGACATGGGACTAGAGGCTTCTGCGATTTCACCGTCGTAGGTGACGATGGAATGGACGCGCGTCCTTTGGCCGGAAGGAAGCGCGACCACCGCATCGCCTGGACGAATCACGCCGCTGGCAACCTGTCCCGCAAATCCGCGAAACGCGGAGTCCGGGCGGATTACGTACTGAATCGGAAATCGCACGGCGTCGATCGATGCGGCAGGCCGCAGTGGAACGGTTTCCAGATGTTCTAGCAGCGTCGGGCCCTGATACCACGGGGTTCGCGGTCCGGAGCTGACGACGTTGTCGCCTTCGAGCGCACTGATGGGAACGCTGAGAACATTCGAAATACCCAACTGCGCAGCGAGCGCGAAAAATTCGCTCTGCAGCTGAAGAAATACGTCCTCGCGGTAATCCACCAGATCCATTTTGTTCACGGCGGCCAGCACATTCGGAATTCCAAGCAGCGATGCAATGTAAGCGTGGCGACGAGTTTGCGGAAGCAAACCCTTGGTTGCGTCAATCAGCACGATGGCGAGATCGGCAGTGGACGCGCCGGTGGCCATATTGCGAGTGTATTGTTCGTGGCCCGGTGTATCCGCAACGATGAATTTGCGGTGCGCGGTCGCGAAGTAGCGGTAGGCTACGTCAATGGTGATGCCCTGCTCGCGTTCGGCGCGCAGCCCGTCGGTGAGCAGCGAAAAATCAATCGGTCCGGAGGCGCGATTGATGCGGCTTTTTTTCACGGCGGCGAGCTGATCTTCGTAAACGGACTTGGAATCGTGGAGCAAGCGCCCGATGAGCGTGGATTTGCCGTCGTCCACACTGCCCGCAGTGGTAAAACGCAGCAAATCCTTCTGCAAATCGCGGTCCAGAAAGGCCGCGAAGTCCTGCTGCAATTCCTGATGGGCGGCGGGCATGACTAGAAATAGCCCTCCCGCTTCTTGAGTTCCATCGAGCCTTCTTCATCGTGGTCAATCACGCGGTTCTCGCGTTCCGAACGCCGGAAAGAAACCATTTCCTCGATGATTTTGGGAACGGTGTCGGCTTCGGAACGAATGGCGCCGGTGCACGGAACGCAGCCCAGCGAGCGCATGCGGCATTTCACGTTCTGGGTTTGTTCGCCGGGCAGCAATGGGTCTCCGGGATATCGCACGACGATCGATCCGCCACGAACGATAACTTCGTGATCGCGCGCGAAATACAGCGGAACGATGGGGATTTTCTCGGCGTGAATGTAGAGCCAGACGTCCAGCTCCGTCCAGTTCGAGAGAGGAAACACGCGAATGCTCTCGCCTTTGTCTATGCGCGAATTGAAAATATTCCACAGCTCGGGACGCTGGTTTTTCGGATCCCACTGCCCTTGCGCGTCGCGGAAGGAATAGATACGTTCCTTGGCGCGGGATTTTTCTTCGTCGCGGCGCGCGCCACCAAACGCAGCATCGAATCCGCCTTCGGTCAGGGCATCGAGGAGAGATTTCGTTTTCAGCAGGCCGCAGCATTTCTGCGTGCCCAGGGAAAAGGGGTTGGCGCCGGCCGCGAGCGCTTCGCGGTTCTTATGGACGATCAATTCCGCGCCGATGTGCCGCGCGTACCAATCGCGAAACTGGATCATTTCCGGAAATTTGTAACTGGTATCAATGTGCAGCAGCGGGAATGGAATTTTCCCGGGGAAAAACGCCTTCTGCGCGAGGCGCAACATGACCGAGGAATCTTTGCCGATGGAATAGAGCATCACGGGGCGCGCAAACTCGGCCGCCGCTTCCCTGAGAATGTAAATGCTCTCCGCTTCGAGAGCTTTCAGGTGGCTGAGAGCGGCGGGCGCGACAGGGGTGTTTTGCGGCCGTGGGGCTGGGGGCCGTCCGGGATGTTGTACAGCTTCTTCCGATGCAAAGTTCATTTTACCTGCCGTAAAAACAAAAAACCCACCGACCGGGTCTTCCGGTGGTGGGTGAGTTCAATCTTGAGTTGCGCTTATTTAGATTTTTGGGTTACCCACCCGCTCGGCAGACACATGCGCTCATCTCTGTACAACAACAAGTACAGACGCACACAGCGTTTGCAGATCGGGTGTTAGCTTTCACAGCTAATAGGCTACACAAACCTCCAAACATTCACAAGGCAAGATTTTCCCGTAGGTACGCTGGCCCGCGCACCAGCGGCGCATCGCAGAGATTAGTGCGCCCAGATTTTGGACGGGTCAGACTCATAGGGATACACATGAACCATCCAGCCGAAGATTTGCGGGTACCAGCGCCCGCCGGCCTGCTCGCACGCTTCCTGAGTTGAGATCGAGCCGTGAAGTCCGAATTCCTTGAAATTCGCTTGCAGCAAGGGAGTTCCCTTGGGTGGAAGGCAGAGATTGGTGTGTTTGTGCCAGCGAGCGACGCTGAGGGGTACGCGCGCGTTCAAATCGTCTTCGCTGGCCAATTTGCGAGCGGTGTACATGGCGCCTACCAGCTCATAGCCGTCACCTGTTTTCTTGTAGAGCAGAGACGTAGGATGCGCTGGGTTGAACTCAAAGGCGGCTTCAAAGCCGTAAGCATAATTCGTAAAGTGATATTGCGGTTGCGGAACGTTGGGCCCGAAAATCTTGAAGCCATCGGCGAGTGCGACGCGATAGTCCTTGTATTTCTCGATGGCGGGCCGCAATTGCGCGAGTATTTCCGCGGCATGTTTTTCATCGGCCCGATTCGCGGGACGCAGCGTGGTCATGTACATGTGCGCGCTCATGCTGCTGTCCATATCATGATCGGACATGGCATCATGCGCGGCCGCGGCGGCTTCGGGGTTCTTGTCCGAATCGTGCCGGCTCATGTCCATTCCTGGCATGGAGTCGTGAGCTTGCGCTGGGGAGGCCGCGGGATTCTGAGATTGCTGCGCAGGCAGAGAAAGAACTAATAAGCATGCTGCGGCTGTCAGCAGAACAACTGCGAATATTTTGCTCGTCATTTTAGTGGTTGTCTTACGGATGGTTTGGCCGCTCATTGTTTGACTCCTAATAATGATACGTTGCAGCCGGAGGGAAATTTCGAGCCAGTCGCCCGGCGACGCGAATAAACCACGATGCCTGGCGCATGCAAAAGAACGGAGAAGGCCCGGGGGCCCAAGCCTTCTCTCGGGTGTGCGTTGTTAAGACAGACAGGGCGCGGCAGCCTGGGGTGTGTCCCAAACGGCACGCCAAGCTACCAGCCATAGCGGTTAAACCCTAAAAAAGGCGGTAAGTTGCGACGAGAGCGGACAGGCCGCAAGCAACGGTAGGCTTTTGCCGATGACGCATTGATTCTGTTGCGCTTGCAGGAGGGCAGTTTTTGGGCTTTCCCGCCTAGCGCCTTGGCGATTTGCCCGGCAGACTCTACGGAGCGGTTTGAATCAAGACGCTAACCTGGTAGCAACTTTCGTTCCACATGCGTCGTCCAATGCTGGAACGCGCTGAGATATTTATTTGCTATTTCGCGCCGTGGACTCTTGACGGCAGCGTTGAAATCTGTAAACTGCGATTTTCCATTATGGCGACTCTAGCAAACCCGATCGAAGACCCGCTGCAGGAATTTGAGTACCCGCAGCGCGAGGCGGCCTTTTTCTACGGCCTGTTTCTGCGCGGCCATTCGGCCGAGGAACTGCGCAAGGACATCCAGGTTCCCGCGATGGTCCTGGCGAAATGGGACAAGGAAACCGTGCGCGAGCCGCAGCTGCGGCCACTGCTGGAACGGATCGTGCAATACCGGCAACACGTGCTGGTGATTTTCGAAAATCTGATCTGCCACGACGCCGCTACGCAGAAGCTGCAATAACCCTCGTTACTGTAACAACCGCTCGGCAACAGTCCCGTTGACATCGTTAGGCTCGCAGGTATCATCAAATAAATGGCGATGGAGTTCGCCCTTAACCGCTGTCCTTCTTTTGCCGGGGCAGATGATGACTCCTGACAAGAATCTTGTCGCGGAGTCATGTCGCCGGCAAGATTCCTGGAAAAATAGCGTAAGCGAAATCCGGCATTGGCACGATTCGGTGGCGGAATTTTGCACGCATACAAGGGAGAATCACGCTACATCATGATGAAATATGTGATGGTCGGCATTGGGGGCGGCATCGGGTCGGTGTTGCGCTTCTGGGTGAGCAGCTACCTGGGAGAGCGAATCGGCGGGCGCTTTCCGTACGGCACGTTTGCCGTGAATATTACGGGATCTTTCTTGATTGGATTGCTCGTGACGCTGCTGGCGAGCAAGGCAGACTGGGATCCGCGTTGGCGTTATCTGATACCGGTCGGTTTTATCGGTGGCTACACTACTTTTTCCGCATTCGAGTATGAAACTCTGCGGAGCGTGCAGGACGGCAGAGTGCTGGTCGCGTCGTTGAACGTGATTCTGAGCGTGACGCTGGGATTTGCCGCGGTATGGCTAGGCGTAATCGCCGGGCGATCGCTCGAGTAAAGCCGAGATGGTTGCGGGCGCGCTGCGGCGGAGCAGCCCCTCGCCCGCGTGCTGGCATTACCGCGGCATTTCTTGATTCATGCGCAGGCCGCCTTTCGTTCGCGCTACGATTTCTTCACTCCCAGCGCCTTCACGTAAAACTGGCGCACGTATTCCTTCAACATACGCCGGGAACTGAATTGCGGCGCCACGCTCTTGATCGCTGCTTTCATGACACTCACATATTCGTGGGGAATCTCGTCGTCCGGGCGCCGGTAGTAGAGCGGAATGACTTTCTCTTCGAGCAGCCGATAAAGCGCTTCGGCGTCCGCGCCGGTACGATCGCCCTCGGTCGCGTCGCCACCGAAGGCCCAGCCGTTTGCGCCGTTGTAGCCTTCCAGCCACCAGCCGTCGAGAATGGAAATACTGGGGACGCCGTTTGCGCCGGCCTTCATGCCGCTGGTGCCGCTGGCTTCCAGGGGCGGCAGCGGATTATTCAGCCACATATCCACGCCGCGAACCATGCGCGCCGCCAGATGTTGATCGTAGTTTTCGACGAAGGCGATGCGCGCGGCGAAGTTCGGATCGCGTGCCAGTTGGAAAACTCTTTGGATTAGCTGCGCTCCGGCGATGTCGGAGGGATGCGCTTTTCCCGCGAAAATAATCTGCACGGGCTGCAGCGGATTGGTAAGAAGCAGTTTCAGCCGATCCAAATCATGCAGGATCAGGTCAGGCCGTTTATAGCTGGTAAACCGGCGCGCGAAACCGATCGTTAGAATTTCAGGATCGAGCAAGGCGCCAAACGCGATTACGCTTTCGGCGCGCACGCGCTTTTTTTGCCATTCTTCGCGGGCGCGCTCGTTAATTTCGTCAATCAATAAAACTTTCAGCCGGTTGTGCGACGACCACAGCTCTTCGTCCGGAATATTGTCAACGGCTCGCCACATTTTCAATTGGTCCTGGTCGCGAATCCAGCCGGGACTGACGTATCGGGCAAACAGCGGCTGCAACCACTCGGGGTCCATCCATGTCAGCAGGTGAACGCCGTTCGTGATGGCGGTAATCGGCACGTCATCGAGCTTTTTCTCCGGCCAGACGCTTTTCCACATTTCCCGGGCTACTTCACCGTGTTTCTTGCTGACTGCATTGCAAAAGTTGGACATGCGCAGCGCGAAGACGGTCATGTTGAATCCCGCATCGGGATTCGCAGGGTTGGTTCCCAGCTGCAACAAGCCATTACGGTCGGTGCCAAATTTATCGTAGTGGCTGCTGAAATATTTTTCGAACAATGGAAACGGGAAGACGTCCGTGCCGGCCGAAAGCGGGGTATGCGTGGTAAAGACGGAAGTTTCCCGGATTTTCGCGATCGCCGCTTCGAAAGTTGTGCCGGTTTCCACCAAGCCGCGCACGCGTTCCAAAAACGCGAATGCCGGATGCCCTTCGTTGATGTGTACAGCTGCCGGTTGAATTCCCAGCGCTTTCAGGACGCACATTCCGCCGATGCCCAGCACGATTTCCTGGCGCAAGCGCTGTTCCGGATCGTTGGTGTAGAGGCGATGAGCGATGGCGCGATCCCAGGGCTGATTGGTTTCTACTTCGGTATCTAGCAGATAGACCGGGACGCGGCCGATATCCGCGCGCCACACGAGCACATGAACCGGTGGCTCGAAGAATGGAACCTGAACTCGCAGAGGTTCATTGTTTCCGTTGAGCACGAGTTTGACGGGGTCGTAGGTGCGATCCAGAGTCTTTTCGTCGTCTTCTTGCCAGCCGTCATCGCGGATTTTTTGCGATAGATAGCCACGGGAATAAATCAGGCCCACCGCGACCATAGGGATGGCAAGATCGCTGCATTCTTTGACGTAGTCACCGGCCAGCACGCCCAGCCCGCCGGCATAGAGTGGCAGAGAGTGATGGAACGCATACTCGGCGGAAAAATAAGCCAAAGGTGCTTGCGGTGTCCCGTATTCGGCCGTGAACCAGCCGGTTTGCGATGCGATGTTGGCGTCGAACTCCGCCATCACTGCGTCGAATCGCTCCAGAAACTCCGCGTCGCGCGCGGCATTGTCCAGAGTGTGCTGCGGCACCAATGCCAGCATGCGCAACGGATTGTGATCGCTTTCGCGCCAGGCCTGTTGATCCAGCGCGGGGAACAGTTCGCGCGCTTCGCGGTGCCAACTCCACCATACATTGTAAGAAAGGCGCGCCAGCCCGCGAATACGCGCCGGCAGGTTCGGGAACTGTTGAGCCGGGTCTGAACTTTCAGCCATCAACTCGTGCACCTCTTAGTATTCGCCGGGGTCTTTACGCTCGTATAGCGACGCCATTGTCCCGCCGTGAATCGCTGCAGGCAGAATCGGAGCGAAGCCATCTGGTCCCGCGCGCTGAAGAAAGAAATCGTACACGCTCCGCGGACGCAATCCACGCATATTCATCCCAGCGTGAGACCAATCGTGCAACGGAAACGCGCTCCATTGGCGGCGACACGCGCGCGTGCGCTGAAGAACATTCCGCGTTGACGACTGAATATTGTCTCTTACCGCATTCGAGCCGTAAAGCCCCGGACTTTAGGCTGGGGATATAAGGCTCGCTTAAAGTGGCGTCGGTTTGCAAACTAATGTAAATTAAAGGTCTACTTGCCGTTCCCCGGTAGCTCAACGGTAGAGCATTCGGCTGTTAAATTTCAAACCAACCGTTGATTCGGCACCGTTTAACCCCGAAATTGGCCGCCAAAGAACGGGCAAGTTGGACCCAAAGTTGGATCCCTAATTGGCGCTTCCGAATTTTGGCGGTTGCCGGTCGCAAAGAGCCTGACTCATCGATGCTCTGTCAACGCATCTCAACGCCGGCGCTCAATACGGAACTTACAACCCTTCGGTTAACAGCCGAGGTGGTCCAAAATCT
>DATNLN010000241.1:0-41868 GCA_035602855.1 Candidatus Acidiferrales bacterium
CACGAGGTCATTGTTGAAGTCGTAGTTGAAATCAATCGGCAAAATTCCTTCGGGCAGCGGTGCAACTCCGGCAGGACCGCCAGGAAACGGAAATGTCGCGCCAGTTGAAACGTGCACTTCGCGGCCATTCGCTTCCACGACGGCAGCAGGCCCGGCGCTGCCCAGCGACACAGCCCCAATCCATTCCCAGCGCTCCGTCACGCCTGGGTTTGCGAGCGGCTGCGGCGCAAACGTCAGCGCCAAATCCGCAGGCGCAGGAACGAAGACAGGCGGCTCCAATCGCAGAAAATGAGTGAAAGGCTCAGCCTCTTCGCCGGGCGCCGCCTGCAGTACAGCCAGGCTTTCCCGGAATTCAGCAACGCGCATCAGAGTGTTACGCAGGAAAGCTGTTCGCGTCGCGGCGGCATGCATGTCCCCGCCGCCCGCTGCGGCCTGCAATGCGGCAAGCGGCTGCTGCACTTCCGGCGGCCACTGCGAGGCTCGCGCGCTGATTTGCGCGAGCGCAGTTTGCAGGGTAGCCGCGTCACCGCGTTTCGCAGCCGCGCGCGCCAGTTCCAGCAGAGCCGCCAGATTATCCGGCTGGGCCCTTAGAATATTCTGGATCAGCGATTCAAACTCCGCCTCGCTGCCCGTACCACCCTCGCGCTCCACTTCTTGCGCCAGCTGATACGCCGCGCGATAGTTTTGCGGATTGATCGCGACGGCCTTGCGCCAATCCGCAATCGCTTCCTTGGAATTCCCACGGGTGCTCTGCAGAATCCCCAGCAAGTAATAAATTTGATCGTTCTTCGATGCGAGATCGCGCGCGCGCCCGTATCTCTGCGACGCCGCGTCAAAATTTCGCTGACGAAACGCCAGCACGCCCCAGTTAGCCCATCCAGCCGGCTCGCCCGGCGCCAGCTGTGTCACCTGCGCCAGTTTGCGCTCGGCGCTAACGTCGTCGCCTACCTGCAGCGCGGCCAGTCCCGTGTAAAACGCGGAGACAACTTCGGCGTATTCCTTCGAGGATTTGTCAGGCAACCTGCCGCCGGCCCCGCACCCCGCCAAGCTCACAGCCATTATGCAAAGACAAAGTGCCACGGCCGTTTGAAAGCAACGCGGCGAAGCCGCGCGCGCAGCGCCGTCGCCTACATCGCCCACGCAGCTGCAAGACGAGCGCCGCAATCCATCCGGCACGCAATACCATGGACACGCAAATTGTAAGAGCGCGTGGAACATCAACCTCACACCTTCTGCGGCTGGCTTTTCCGGTATTGTCGCTTGCGCATCATCACATGAAACCACAGGAATCCCACGCCCAGAAACGGCAGCGAAAACATCAACAGATCCCAGCGCCCCAGACCCGGCGGAGTCACTTCCACATCCGCCGACGCCTGGCCGTCGCCCGCGGAACTCTTCACGATCAGCCGCACCTGCCACAACTCCTGTTGATCAAACTGCGCTTCGGTTCTGTATTGTACTTGCCCGCGCATCCTTTCCAGCTGCGTCGGGTAAATTACTTCTGCCAGACGTCCCGTCACCGGCCTCACGCCAATCTCAATTTTCAAATCCGGCGGAATCGCGCCTCCCGGCGGCGCATCCACGATCACGTAGAACAATCCCGTACCCACGTCCGGATGAGTCCACAACGAAACCACCACCGGCCCCACGCGCTTATCAGAAATGATAGGAAATGGCGGCCCATTGTGCGCGCGCAGCGGGGAACTGGCGACCAGCAGTACGACCAGCAACAGGAGCTTGCGCCAGAACGTTCCGCGCGGATTGTGAAAGATATTCATCGCTGTGCCGTGGCACGCCTAAAAAGCTTGCAGTCCCGCTATCCCGCCAAAAAAGTTCCGCGCATATCCATCGGCTGAAACATCATCCACATCGCCGCGATCCATAACACCACCGACACCGCGGCCCACGGCGCAAAAGCCCGCAGCGGACGCCCGGCGCAGTCGCTTTCCGCCAATTGGTGAATCACCAGCAGTGATCCCGCAAGCCCCAACACCAAAAATCCAATCTCCAGCGGTTGCACGTAGCGCATCGGAATTCCCAACAAAGTCCAGCGTGGCGAGCCGAACAAACTCCAGCCCATGCGCGACGCAGCGCTCTGCGCAACCGGCAGCACCGTGTACAGCCCCGTCAAAAAGTGAAAACTGTAATGCGCCAGCCACATCCCAAATCCAAGCGGCACCAAGCCATAGGTATACCGCACCGCGAGCGGCACCAGCGCGCGCTGGCTGCCCCCAAGAATTTGCGTGAGCCATGCAGCCAGTCCCAGCAACAGCGCCGGCTCCAGCACGAGGAACAAAGCGAACAGCACGCCCAAGACCGGTGCTTTGCTGTTCACATGCAAAATTCCGGCAAGCCAGCTCTCCAACGCATATACCGGACTGACCATCCCAAACGCATTCAGCAACGCGCCAAAACTAAATACGATCGCCAGCGCCGCCACATCCGTGCGCTGCGAAAAACGTCCAATCCCCGAGCGCCGTGGATCAACCATCAATTCGCTCGCAGGCATGCGGCTCAATATTCCAATGTTGTCATGCGGGCAAGCGTGCACGCAGTCCAGGCAGAAAGTGCAATCCATATTTCCCACTTTCAGCGGCTGGAACAGCGCAAGTTCGCATCCGCGCTGGATCACCACCAGCTCGGGGCCAGGCGCGCGCCTGCCGCGGATGCAATCCTTGGTCCCGCACGAGTCGCATGCATCCAAATCGCGCACCTTCACTTCCAGCGGAGAAATCGTGGACGCCACGAAATTAAATTGCCCGATAGGACAAACAAATTTACAAAACGACGCGTGCTTGAACACACCATCCACGACCAGCACCGTCAGAAAATATCCTACGATTAGCCACGCAGTCCACCAAGGCGAAGACCACAAACTAAATTCCTCGTAGCAAAATAGAATCAGCGCAAACAGCCCCACCGACAGCCACTTGTTGCGTAATTTCTGCGGCCAATTCAGCCGCGGACGGAAAAATCGCCGCGCTACGTTGCGCAGCAGCATAAACGGACAAGCCAAACAGAAAAAATTCCCCGCGCACAGCAGCACCAGCACCAGCGCCCCGCGAAAATGCACCCAACTCAGGGTCGTGGCCAGGTTTTTCGGTGCGAGCGACGGTCCCAGCAATCCATCCAGGATCATTGCCACGCTGACAATGAGCAGCGGAATCTGCAGCGCCGTGCGCAAATGACGCCAGTGGAACAATCGCCGCAGTCCCGGCACTCGCATTAAATCGAACGGAGGTGGCTCAGCAGCGATGGACGGATTGTGCGTGGGATTCGACAACGTAGCCTAGTTCGCGGTAACGCCCGCAACGCTCACCTGGCGCTCCAGCTTGCGACCGTCGCGCAGCGTAACATGAATCAGCACCGCCCAATCGCCGGGCATCGCAAATTCCAGCGAGCCCTGGTATTGCCCCGGCGCGGCTTCGCGAACTTCGCCAGACACAGGCGCCATGCCCGGATGCGACATGTCCGCCTCAAGATGGACGCGCGCTCCCGGCACGGGCTCGCCCGCAGCGTCGCGTAATTTCACGGTAACCGCAACAGGACCAACCCGGACTGGCTGAGGACTGATTTCGTACTCGATCGCGATCGCCGACTGTGGCTCGACCGGCTTGCGGCACCCAGATGCAAGCAATGCAGGAACGCATGCGAGCACGGAAACGACTGTGCTCACTTGTGCCCGCGCGATCCGCGTCCCAAATAAACTTCGAATACGCCACCCGGATGGAATCACCGTGCGGGCTCCCGACGCCAGACAGAAACCCGAAATCACGCAGCCTGCGCTTCAGCCTTGTTCGCGCTCTTGTTCCAGGCGCACGTGCAAGTATCGTGGTTCGCCTCTTCCTCGGGCGGGAACATGTGGTAGTACATCCCAATCACCATGGGAATGAACACGATCGAATTGTAGAAAAGATGCAGCTCGACGCGCGGGAAGAAGAATTGCAGCACGCTCATCGGTACAGGCCGGCCGTACAAATTGTGATGCAAGGTCGCCTGCGTGATCAGCAGCAGATGCTCAATGTGGTGCCAGAACTGAATCACCAGTGCGATCAACCACCATGTGTGCGCTCTTCCGCTGAACCCCTTGAGCAGCACCCACAGCCCGACCAGCATGAAAAGCGCGTAGCCGTAGTGCAGCACTTCGGATTTGATCAGCCACGGATACCACAGCCCGATCAGCCCGTTAGCCTTTGGCCGCGGCCAACCCATCACATAAATCTGATACGCCTGAAACAGATGCTCAGCCCAATGCGCCAGCACGATAACCATAAAGATTTGCAACGCGCGCTCGTGCCACACCGAGTTCAGCTTGTCGTAGAAACTGGCGCCTGTGGTCGCCGCAAAACGAGCACTCTGGATACTCGGACTTGAAACCGCCATAACCACGGCCTCCCTGAAAGCCAACATCTGCACACAAAACACGTGTGTCGGACACTGGCACAGCCTCTAGCCTCGTTCAATAATCCATTTATACTAGTCCCAAGTTATATGAGTCCGCGGACCGGAGGCCCGCAACCTGCTATCATCGCACGCGCACCGCATTGTGCATTGCCTGTAGCTGTGTATCTTATTGCAAAAAAGCCACATAGCTCTGCTTTCAGCGTCGTGGCACCCTGTCGAATTGAACGGGATTCGCGGGATAAAGTCTTCGGCGTGAACCGCTACAGCGAAGTGTGACCCTGTTTCAGGTTCCAAATCGCGGACACCAGCGCATCGATCTCCTCGCAGGTGTTGTACAGAGCAAGCGAAGGCCGCACCGTGCTCTCCACGCCCAAGCGGCGCAGAATCGGTTGCGCGCAGTGATGGCCCGCGCGCACGGCGATCCCCTGACGGTTCAGCGCTGCGCCAACATCCTCCGATCGGAAACCGTCCAGCACGAAAGACATGACCCCCGCTTTCTCGCGGGCCGTGCCGATCAAGCGAAGGCCCGGAATACGCAGCAGCTTTTCCGTGGCGTAAAGCAACAAATCGTGTTCGTAGCGCGAAATATTCACCATGCCCACGCGCTCGAGGTAATCAATGGCGGCACCCAGGCCAACGGCGTCGGCGATATTGCCGGTGCCCGCTTCAAAACGGCCTGGCGCTGGCTGATAGGTCGTCTTTTCAAACGTCACGTCCTGAATCATGTTGCCGCCGCCGTGCCACGGCTGCGTGTTCTCCAGAATATCCAACTTGCCGAAGACGACGCCGATCCCCGTCGGCGCAAACATTTTGTGGCCGGAGAAAACATAGAAGTCGCAGTCGAAGCTTTGCACGTCGGTTTGCATGTGCGATACGGCTTGCGCTCCGTCGAGCAGCACCTTGGCGCCGTAGCGATGCGCCATCTCGATCATTTCCTGCGCAGGTGTTACCGTGCCGAGGGCGTTCGAAACCTGCGCGAACGCCACCAGCCGGGTTCGTTGCCCCAGAAGCTTCTGGTATTCGTCCAGAATCACTTGCCCGGAATCATCCACCGGTGCGACGCGCAACCGTGCGCCCTTTTCAGCACACAGCATTTGCCAGGGAACGATGTTGGCGTGGTGCTCCAGCCAGGTGATGACAATCTCATCGTCCTTTTGAATATTCTGGCGGCCCCAGCTTTGCGCCACCAAATTGACACCTTCGGTGGCACCGCGAACGAAAATGATTTCACGCACGGATGAGGCATCGAGGAAGCGGCGGACTTTTTCACGCGCGGCTTCGTACGCGTCGGTGGCTCGCGCGGCCAGCTCGTGCGCGGCGCGGTGAATGTTGGAATTCTCGTGGGAATAGAAATGGCTGAGCCGGTCAATCACGCTTTGCGGCTTTTGCGTCGTCGCCGCGTTGTCGAGCCAAATGAGGGGTTTTCCGTGGACGCGCTCCTGCAGTATCGGAAAGTCGCGGCGGATAGCCTGCACATCGAATGGTTGCGAAGACAAGGAAAGAGCCGGAAGCCCCTCTGTGGCGATTGGCGCAGGGACCGTACCGGCGGGGACCAGTTGCCGAATTTCGTTCAGGAATGAATAGCCAACGGATTGTTCTGAAGCGCCCGGTTGCATGCCCACGCCCGAAACCTGCGGCGCAGCAAGGTCAATCGTGGACTCTGGCACCCCTGGCACTGCTGTCGAGGAAAAACCATTCGCCAGAGCGCGAAGCTCGGACTCGCTCGGAATTTTGATCGCTGTCGCATAATCCGCGATGGGCAGGGGCACACGGGAGTAAGAAACGAGCGGCCTGATATCTTCAAGAAAGGAAAGCGACGCAGGTCCCGTGAAATGCGTGGCATCCACGCCGCCGGGAAATCCGCTCGGCATGGCGTTTGGCCCGGCAAGAACTTGCGCATAGGAGTCGGCGGCCGAAAGCGTGGATGGTAGCGCACGAAGTTGCGCTTCGCTTGGAATCGAATCTGTCGGGCTGGCGGAATACTCCACCAGATCTGTTCCCACGCTCGATGCTTGAGGGCCACGCGCGGCTTCTGTCGAGTAAGGCGTGCCCGGGACCACGGTATGCGCGGCCGGAAGAGCGGTGAAAAACTCGTTCGCCAGGCGCGCCAGCACTTCGGGATCGGGCAGACCGGCAGGAGGCGCTTGCAGTTTACCCGTCAAGTCCTGCCCAGCTCCATCGTTCACTAGGCGCCGCGCGCTTTTCTCGTTCTCACTTATACTCATGGTAGTGTCCGACTTCGACATCTTCTAGCGCCGCAATCGCGTCGTCCACCAGCACGGCCGCGGAGCAGTACAGCGAAATCAGGTACGAAGCGAGCGCTTTGCTGCTGATTCCCATGAAGCGCACGGAGAGACCAGGAGTTTGTTCGCCAGGCAATCCGGGCTGGAACAAACCAATCACGCCCTGTTTCTTTTCCCCCACGCGCAGCAGCAGGATGTTCGTCTTTCCGCCTGTGTCCTTCGTCTTTCCGCCGCCGTCCACTTGCAGCTTGTCCGTCGGGATCAACGGAACTCCGCGCCAGGTAACGAATGGCGTCCCGAACAGCGTGACGGTCGGAGGCGGGACGCCGCGGCGCGTGCATTCGCGGCCGAACGCGGCAATCGCGCGCGGATGCGCCAGAAAGAAAGACGGCTCTTTCCAAACTTTGGTCAGCAGCTCGTCGAGATCATCCGGCGTCGGAGCGCCCTTGCGCGCCTGGATTCGCTGACTGGCCGGAACATTTTTCAGCAGGCCGTAATCGCTGTTGTTGATCAGTTCGCCTTCCTGCCGTTCCTTAACGTTTTCGATCATCAAGCGAAGTTGTTCGCGAACCTGGTCGTAAGGATTGCTGTAAAGATCGGAGACACGCGTTTGCACGTCGAGCACGGCGGAAATCGCGCTCAAGGTGTACTCGCGCGGCTTTTCTTCGTACTCCACGTACGTTTCAGGCAATGCCTTCTCGTCCTTTTGCCCGCAGACGACTTCCACCGCCTTGCCATCCACCACCCGATTGACGCGCAAGGTACCGGCCTCCAGAGGCTTCCAGTCCAGCAGGCGGACCAGCCATCGCGGAGTGATCGCTCCATACTGCGGCGGAGTCTTAGTTACGTTAGCAAGTTGAAATGCTGCGCGATCGCCCAGCGCGTGATGCGATACATTTTCGGCCACGAATGTTTCTCCTTTGCGGTATCAATCCTGGCGATGATCAAAGAAAGACGGTAGGACTTCATCCGCGATTTGGCTAGCGAGAGATTTCGAGCGCGAAAGTAACTTGCCCGCAAGCGCGGCCACCGCCGCAGCAATTTTAACGCCTTCCACCCCAAAACGCACACGGGAAAACCTCACGCACGCGATGGTCGCCTGAGGCAAAGAGCAGATCAAACCGAGCGCCGGCTGTCCCACGCGTTCTTAGACGAAGACGGTCCCGGACGGTTGCACCGTTTACCAACTCCGGGCAAGCCTCGCGTACTGTCCGATCTTGAAAGTCGGCGCTCGTTTCGTCGTGCTTTCGGTCTCTATTTCTGGCCCAACGGAATCTCGTCCGTGGAAGTGCTGCTCTGTCCGACGGGCGACAGCAAATATCTGCGCAGGAATTCGTCCTCCTTATGCAGGGCGTCCAATTGGTGTTCGGGCTGGGAAAATCCGTGGCCTTCATGCGCGTAAGCTGAAGGACACGAACGTCTTGTTGTACTTTTTCAACGCGGCGAACAGCTGGAAAGATTCGTACGGCGGCACCTGCGGATCTTCTTCGCCCCATAGAACCAGCAGCGGCGCTTTGATTTTCGGGACGTCGGGCAAAATATTATCCGCCTAGCGGTACACTGCGGGCTTTTCTTCGGGCGTGCCGCCGAACTTGGTTTCCCAGCGAATCGCGGAATTGCGATTGGTCCGCTGCATGTAGGTGGCGCGGTCGGCAACACCAAACAGCGAGAGCGCCGCCAGAGCCTTGACTGCGCCGAAAACAAGAGCGGCTTTCGGGTCTGGGCGCCCGTATCAACATAAATGTCGACCAAAAACGGAAGAAAAGGAACTGGGTGACAACCAAGGAGGAGTCACTCTCGGGCAGCAAAGGAGCATGTGAGCGCAAACTATTTTTCGGCGCAACTGCCTCCCGCTGTGCGCGGGCTGCTCGCGGAACTGCTTCTACTCGCCAGGAGCAGCAAAGACCAGGCAATGCGCGCCGGCGCGTATAAAGCAATAAAAGAACGAAGCTCAACTTCGCGGTTTGCTGCCCGAGCTATATGTGACGAAACGGTTCTTCCAGCTTATCGCCGGAAGCTTTTTGGGCGTCTCGTTCGAGCGACTTGGTAACCAAGTCCTTCGAGCCCAGGCCAACCGCGAGCGCCAGCGTAATCACAATCCCTCCAAACAGAATGCCGAAAGCAAGCTTAACAATGCCAGGAGCAATTCTCAGGTGCTCAAGGGCCATCGCCACGGCCAGCACAACCACCATCCATTTCACGCCCAGGCTCAGCAGACGCGCGTAGTGCAGGTTCAGGTTAACGGCTCCAATCAGCACGCTTCGTGCAAGAAAGCGAGCGACAACACTGCCGACTACTAAGACCAGCGCGGCGCCGAGCATGTTGGGAATATAGGCGACGACGCTTCGTGCGAGCTGAGTGGTCCAGTCAGCATCGACGGCCGCAATGCCGATAAGAAATCCAGTAAGGATAACCAAAGCTGCGATCGCTCTCGATACCAGCAACGTGGGGCTCTTCATGGGCGACCACTCAGCCACAGATGGAAAGCCCCAGCGGGCCAGGCGGGTGTCAAACTGCATGCTGGAGAGCAACCGCCGCACGACAGCCGCAAGAATCCAACCTACTACCATCGAGATCAGCAACGCCACGATCAGCGCCGCGAGTCCCGGCAGCAGGCTTGCGAATCTGGTCAGGAATCGCGCGGTGGACTCAGCCAGTTGTTGCTTGATTTGACTCCACATAAATACCTCCGTTACAGCTCCCAGAGAACTAGGGGTTGAATCGGTCCGGCCAGCGCCATCGGGACACAAGGTAAGTCTTGCCGGATTCGTATGCGACGGATAAACGTTCGAGCCTCTCTTCCAATGCTGTCCTTCCGGCAGTATCCAAATCATGTGCATAAGAGGAGACCCAAGCCAGGTACAACGGCGTCATCGACTTGAGCAGGTGATCGCGATTGATGGTGCGAAGGCGATGGGCGAGCGCAAAGTCATAGACAATGCGAACCCACAATTCGTCGGGCATGCGAAATTGTTCGGATGGCAGACGCGCGAGCTTCCTGAGTTCGAGCAGCGTAGAGGGCGGAAGCACCAGCCCCCAGATCTCCTGAAGGTCGCGAACTCCCAGCTGGAACGATTCCATCATGCGGCTGATATCCACAGTTCCGGTGTCTTGGGATACCAGAACAGGCTCACCGATCGCGGGCACTGAGACCGCAGGACGCATTCTTTGCCAGCATGCGGCGTTTCGTTCCATGTCCAGAAAAATGGGGCTTAGGATCTGGGCCAGCAGGGAACTGATGTTCATCCAATCCGTCGGCGGGTAGACGCGCGCTGCGAGATGGACCTCACAAACCTGCAGATTCTCGCACAGAGCCGCCGGTGTAACGGAGGCGAACGAATGCACGCGGTTCCCTCCGCCCCCGGCAGTTCGTTCTGCTGCGAGCATCTTCTGGAACAGCCGTCGCGAAAGCCCTAAATCGGGCCCCATCGGATTGTGGATTCGCTTTCCATACAGACAGCGCATGAGCGGAGAGATAATGCTGCTGTTTAGCAACCCCTCGAATTTGCGCCGAGCGTAATTCGGCAGGACCAGATCGAAATCTCTTTCGACAAGCGGCTGCGCCAGCTCGCGAACCCATCCCGGCGTGGCAGCTTCGAGCTTGGAGACGATGACGCAGCAAGCTCGGGCGCCGAACTTTTCACTGGCTGCAAATAGCGATTGATAGGCTGCGGCCATGCCGGCGATCGGCGTATCCGGAGTGCCCGACCCTGATAGCGGCCAGCGAACCAGGTGACATAGAGAAGCACTCGGTTCGGTTGCCTGTACATTGCTTTGACCAGGATTGGTTGCGCGATCATCCTGCAGCACCGCAACGCGCGGAGATCCAGGAAGCATTCGCAAGGCGTCGCATACCGCCGCCAGACCCTCTGGATCGAGTTCCGCAAGAACGCCCACCACCAGGTCGGCGCTATCAACTTGTTCGATTTTTTCCTCTACTTGCTCGGAGATGGGTTCGACTTCCACTGTTCAACCCTCTGGACCCGATTTTCAGCAGCAAAGAACGGGCGCCTGTCCTTGATCCTTGGTCAGGCCGCGCAAGCGAATTGCGGCAGCCTTTCAGCAAAAACGATTCATAGTGGAAGCGACATAATTCCCATTAGGGGGATGCGGACCCATGCGGGACGGGCGTTCAGTTCATAGAGTACTTCATAGAGCGCCTTCTCCAGGAGAAACACATCCAGGAGCTTATGAAAATCTGAAGTATCAACTGGCAGAAACTCCGCGCCCTGGGCGGTTTCGCGATAGGCACGCAAAAAGGCTGCCGCCGCCGATCGCTCCCACAGCTGAGCCCACGGCTCTAATCTGGTGAGATCCTCAGAATGGCGTGCGGAATAATTGATCAGGCTCGCGTAGGCAGCATAGCTGAAAGATCGCAGCATGCCAGCCACATCCTTAAGAGGGCACTGTTTCGAGCGGCGATACTCGAGCGGGCGGGCCGGTTCGCCTTCAAAATCCAGGATCACGAAATCCGTCTTAACTCGCAGCACTTGGCCTAAATGGTAATCTCCGTGAATTCGAATTCGCTGGGTCCGAAAGCTAGTTGATTTCAGCGCCCCGAAGTAATCCAGAATACGACGGCGCCGACTGAGGACGGTAGCTGCAATTTCGACGACTTCGTCCGGCAAGAACGGCACGCGCTCTTTCAGCACGTCGAGCACGCGGGACGCGTGCTGGTGAAAATCGGACAGTACGGTCTGGAAATTCTCCGACGTCAACGGTTCGGGCGCGAATGCCGGATCGTCCGACGGCGCGGCCAGCGCCAAGTGAAGTTCGGCGGTTCGCCGCCCGAGCGTCGAGGCGGCATCGAGATAGATGCCCAAATGGTCTCGCGCCACCTGTGAGACCGAATGCTCGGAGAGCTCTAGCGGATCCCCCAGCTCAGCGCTCGCGTTCTCTGGAAATGGAACCGGTGCGGAGGTCTCGAAGTAGCGGTCGAGCTCTTCGACGGTCCATTTCCACCCGTCGCCTTCATTCGCCACCAAGCCTTGCAACATTGTCAGAATCGTAGCCTTGCCATCGTCCGTGGCCGGCTTGAGTTCCATAGAACCGGCGAAAGGAGGAATCCGATCGAAGGTTGTTTTCTCGGTGAGATGTCGCCCGATCTCGGCATCTGGATTCACTCCTGGCTGCAGGCGGCGGAACAGCTTCAATATGAAGCGGTCGCCGTACATAATAGAAGTATTGCTTTGTTCTGCCGTGCTGCGCCGCACAGGCAACGGCGTCTCGGCTGAACCGCGGATCTCTTGAAAGACCCTACCCGGCACACCCCGAATGACGCGCCCGTCGCTTGCGCGTAACTCGCCGCCGTTTCCAACCAGCGAGAGCAATTCCAGGCATACGTTGTCGTCGTACACTCCGTCGTGCAACAGGCCGTCGGTCTTCGCCGACAAGACCGAGGCGATGATTGCGCTGGGTGCGATGCGCCGCAATTCGTTTGCGGCTGCTCCCAAGGTGATTGCCAGCGGCACCTGGTACACCTCGGGCTCCCCGCTTTCGAACTGGACCTCGACCAGCGCCAAGGCAGAATGTGGCTCCTTTATGGGCGCCCAGTTGATGATTCGCGTCGACTTGATAGCGCGTGCCTTCGCTGCGAACCAGCGTTGCTGCGGAAGATAGTCGGGGAGGTTCACCGTCTCCAGACGTTTGCGGCCCATGCCTTGAAATATGCTTGCCCATCCCGCGGTCACGTCAAGCGGCGCCTGGTCAGCCAGATCCACAGCGGTCTCGGTGGGATCGGCCTTCCGCTGCAATTCCAGCCACAGGAAACTGTAGGGAGCCAAGGTCAGGCGGTAAGGCTGGCGCTCGATGGAGGGAAACTCCACATACCCCAGCATCTCGATCGGAACCATGCCCTCCAGCTTCGACAAATCCAGATCGACGGGCTGCGCGAAACGAGAAAGATTGGCAACGCAAAGAACCTGTTCTTCGCCATAGGTCCTCAGATAGGCCAGCACTTTGCGGTTCGAAGGGTTCAGGAACTCGATGTTGCCGCGGCCGAACACGCTGAACAGTTTTCGCAGCGCGATCATGTTTCGCATCCAGCTCAGCAGCGAAGATGCATCGCCTTGCTGAGCTTCTACGTTGACCGCTTCATATCCCAAAACCGGATCCATGATCACCGGGCTGTACAGACGGGCCGGAGTAGCCGTGGAAAACCCCGCATTGCGGTCCGCATTCCACTGCATTGGAGTGCGCACGCCATTGCGATCGCCAAGGTAAATATTGTCTCCCATTCCGATTTCATCGCCGTAGTAGATGATGGGCGTGCCGGGAAAGGAAAGCAGCAGGCTATTGAGCAGCTCGATCCTCCTGCGATTATTGTCCACCAACGGAGCCAGGCGCCGACGGATGCCGAGGTTAATGCGCATTCGAGGATCTGCGCTGTAGGCGATGTACATGTAGTCGCGCTCGTCCTTGGTGACCATCTCGAGCGTCAGCTCATCGTGATTTCGCAGGAAAAGACCCCATTGACAAGTGTCGGGGATGTCCGGAGTTTGCTGAATGATGTCGGTGATCGGCAGCCGGTCTTCCTGGCGCAACGCCATGTAGATGCGCGGCATCAGCGGAAAATGAAACGCCATGTGGCATTCGTCGCCGTTGCCGAAGTAAGGGCGAACGTCGGTGGGCCACTGGTTGGCTTCGGCCAGGAGCACACGGCTTGAATAGTCGGCGTCAATCTCGCGCCGCAGCGTCTTGATCACCTCGTGAGTTTCCGGCAGATTCTCGCAACTGGTGCCGTCGCGCTCGACCAAATACGGAATCGCATCCACGCGCAGGGCATCAACCCCCATGTCCAGCCAGTAACACATCACCTTGAGAACTTCCGCGACAACTCTGGGGTTGTCATAGTTCAGATCCGGCTGGTGGGAGAAGAAGCGGTGCCAGTAGTATTGCTTGGCTACCGGATCCCAGGTCCAGTTGGACCTCTCGGTGTCCGAAAAAATGATTCGAGCGTCCTTGTATTTCTCTTCCGTATCGCTCCACACATAAAAGTCGCGTTCGGGGGATCCCGGCGGAGCCTGACGGGCCGCTTGAAACCAGGGATGTTGATCGGAGGTGTGATTCACGACCAACTCGATCATTACTTGCAAGTCACGCTCGTGAGCGGCCGCAAGCAAGGCGCGAAAATCCTCGATCGAGCCGTACATCGGATGCACGTTCAGATAGTCGGCGATGTCGTAGCCGTCGTCCTTGAGCGGAGATGGGAAGAAAGGCAACAGCCACAGGCAGGTGACGCCCAGACTTTGCAGATAATCCATTTTCTGAATCAGGCCCGGAAAATCACCGATACCATCGCCGTTGCTGTCTTTGAAAGCGCGGACGTGCAGCTCATAGATAATTGCGTCTTTGTACCAGAGCGGATCCGCTGCACTACCCAGCTTTTTTGCCATGTGCTATTTCCTCGCGCTTCCCGCCACGTTATGAGGTTCTGGCTGGAAGACAACAATTCCCAGAGGAGGAAGGGTCATACTTAATGAGAAAGGCCGGCCGTGAATCGGAAGCGGAGTTGCCGGCAAGCCGCCGAAGTTCCCCTGGCCGGAGCCGCCATACAAAGCAGCGTCGCTGTTTAAGATTTCCTTCCAGTAGCAGTCCAAGGGAACGCCTACGCGATAATTCTGACGGACGACCGGAGTAAAATTGCACACGAAAAGCAGCTGGTCATTTGCATTTCGCCCGCGCCGAAGGAAGCTAATGATGCTCCTTTGAGAATCTTTGCAGTCCACCCACTCGAAACCCGCGGGATTGAAATCCAGCTCGTGCAGCAAGGGCTGGCCGCGATACAGAATGTTGAGATCGCGAACCCACTGCTTGAGTCCGGCATGAAACGGTTCCTTGACTAGATGCCAGTCGAGGCTTGCGTCGTGATTCCACTCCGACCACTGGCCGAATTCGTTGCCCATAAATAGGAGCTTCTTGCCGGGATGGCCGAACATATAACCGTAGAGAAGTCGCAAATTCGCAAACTTCTGCCAATCATCGCCCGGCATCTTGCGCAACATGGAACCCTTGCCGTAAACGACTTCATCGTGCGAGAAGGGCAGTACAAAATTTTCAGCGAAGGCATAGACCAGGCTGAAGGTGATCTCGTTCTGATGGAAGTTGCGAAACACGGGATCCAGTGACATGTAATTCAACGTGTCGTGCATCCAGCCCATGTTCCACTTGAGGCCGAAGCCAAGCCCGCCGACGTAGGTAGGCCGGGACACCAGCGGCCAGGAAGTCGATTCTTCAGCAATCATCGTCACATCCGGGAAGGCGGCATAGACGTGCTCGTTGAGCGCCCGCAGTAAATGGATGGCGTCGATGTTTTCCTTTCCGCCGTAGCGGTTCGGGACCCACTGGCCTTCGCGGCGCCCGTAGTCGAGATACAACATTGCAGCCACGGCATCGACCCGAAGACCGTCGACGTGGTACTTGTCCAGCCAGAATAGCGCGTTGGCGGTCAGAAAGTTCTGGACCTCGTTGCGGCCGTAGTTGAAGACGAAGGTGTTCCAGTCCGGTTGTTCCCCTTGCCGGGGATCGGCGTGCTCATAAAGATGCGATCCGTCGAAGTAAGCGAGCCCGGCTTCATCCCTGGGAAAATGTGCCGGGACCCAATCCAAAATCACGCCGATTTGCTGCTGATGAAGATAGTCCACCAGGTACATGAAATCGGCGGGTGTTCCGAACCTGCTGGTGGGAGCGAAGTACCCGGTCGTCTGGTATCCCCACGAACCGTCGAAGGGATGTTCCATGATCGGAAGCAACTCGACATGAGTGAAACCGGCGTCGTGGACGTAACTGGCCAAAAGTGGCGCGAGCTCCCGGTAGCTCAGCCAGCGGTTGCCTTCCTCCGGCACGCGCCTCCAGGAACCCAGGTGCACTTCGTAAATGGAAATGGGAGAACCAAGGCCATTCTTATTTGCCCGGTTCGTCATCCAGGAATCGTCATGCCAGGAATAGTCCTCCAGATTCCACACACGAGAAGCTGTCTGCGGGCGAATCTCTGCGGCGAACCCATAGGGATCCGCCTTGTCGACCTTATAATCGGAAAAGCGCGATTCGATGTGGTATTTGTAGATGGCCCCTTGACCGATATCGGGTACGAAGCCCTCCCAAACGCCCGCCGAGTTCGCGCGCATGCTGTTTGCTTGAGGATTCCAATCGTTGAATTCTCCGATCACAGAAACCAGCTTCGCGTTCGGCGCCCAGACGGCAAAGTGCACGCCACGACGCCCATCCCTCTGCGTGAGGTGAGCGCCGAGCTTTTCGTAGGCCCGGTAATGAGTGCCTTCCCCAAGCAAGTACAGGTCAAATTCACTGAGGGCCGATTCCACCATGCGCGCTCCCTTCGTGCCTATTGCAAGGCCCCGACTTTATAGATAGCCGGGATTGCCTGGCCCAGCTGCTGCATTCGAAATACCGCTCCCCTGGAACCTAACGGCGCACACGCAGAATATGCGACGGAAGGCTTTCCGGCGTAAGCGCAACATAGTTCCGGGAACCATGCCACAGATACTCACCTTGACCGAGCAGGTCATAAACCTGAAATGTCGGATGGGCGTCCAGCCCAAGAGAACTGAGATCGAGATCGACCCATCCCGTTTGCGCGCGGACGCAATCAAGATTCACGATGACGACGATTACGTCTGAAAGATCGTCGGTCGTTTTGCTGTAGCAGATCAGCTCCGGATTGTCCGTTTCATGAAAGCGCAGGCTGCGATTGCTTTGCAACGCCGGATTTTCTTTGCGAATCTGGTTAATCCGGGCGATGAAATCCCTCAAGCTTCCTGCAGACAGCAGATCGCGGTGTTTGAGTTCATATTTCTCGGAATTCAAGTACTCCTCGCTGCCAGGCTGGAACGGCGTGTTTTCGCATAGCTCGAATGCCGGACCATAGATTCCATAACTCGCCCCCAGCGTTGCCGCCAGTATCAGCCGGACCATGAATGCGGGACGTTTGCCGATTTGAAGAAATCCCGGAAGGATGTCCGGTGTATTGGGCCACAGGTTCGGGCGGAAGTATTCGCGCACTTCGGTCTCGACAAGCTCGTTGAAGTACTCGGTGATCTCCTGTTTCGTGTTGCGCCAGGTGAAATACGTATAGGACTGGGAAAATCCCAGCTTCGAAAGCCGATACATGACTGCAGGCTTGGTAAATGCCTCCGCAAGGAAGAGCACTTCGGGATGCCGCCCCTTGATCTCACCGATCGCCCATTCCCAGAAGGAGAAAGGCTTGGTATGGGGATTGTCAACGCGGAAGACTCGCACACCCAGATCGATCCAGTAATCAAAAACGCTCTTCAATTCCTCCCACAATGCGCGCCACTCCGCGCTCTCAAAATCCAGCGGGTAGATATCCTGATACTTCTTCGGCGGGTTCTCCGCATATTGTATGGTGCCGTCCGGACGCTTGCGAAACCATTCCGGATGCTCGCGCACGTAAGGATGATCCGGCGCACACTGAAAGGCGATATCGATTGCGACCTCAAGACCTTGCTTTTCTGCCGCAGACACGAAGTGCCTAAAATCTGCGAGCGTGCCCAGGTTCGGATGAATGGACTTATGGCCGCCCTCGGCGGATCCGATGGCCCAAGGACTGCCAAAATCCGTGGGCTGTGGGTGTGGCGAATTGTTCTTCCCTTTGCGAAAATCATGCCCGATCGGATGAATGGGCGGAAGATAAACCACGTCGAACCCCATCGAAGCAATGTAGGGAAGCCATAGCTCGCAATCGCGAAATGTTCCGTGACGCCCAGCCTCGGGAGCGCAGGATCGCGGAAATACTTCGTACCAGGTAGAGAAACGCGCCTTTTCGCGGTCGACCGTCGCCACCAACCGTTTCTCGAAGCGGCTCGAGAAGTGCCGCACCGGATAACGACGAATAAGTTCGAGCAGGCCTTCTTCGAGCGCAAGGGTTGCGCCTTCTGGCTTATCCTTGGCTTCCCGCAACCTGTTTGCCCACTGGCGCAGCAGCCGCGCGTCCTCGCCCGTTGCTTGCGCAGCCGCTTGTTCGATCAACTCCGTTCCCAGGAGCAGCTCAATAGGGACGTCCTGTCCGGCCGCGACTCGCTTCAGCAAATCCAGGCGCCAGGTTTCGAAACGATCGATCCAGCCTTCCACTGTGTACTGGTATCGACCAAGCTCCTCGACGGAAAACTCGCCACGCCAGCGATCGTTGCCAAGCGGCTTCATCGGAGATGTCTTCAGTTTCGTCTCATCGCGCCCGTACAGGATCTGACAGCCGATTTGGTCATGACCGTCAGCGAACACATCCGCTTCGACAACCACTTTTTCACCGACGACGCGCTTGATCGGAAATCGTCCGCAATCGATTTCCGGCGAAACCCGCTCGATTACAACCCGATTTCGTCCGTCCGCTTGCTGTTCCGCCATTCGTCTTAAGCTCCTCATCGCAGGGCAGGACTGCGACCGCCCCCAGGATCCAGCTTCTACTGCATACAGCGCAACCGATCGACTCTTTCGCTAAGCGGGTTGATGCAACCACTGTGTTTAAGCCGTCAGGTCTGGGCGCGAGTCGTTTGCGATGAGCGGCCCACCCCGCTCAGGACGGCAACCGGGAGATTTTTGAAGACATCGCGCAAGGACAAGGTCGCCACTCGTCGCACCCGGCCTGTCTTGACAGTCTCGCCGGTTAGCACGTTCAGCCAGGATTGTGGGGCATTCCCTGGAAGCGCGATGTGCGAACCGCGCCAAAAGCTATGCAAGTTACCTAAGGCGGGCCGCGCCTTCGAGCGAGCCAGCCATCTGGGCACGATGGTCATGATCCAAGTATTTCCCCTGCGGCGCGCATAGGCTATCAGGTTCACCTTCCTTCCGCCGCTCGTTTTCATCGGCAGGAATTGACCATCGAGGAATACTCGAGGGTACTTGCGCCGGAGATTCAGGATCCTCCAAATAAGATAAAGCTTGATGCGCCCGTCGTGCCAATTTTGAACAAGCTCGCGGGCGAGACGCAACGGATCCTGTTTGCTGCGCTTTTCGATTTCGTCCAGCAAGGCAGCGCGATGTCTGAAATCGACGGGTCCACGGTTATCGGGATCCACAAGCCGGAGATCCCAGAGGTCGCATCCTTGGTAGAAATCAGGCACGCCGGGACTGGTCATCTTTAGCAGGACTTGCGCCAAACCATTTAGCATCCCGTAAACAGCGACCTTGCGCTGAAATTTCAGGAAATCATTCAGAAACAGATTGCCGCGACTGGGCTCGACGAGCGCCTTGAGAAAGCCGACTACCGCTCGCTCATGAGCGGTGTTGGGCCGAGTCCAGCGCGTGTGCACCATCGCTTCACGAATCGCCTTGATGACGTAAGCTTCCAGGCGCGCACGGAACTGCGGCATCGCCTCTGCTTCCAGGGGCCACGCGCCAAGCAGGGTTTGGTACAAGAAGTTTTCTTCGTTGCGGTCAGGGACTGCCTGAGCCTCGACCACTGGTTTCCCCCGCTTGTTCCACCGCGCCCACCGATTGAGGTGGTTCTGCCATTCGCGTGGAATTTCCGACAGAACGTTAATACGGGCACGCACGTCTTCACCACGCTTGGTGTCGTGCGTGGAAGTGCAATTCAAGCTATAGCGCCAGCGGTGTTCGCGTTCAGTCGCAATTTGATTGCAGTCGGAGGCGACGACGGCAGAAGGGCTTGGGTTTCCGCCTACCTCGTTGAGCGAAAGAAGAGGGCAGTAGACATACAGAACGGTGTCTTCCAGGCCCTTGGCGACAATCGGACCCGTGAACTGCTGCCAGCGCATGACGAATGCCAGGCGCGCTTCCCGCTGCTCCGCGAACAAGTGCCCCGCATCCTTCAGAAGCAAGACATCGCGCACGAAATCCAAGCAAGATGCGTCGAGACGCAGGTTTCGACTTCGCGCGGCGTCGACGGCGCTGCCAATATGACGTTTTGCTTCGGCGGGCACTTCCATGCTGCGAATATAAGTTCGATAAACGGGGAAACATGCGGTGGTTTCGATCAGAGCCTGCGCCAGCTCCATTCGCGACAGGTCCCGCGCATAGCGATCGCCTTCAGCCAAGACGCTGAGCTGGCGCCCCAGGTATCTCATCTCGGCCGAGAGCAATGTGGACATGACTAGTTTTTTCTTCTGGTACAACATGTCTTCGTAGTTAAGCTCGCGCCCCAAAAACCGATAATAAATCTGTTCGATCTCCCTCGCTCCGTGCGGGTGAACAAACAGCCGGTTGACGGCGTTCAGATATTCATAGCCCGTCGTTCCTTCGACCGGCCATTCCTTGGGAAGTTTTTCAGCTCCGGAAAGTATTTTTTCCACAATCACGTAAAAGCTGTTTCCCTTCTCCTGGGAGCCGCCGGCGCGTTCTTGCAGGCGCCGCAAATAGCCGAGTGGGTCGCGCAGACCGTCAATGTGATCAATGCGCAGCCCGGTGACGACCCTTCTCTCAATCAACTGCAGGATCACAGCATGGATAGCTTCAAACACCAGGGGATCCTCGACGCGCACGCCCACCAGATCGGTTATGTTGAAAAAGCGCCGATAGTTGATTCCTTCGTTGACGTTTTGCCAGTACGCCAGCACGAAAGCCTGTTCTGACAGCAAGCGATCCAGGTTGCGAAAACTGCCGGGATGGTTTCGCCTGCCATTGAAAATTCTCAGATTGTCCCGTACGAATCGCTGCACTTCGCGGCTTGTTTCGTGCAGCTGGCGCAGCCGCTCTTTGATCCCCGCAATCTGAAGGCGCCGCTCGCCGGCTGCGTCCATCGTCAAAGATTCCCGCTCCGGCAGCGCGGCCAAGGCTGCGACGATTCCCAGATACTCCTGAAAGGAGGTCGAATCCGCACCGAGCTTCTTTTCCAGTACGTGTTCTCGATGCTTCAGAATCCGGCGGTAGGACTTCGGAGCCAGGGGAAAAGACATGTCGTAATATTGGACCATAAAAGTTCCGCGGCGAAAGACGAGTTGGAGCTCGCGGTTGTTAAGTGCGTGGCCATAGAAGCTGCCGAGCACGGGCAGTAGGATTTTGTTATCAAGTGTGAGCGACGGCGGATGCCAATCGATATCGAAATTGGCTGCGTAAGCAGACGCGGGACCGTTCTCTAGGACGTCCATCCACCATGGATTTTCCGGGCTCGCTGCCATGTGATTCGGAACGATGTCCAGCAGCAGGCCCATGCCCTTTTTTTGCAACATCGTTTGGAAAGCCTCAAACTGCCCTTCGTTGCCGATCTCGCTGTCAATGCGCAAGGGATCCGTGACGTCGTATCCGTGCTTGCTGCCGCAACGGCTCTGCAGGAGGGGAGACGCATAGATATCCGTGATTCCGAGCCGGGAGAGATAGTCCAGGGCAGCCGAGGCGCGGCGAAAGGTAAAGTCTCCGTTGAATTGAAGCCTGTAGCAGGCGATGGGAATCCGAGGGTGCGCCATAGGGAGTCTAAGCGAGCTTCAATCCGAATTTCTCACTCGCGGCAGTGAGAGCGGTGAGGCATCCTCGCGCGATGTGCAGGCGGAATGCGGCATCAGGTACATACCGCTCCGCTGCAATGTATTCGCTCCAGTCGTGATACGGGCGGGCGGAATTCTGAAGTCGAGCCGCTTCTGGCGGCGAGTTTCGCAGTGGCGACCGCCATCGCTTACACATCGCGTACCTCTGGATGAACAATCCTGATCGACTGCACGAGCGGCGGGCCGAGCAAACCGCATGCGAACCCCATTCTGGCTGGGAGTTGATTATAGGTCAGGTCGGTACGAATTGTCCTGTTGTCGATCAGAAAATATCGAGCTCGGCGGGAGAGAATCTCTCGGGCGCGAAATGCCGCGCTCCTCTGTGTATACTGAAAACGTTACCGGTCATCGAGTCCGATGAGGAATGCAGAAACTGTGTCTTCCCCCCGTAAGGAAAATCTTGGCGTCCAGCTTCTAGGTGAGGATGCATGCAGTTTTCTCGTCTGGGCTCCGCACGCGAACCGGGTTGACGTCTGTATCGGCGAACCCCCAGCGCGCGCGATTCCGATGCAGGCTGTCGGCGGCGGGTATTTTCACATTGTCGCTAAGGGCATTTCCTCGGGGGCTTTCTACCGCTATCGCCTGAACAATGAAAAGGAACGGCCCGATCCGGCGTCCCGATATCAACCCAGAGGCGTGCACGGGCCATCGCAAGTCGTAGATTGTCGGTTTCGCTGGAACGACTCCCGATGGGCTGGGCTGCCACTTGAAAAGTACGTTCTCTACGAGCTTCATGTGGGGACATTCACGCCGCAAGGAACCTTCGACGCCATTATCCCTCGCCTTGCGACGCTCAAAGATCTGGGCGTTACGGCAATCGAACTGATGCCCGTAGCTCAATTTCCCGGAGAGCGCAACTGGGGATATGACGGAGTTTACCCCTATGCGGTCCAAGCGTCTTATGGAGGTCCGCTGGGGCTGAAAGGGTTGGTTAACGCTTGCCATGAACTGGAAATCGCGGTGGTGCTCGATGTGGTCTACAACCATTTTGGTCCAGAGGGTAATTACCTGGCTGATTTCGGTCCTTATTTCACGGATCTTTACAAGACGCCGTGGGGACAGGCGATCAATTTCGATGACGCACAGAGCGACGAGGTCCGCCGATATTTCATCGAGAATGCGCTGGAATGGGTAACGGACTTCCACATCGATTCACTTCGCCTCGACGCCATCCACGCGATTGTGGATAATTCCGCGCGAACCTTCCTCGAAGAACTTCGCGCAGCCGTTCATACCAGGTCCAAGGCGCTCGGCCGGGACGTCCATCTGATCCCGGAGAGCAATCGAAACGATGCTCGGGTCGTTAGCGCACCTGAAGTCGGCGGATGGGGATTTGACGCGGTGTGGAATGACGATCTTCACCATTCTCTGCACGTTCTGTTAACCGGGGAGCAGGAGGGCTATTACCAGGACTTTTGCGGAATTGAGGATCTAGCGGGTAGCTATCGAGAGGGCTTTTTGTATGCCGGGCGGTACTCCCAGTTTCGCCAAAAGCGTTATGGAAGTTCGTCTCGGCGGATCCCTGCGAAACGCTTCGTCGTCTACGCGCAGAACCATGATCAGATTGGGAATCGCCGAATTGGTGACCGGCTGTCACAATCTCTGTCCTTTGCCCAATTGAAGTTAGCTGCGGGGCTTATCCTGCTTTCGCCCTACGTTCCTCTATTATTTATGGGTGAAGAGTACAGCGAACGGGCGCCCTTTGAGTACTTTGTCAGTCACGGGGATCCAGCGCTGGTTGAAGCAGTACGCCAGGGGCGGAAAGGTGAATTTGCAAAATTTGGCTGGAGCGGCGATATTCCCGACCCTCAGAGTGAAGCGACATTCCTGGATTCAAAGCTGAACTGGGATTTACAAACCGCAGGGCAGCACCGCATCCTCTGGCATTTCTATCAGGAATTGCTTCGGGCCCGACGTACGGTGCCGCCCCTGGCAGAGTTGGACAAAAATTCCATGGAAGTCACATCCTTCGCCGATGAGAAAGTGCTGCTCGTCCGAAGGTGGAAGGCCTCCAGCCAGGTTCTAATTGTGTACCACTTTTGCCCGGACCCAGCTGAACTCCTGCTACCGATTCCCTCCGGCCGCTGGCACAGGACGCTCGATTCGGCCCAAGAGCCAGGGGGTGACAATGGATGCGAGACCCCTGCGGTTCTCGAGTCACGCGGCGAAGTACAGCTTCGTTTAAATCCGTGGGCCTTCCTCGTTTTCGTCAGATCAGCGGAAGTGAACCAGTAGCTCTCCATCGCGCTCGATGCCGGGGGCAAGTTCGGTGTTCGACGCGCCTACAGTGTTCACTGTATTTGGCATCATTGGGCAGAGTGGCTAGGATAGAGGCAGTAGTTCTCGCGAAAAACCGGTTCGCCCGTTATCCGATGACAGCCTAAGGTGGATAAGTCGTCGCCAGAGGATATGAACAAGCCGAAGCAAGCAGAAGAAATAACGGGTCTTTTGGCTGCTATCGTAGCCTCCTCGGATGATGCCATTATAAGTAAGAACCTTGATGGCATCATCACGAGCTGGAATAAGAGTGCGGTACGGATATTTGGGTACACCCCCGAAGAAGCGATTGGGCAGCATATTACCTTGATCATTCCAGCAGAGCGCCACACCGAAGAGTCAGACATTCTCGCCCGTCTCCGACGAGGGGAGCGCGTTGACCATTTCCACACCATCCGCAGGCGGAAGGATGGCAGCCTTCTCGAAGTTTCACTGACCATCTCTCCCGTGAGAGATCTAGCGGGGCGTGTAATTGGGGCCTCAAAAGTGGCGCGCGACATATCGGAGCAAAAGCAAGTTGAGCGAGCCTTGCGCGAGAGCGAACAACGCTTTCGCATGATCACGGATGCTTCGCCCATCATGGTCTGGCTGTCGGGGACAGACAAGCTTTGCTATTACTTTAATAAGGGATGGTTGGATTTCGTCGGGCGCACTCTTGAGCAAGAGTCAGGCAATGGCTGGGCCGAGAACGTGCATCCAGAAGACTTCGACCGCTGCCTGCAAATCTACGTTAGCAATTTCGATGCTCGTCGTCCATTTGAGATGGAATATCGGATGCGACATCACACGGGGCAATACCGTTGGATACTGGATCGAGGAGTGCCACGCTACGCGCCCGATGGAACGTTTGAAGGATATGTCGGCGGTTGTCTGGACATCCACGCCCAGAAAGAGGCGGCCGAAAAGATTCGCATCGCCGAGGACATGACGCGCCTGATGAAGGCGCAGGATGAAGAGCGACGGCATATTGCCCGCGAATTACACGACAGTGCCGGGCAAACATTGACGGTGGTCGGCATGAACCTGGCGCAATTGATTCAGCGGGCAGAGCGCCTTGTGCCAGAGCTAGCAAGAGAAGGAAGAGCGATCGAGACGATGGTTCAGCAATTACACCGAGAGATACGCACTACGTCGTATCTACTGCATCCTCCCCTGTTGGACGAGAGCGGCCTGGCGTCCGCGCTCAGCTGGTACCTAGAGGGACTGGCAGAACGCAGCCACATCGCCGTCACGCTGGATGTTGCCGACAATGTCGGAAGACTGCCAACCGATATGGAGCTTGCAATCTTTCGACTGGTGCAGGAATGCTTGACGAATATTCACCGACACTCCGGCAGCAAGACCGCTCTTATCCGAATAGCTCGCAACCAGGACGGTATCCGAACAGAGGTACGGGATCAGGGAAAAGGCATATCGCCCGAGCGCTTGTTGGAAATTCAGTCTCACGGCTCCGGCGTTGGAATCATGGGTATGCGAGAGCGTATGCGTCAATTTCACGGAGAAATGAGAATCGAATCGAATGGTTCAGGTACCTCCGTGATTGTAATCATCCCGATGCCCAAGCGAGGCCCTGCAGCAAATAGTGAGCACTTGCAGGCTGCCGTGTAGCTATCATGACGGCTGCCGTCAGAAGACATCCGACCGGGATCCGTTCCCGGGGTTATTTTAATCCGCTAAATACATGCTTCGATGTATCGTTTTCGTCGGCCTTTCCTGTTCAGCTCACTTCTAAAGGGCGAAGGGGCTGGAGAGCGATGCCAAAGAAAATTTTGGTCGCTGACGACAACGCAATGGTCCGCAAGAGTCTTTGCAGAATCTTCGAGACGGAAGAGAACTACGATCTTTGCGCAGAGGCCGTCAACGGTGAGGAAGCAATCGCGCTCGCGAGAGAGCACAAACCTGATTTAATCGTTCTGGACTTTCAGATGCCGGTGATGAACGGCATTGACGCCGCTTACGAATTGAAACGGATTATGCCGAACGTCCCGATCATTCTGTTTACGTTGCATGCCGACACAGCGACTTTCGCCGTGGGCCCGAACTCTCCGATCGATCTGGTCGTCGCCAAATCCGATGCGGTCCACATCGTAGATCACATTCGCTCGCTGATCCCGGTCTGAGTCAGCCAGCAGATCGCTTCCGAACGCTCGCGACTAGCTCTGTATGGGCTTTCGCTCGCTCTTGGTAAACGGCCGCCAGCAGGTTCCATTTCGTCCTTTCCGACTCAGGCAGAGCACTTGCAAGTTCTTCCACGTGTTGCGCCGCCTCGTCCCACCACCGAACGTCGCCTTCGACAAACGACAGGACTTCCTTGAGGAGTTCTTCCAAATTGCACCTCCAGGATAGGTGTGCTGCAAAACGGCGGAGATTCTACCACCAGAGCGCGTCCCAAGGTCATTGTCGCATTTTGCCCGCAGTTGGAAACCTCGCGTCAATCCTTCACATCAACTCGGCACACGATCAACCGCATCGCGGAACGCATTCTCTCGCGGCGGCGAGGGCCGACGATCCGGTCCCGCCAGCGAAGATCCCAGGGACAGATATATCAAAGTCTTTCGCCCCTCGTCCATTACGAAGACAGAATACCATTTTCGCTTTACGTTCGCCGGAGCGATTTCGGACGTGCGGTTTTCCTCAGTATGTCCGCCGTTATTTGAGGGTTTAAGGTGCGCCTCGTATTGACAAGCCAGCACGCGGACGGGTCTGGAGTATTCGCCTTTCTTTCTTCTGCAAGCACGGGATTGCAATTGCGTTCCATCTGCCGGACAATCATGCGTTCTTCGGAGGTTTCCGTGGCCGCCACTTGGAAAGGGTTTCTCACTTTCGGATTGATTTCGATTCCTATCGAACTCACGCCAGCAGCACGATCAGAACGGATCAGTTTTAACCAGATCCATTCGGTGTGCCACACGCGGCTCAAGCAACCGCTGTTCTGCCCGACCTGCGACAAATTTGTTGACCGCTCCGAAATCGAAAAGGGCTACGAATACGAGAAAGACCAATATCTGCTGTTCTCCAAAGAAGAGTTGGAAGAAATTGAACCCGAGTCGGCACGTACGATGGAGATTTTGAGTTTCGTAAAACTCGAAGAGATTGATCCCGTGTATTTTGATGCATCATATTACGCAAAACCGGGCGAAGCTGGCGTCAAGGCTTACAATCTCCTGCTCGATGCGATGAAAAAGACGGGTTACGCGGGAATTGCGAAAGTCACGATGCATAGCCGAGAAAACATCGTAATCATTCGCGCCCGCCAGACCGGCTTCACGCTGCACACGATGTTCTATCAAAACGAAATTCGGCAAGCGGCTGAAGCGGCCCCGAATAAATCCGAAGTCAAGAAAGAGGAGGCCCAGTTAGCGATGCAACTGATCGAGAGCCTGGCCGCCCCGTTCGCACCGGAGCAATATCGCGATACCTACCAGATGGAGCTTGAGAAACTGATTGAAGCCAAGGCAAAGGGCCAGAAACTTACTGTGGTTCCTCATGCCGATCTGGCTCCGGTTGTCGACTTGATGGCAGCTCTGAAGGAAAGTCTGAAATCGAAAGACGCGCCCAAGAAGACTTTGTTGCGCGCGGTGCCGGACAAGATCGAAAAGAAATCTCGAAAAGCCGGTTAACGGGTATAGCGCAATTTTCATGTGCCCGGCTTGAATCGCCGAGGGTGGCGACGTCCTCTTTGCGCGTCGCAAGTCAGCGACGGGCGTAGGTCCTGACGACGAACACAATTCTAACCATCTCTTTTATAATCTGTACCATAGCCCGGCTACGCCCCAATTTCGCAGCGAAAGCCAGATGCGGCGGACATCGCCTGGTTGGCACAGAAAACCGCCACAGCGAGGCTTCGAATGGGGGTGCGCAACAAATCTCGCTGCATGGGGTTTAGAATCGACACTCCGGGGAGTTACGTTAGCGGACAAGGGAAGTTGATCGGAAAGGGTTCTTCCCACATTGAAGTGGGGCTGCAAGAGGTGACGAGATGGACCAGCCCTCCCATAGACCCAAAATTGCGGGACTCACGTCTCCGGTGCAACAGGCGGAGATGACACTGCTTCTGGCCGGCCGGTGGCCACCGCTCAAGCCGTTGCCGATTTTCAAGTGTGAAACGGATGAGCATCGCACGTCGATCGAATTCGACAAGACGCGCGGAGAGTGGGTCTGTCGCAAGACATCTGTACCGTCCAATAAGGTTAAGGAACTGCGTGGTGGATTGAGAGAAATAACCTTGGCGTTGCCCCGCGCTCGCGGAGAGGTCTACGCCGAAGACGCTGCAGCAGATCAGCAGGAACAAGAATTGGAAAAGGACGCCCGGCGGCGTATCCAGGCCATTCGAGAGTGGAAAGAGAATTACGAGAACGGCGCACTCTATTCTGGCCTGCAGGGCTATCTTTCCCAGAGCCAGCAAGATGATATCGACGACAGCATCCGACTGACACTTACCGCTCGGCAACTTCAGTTCAACGCGAAGAATGTCGCGGACGTCTTTGACGCACTTGCAAAGGCGGGCGGCAAGCTAGCTTCACTCCTAGAAGCCGCGCAGCGGAACAAGGCACTACAGGAAGCAGATGTAGCGCCAAAAGCGCAAGCCGCCGCACCCAACGCCGAACGCCATGCGTCGATTGAGGCGACCCATCCCAGGCGCGATCGTCGGCTGCAAACGCGCGCCACGCTTGCATCCTGCGCGTACAGCGCGCTCGACGATAGCAACGGCGGCATTGTCCTCAATATAAGTGAGACCGGCATGGCTGTTGCTGCAGCCGCCCCGCTTGTAGTAGCTGACTACCTGCCGCACACTCGCTTTCGGTTACCCAACATGGAGCAGAGGATCAAAGTCTCCGCGCAGGTTGTGTGGCTAGCGGAATCAAAAAAAACAGTCGGGATACGATTTGTAGATCTCAGCGCCGAAGTCCGCAATCAAATTGCAAACTGGATCGCGTGCGAAAAGCGATCTGCGGAAGGCTTTGCGCCTGCGCCCGTCGAAAGCCTTGTAGCCGCAACGCCGGAAGGCCTTGCAGAAGTACCAATGGGGAGTGTTACTGCTGACCAAGACCGACCGTTCTCGCCTGAACTGATTGCGCAGGCCGTCTCTCGATCACCTGAGATCGTGACGCATGAGATGGGCGATAGCAACGCGCCATCGCCCGTCGAAGACCTCCCGACAAGAGTGCACAACAACTCTTCGCTCGCGGATATTGGAGCGCGAATTCGAACTCGCAAGAGTCAGTCGCCGGCGAATCGCATCGAGAACTCCCCTTCAGGCTCGTATGTTCTTGTATTATCCTGGTTCCACGTCGCCGCAGCGCTATTTTTGATCGCGGCGATCAGTCTAGCGGTGGGGCTTACAGCCGTTCGCGGCCCGCTCGGATCGCGCCTGGCTGACACACAGCAATCATCACCGGCTACCGATCACACGTCACAGGCACTTCTTAATCACCTGCAGGAAACGACTTCGCAAACTTCCGCTCCGCTGGACGCAAATGCCTCCGCTACATCTGCAGTGAATCCAACCGCGCTAGCGCCGGCAGAATCTAAGTCAGAAAACCCAGCCACTCGATCCCTCGATCAGCCACCGGAAGATTCAACCGTCAGCGTCGCGCCGAGTGCACCCTCTTCACCGCTAGCGACCCAATCATTTCCCGATTCCGATAAACCCGACGCCAGTGCTGAGGGCAAAGGAGGGCCTGGGTGGATCGCACGGGATGAGCCACCACCCGCGGTTTCCCAGCCCGCACATTCGCCCAGGGCCGTCGAGCCGATGCGCAGCGCGCCGGCGAGTCCCGCCCCGCGCAGCGGAACGCCTTCGACACACGCAATACCGCACCTGTCATCGCCTTCCACAATCCTTTTCACTGGCCGAGGCGACAGCCGCAAACCGTTCAGGCTGATTCTCCCGGAAAGACCGATCGCTGCCTCCTCTTCGTTCGCGATTAGCTCCCAACTTTCTGTACTTGTCTCTCCTGACCGCGGACGCGCAGCGGCCGGGGAACCCGCCCGATTGCATGCCGGTGAGCTTGTTTCCTTCGTTTGGCCTCGCTATCCAAGGCCCGGGGAGCGACATGGATCTTCGGAAACCGTGAAGGTCCGCGCTACTATCGGAGAGTTCGGTCAGGTGATGGATGTAAAACGCGTGAGCGGTTCGATCTCACTGCTCTCTGCGGCAATGAGCGCCCTTCGGCTGTGGCGTTACAAGCCCACTCTCTTGAACAATAGTCCCGTCGTAGTTCAACAGGACGTCACCATAGAGTTCCGGCCGGCAAAGCGCTCGCCGCGCGTGGCGTCTCGCGCGATCAGTCAAAGCGGCCGCAAACTCTCCGCGGCCGTAGAGGCAGCATTTTCCTCTGTCAGCAATTAAACAAGTTGTGAACTGAAAAAGTGATGGGCGGGCGTTGGATTCGAACCAACGACCTCCCGGTTATGAGAATTAGGGCCCAACGCTAAAACCTGTTGATGGCGCATCGCTTGTAACCCAAATCGGCTATTTTTAGAGCCACGGGCGACCGGATTTCGGCCCCTTAACGGCCCCCAAAAACTGCGCACCCCCGGGATCACGTTCTGATTTCCAGCGGTGTGACTGCCAGAGCTTCAACGCCGGAAAGGTTTCTACCATTTTCCTATTTGTCGATTTCCTCGATCAGCGAACTCGAGTGATGTCCTGCACCCAGTTTGTCTCCCAGGTCTTGCCCTCGTCTGGCGAGTCTGCTTGCTCCCAGTGGCACGATGTCGGAGTGATGTTGGACCAGATGAAGCGCGCCCGAACTCGCTTCCCCTTGACCGTATCATCCCCATAGAAAGTGCCCACGCCATTGTGGAAGCCTCCAATCATCGGCGGATCCAGTGGTTCGGATGGTGTCCTGCTGTCGAGCCACCAGATTGACCACTGCTGGGTCTTCGGGTCGAAGGACCGCAGAGCAACACCACGATAGGGAGCACCGGGAACGCCGAGCACTGTATCGTCCACATTGCTGTAACTCCCCATAAGCGGTTGATTCAACAACGTGCCTTCGAATTCAGTCCACTCGTGATTATTGGCGAGTCGCTGCTTCAGTTTTCGATGATGGGCCTGCCATTGACCAACCAGGAAGTCGAAGTCGTGAAGACCGGGGACGGCACTGTCTGTCTGATTCATCCCGGGGCCCGAATCCTGGTGCGATTGTGCGGCCAACGGTCCAGGCGCTGCGAGACACAGATTTAGCAGCGCGATCATGGCTGAGCGGTGATGAATACTCACGATGCCCCCTTTTGAATTGCGGCGGTACCGAATTCTCAACAATGCTTGAACTCCATTTCGCCGATACGCGTTCACCCTCTAAGGTTGACTCAGTTCGTGGTATTTGTGTATACCCACTTTCTATGGAACTCTCGATACCACTTTCGAAGAAAAACGAACCTCTGTTCCTGTAGGTTTACAAGGGCTTGCGGGCGAGTCGTGGCGATTTGTTCCCGGTTGTTCCCGGGGGAACAGGAACAACTCGGCGGCAATCAGCCGTTTTGGTTTCCAACAGGAAGATGCCAGATTTCTATTGGGTAAACAACGAGTAAGTACCGAAGAAGCAGGCCGAGCAAGAAACCGTGCCGATTCGGAACTGCTCCCGGCCGAACAGGCAGAACGGCATACCGCGAAGGCACGACCGGGACGGTGCTTTCGATCACCAAGTAGGATTCGAAAAGTTCGCAGGACCGGGCCAGGACTAACAATCCTGGCGCATTTCTTTGGGAACCGGCACAGTTCCGGCACAATCGGCGATTTGGCAAAAAAGAAGGGCTTCCCGGTTTTCAGGAAGCCTTTTTGCATCAACGCTACCGGGACGGGGTCAAAAACTCATCGCGCAGCAGGATTCCGAGTTTTCCCGAATGTCTAAGAACGCTGGTCAGCGCGAGATGGCCATGGCAGCTTATATCATCGGAATGCAAAAGATTGCATCACTTGCTTCTCCAAAAAAAGAGTTGTTGAGCAAGGATTTCTTGAGTTCCTCCAGGATGACGAGCAACTCGGAAGTTATCCACCTGATTGATTAACGCCCTATCGTCCGAGTGGATTTTCGTACTTTCCGCTTACCGACAAGTGCTTTCGATTTGGCGGCCAAGTTTATCGCTTCAAGGAAGCCAAGGTTTGTTGAACCTTGTGAATATCTTCCCGCAATGCGGTCGTTAAGTGGAACAGCCCGTTGTTTAAATTCCACATTGCGGGGTCGCTCTCAGGACTAACCTTCTCCCGGTTTTCTTTGAATATTTTGAGAGCAGCATCATAGGACATTTGGTGTCTCCTTAGTTTCGCTGGATTCGTCGACAAAGGTGATAGGGGTTACTACTTGCTGCAATACTGGTTCAGAAATCCAAAAACGTCTTCGGCCCAGACGTCGGATCCGGGATTTGTGAAGTTAAAGCTGATCCTCATGTTCGCTGAGACCGACGAAATGCGCAAGTATGCTCTCCCAAGCCCCGATAAGCATTGCGTCACAGCCGGTCAGTTAGGCGCATTTCCCGTAGTGCGATTATCAAAGCGCAGGGGCAGCGGCCGAGTGATGAAGGGTATCGCGCGCCGCCGTTGCGAAGTGCCCGGGGATTTGCGGGCGTTCGCTCCCGTGACCAACGATTGCCGTGGCGACGGGCCCCGATCCGTTCGCGCCACCGCGTCCGAATTATAAGGCAGCGGCGCGGGCTCGCTGATGGAACTGAAATCCAGTATCGCCACGCCGTCTCCGGCTTGTCCTGTAATCGCCACCAGCACATTGTCTTTGCCGTCTTCCACCAGCGCATCATAGTTCGAAGAAAGCGTAAAACTCACCGCCGCCCGATTCAGCAGAATTCCCAGGCGGCCATCGTAGATATCAACGCCGTTCAAAGTAGGCTGGAACAACAGGCTGCCATCCGGCGACAGCTTCGAACCATACACGTAGGAAATGCCGCTATTCGCATCCCGGTCGTTCAGTGTTTCAAACGATTCGGCATTCAAATCCGTATCGTACAGGTATCCCGTCGCTGCCAGTTGCGTTTGGTTTTGCGACAGCGCCAAATCGTAGTTGCCGTAGCAGCAACCGTCTTGGCTCGTCGCCTGGAATACCGCACCGGTCGAGGTATCGACGCTCAAGACCGCTCCATCGTCATTGAAGTACACACGACTGTTGTCCGCACTGACCACCGTACGTAGATATTGGTCCGTAGCAAGGCCGGGTCCGGTTAAATGCAAATCCGTTAAGGTCGAAGTATTTGTGTCCAACCTGAAGAACGCGTCAAATCCGTCGCCGCCTTGAACGTAAACGGTGATGTAAGCGACGCCCGAATTGGTCACCGCGATGCCACCCGGATCGGCGAGAATTCCGGAGGGGAAGTACGGTGACGTAAACGCGAACGACTGCACGGTCGCAGGATTTGCAGGATCAATCAGATAGATCAAGGCCGCCTGGATGTCGGCTACCACTAGCTTGGTTCCGTCCTGCGATAGCGCCAGGCCCCACAGTCGTTGGGCTCCTTTCGTCGAAAGGTCCACGAGCGGCGCGAGCCACTTGGCTTGCGTTCGCGAGAACACCTGAACTTTCGTCGCATCTGTGAAGTAGTACAGATCGCGAGCGGGATCGTAGACTCCTTGAGCGAGCGATGCTCCTGCCAGCGGGAATTGCTGTGCGGAGGGTCCATACGAAAGACTAGCCGTCGCCTTCATCGTGCCTGAGTTCGACGTCACTGCGACGTCCACGCTGGAGCCGGGCGTCCCCGGAGGAATCGTGTAGTAAACCGCTTGCAAGAGAAATGGAGGAGCATCGACGCCATACACGATCGGATTGTAGCCGACTACCGGAGCGGCTTTGCCTCCCACTGTCACGGATAGACTAGAAGGAGCGGTGAAAGAACTCGGGTCTCCGTAGCCATACCCGTACACGATCCCGGTTCCGCCGCCGTCGGCGTTGGCGACGTCGGGAGAGACCTCCAGGATCGAAGGCCCGTAGCTGAAACCATCAGGGACCAGTTGCATTCCGCCGTCGTTCGCAAATAGGCGAACATCCACAGGGCCGGCCGCGCCGGCGGGCGTTGTGATGGTCCCGATCGCGCCGGTAACCGAAACGGACGGTGCCAGGTTGCTCCCGAAATAGACTTTGCTCTGATCGGTTTCCGTCGGGAATACAGGCACCTGAACGGCTGTACCTCCGGAAGTCGGCCCGGTCGCTGGATCGAGATACGCATTCAGGAATTCTGTGCCAACAGCACCGGTTTGCATGGCGGCCGTATCGATAAATCCGAAACCCTCTTCCATCGGGCCAACCAAAAGTCCGCTCCCGTCGAATGCCGCAAAATTCGGCCCTGTAACCGGACCCACCGCGGAGCCGCCCTGCGTGTACTCGACGACGATATTCGGCGTCCAGCCGGTTTGCTGGCCTGTCGCAACGCTGTACGAGTAAACGAATGAATCACTCGACATGTAAATTGTTTTGGAGTCTGGGCTGAACACCATGCTTGCAGCTGAGCTGGTGTCGCCGCTTACTGGAAACTGCGATACCAGAGCGAGGGTCTCAGCGCTGTAGAGGCTTATGCTGGAGGGGTAATCACGAAACACTAAATAGTTGCCGTCCGGCGAGACCACGATTTGTGAGCTACTCCCGATCTCCGCGGACTGCAGATTTCCCGTCGTGGCGTTGATCTCGCAAACAGTTCCGTCGCTGTCAATGCTACCAATCAGAACCGTCGTGCGGTCGGCGCTCAACGCGAATCCGCCAATGTTCTCCATCGTACTGCAGTAGGGGAGCGACGGGATCGAGCTATCGAACGTATTGCCGTAAATGACGATGGAGTTGTTCGATGGATTCCAAATTGCGATGGCCGTTGAGCCGTCAACGCTGGGAATGCCACCTTGTGCGCCGAGCAGCGCCAAGCGACCATCGGAAAGAACCAGCGTGCTCAATGCGGGAAACCCATACGGTCCGATTGCGGAGGCCAAGTATCTCTGTTTCACCGCCATTTTCACGGGATCGATCGAGTACACATCACCAACCATCGTGCCCACCCAAATCGTGCTCTGGTCCGGTGTCTGATCAATTCCAAAAGCGCCGGGGACGGTGATCGCTCCGATCTTCGACTCAGTGGCGGAGTCAAATACGAAAATCTGGTTGGAAAATGGATCCGTAACGAAAAAGTGGGATGTGGACGTGTTGTAAACCGCCCAATGCGCGTTGAGCGACAGATAATATTCGGTAACCGCATCATCGCGGACGTATTTGGTTCGGCTTGAAAGATTACCACCACCACCTCCTCCGCCTCCTCCCCCGTTGGACTTCACGGCAACACTGAGATCCGCCGTATGCGCGAGCGATCCAGCCGTCCCGGTGAACACCGCGTTGGCCGCCGTCGTCGTGGGCTGTGCGTTGGAGGCGGCCGACAGAGTGATCGTCGAAGGAGTGCCTGGCGTGAGCGTAATCATCGTCGGAGACGCCGTGACTCCGGGCGGCAACCCTGACATCTGCACCGAAACCTGCGACGTGAAGCCGTTTAGCGCCGTCGCGGCCAACGAGGTAGTCGAGGAGGACCCAGCAACGATGGAGACGGAGTTGGGCGATGCTGACAACGAGAAATCCGGCGTGGACGGAGGTGGAGGAGGCTGTCCACCACCACCACCGCCGCCGCTCCCGCCGCAGCTCGAAATTCCGAGGGAAAGAAAAAGCAAAAACAGGACTGGGCAGAGGAGCCGATCCGCAACGCCAAGGGTACTATTACGCTGGGCCATTCAAAATTCCCTGTCTGCGACGCAATGGGCACGTCAGTATCCGTATAACGACCGTCGTCGTCAACAAATTTCGTCGGTGTCTTGAATGGTTACGTAATCGAATCAAATAACTTTCCGTCGAAATCTTACCCATGTTATAGTTCGCCGTTTCTTAAACGCATCCGAATAGGGATCCGGCCCTGATATGCGAACGTTCCGATGGCAATCGTGTGTTCTACTCCTTGTTTTGTCGTTCGTCTGCGCCCCCACTCCCGCAGCGCCAGCTGGCGGAAGCTTTAAGAACCCGCCGATTATTCCTACGGCCACGGACGTCGCCGGTATCGCCACTGCGGACGTCAATCACGACGGAAAACCCGATCTTGTTTACGTCGATGGCACCACCAGCTATTCGCTGCACGTCCTGTTGGGAAACGGGGACGGAACTTTTACTCACGGCCAGGACATCAGTCTCCCCGCGGGCATTTGTTGCGCTGTAACCCTTGCAGACGTCACGGGCGACGGCAAGCTCGATGTCATTCTGCAAGGAAGCGTAAACACGCAAGCGGCGGTTGCGGTCCTTGTCGGAAACGGCGATGGCACTTTTCAATCGCCCATCTCGACAACATTTCAGCCTACCTGCTGTAGCGACGATCCGACCTTTCGCAGCCCCGCAGGTGTGGGCGATATCAATGGTGACGGCAAAGCCGACCTCGTACTGTGCGATATCTTGAATGGAGCTTTGTACGTGCTTTTGGGCAATAACACGGGAAACTTTACCTTCTCCAGTACGATTCGCACCTTCACCGAGGGAGTCGTGTACCTTCTGGACCTCAATGGAGACCACCACCTCGACATCGTCGCCACCGACAACCTGGGTGCTCGGTTCCTCGTGTATCTGGGCAGCGGGGACGGGACTTTTCAGAACTACGTTGCCTATGAGGGGCAGCCGGGAACCGGCACGTTGATACTTGCGGATCTGGATGGCGATGGACATCCGGACATGATCGCGCAATGGTATCCGTCCTCATTCGGCATGTTCAAAGGCAATCCGGACGGCACCTTTGGAGCACTCACCACCATCAGCTCCGTAACCACCACTAATCCGCTGATTCTTGTCGGCGATTTCAACGGCGATGGTGTTGCCGATCTGAGCTTCACCAACCCGACTGGCGTCGGAATTCAGTTGGGGCAGGGAAGCCTCACCTACGGCGCAGCCCAAAAGTCAGTCTCCGGCGGACCATCCACTATTTATATCAGCCTCGCGAAGCCGGTCGCCGCCGATTTCAACGCGGACAGTAAGCTGGATTTGGCGATGCCGGTTGAGGGGGGAATCGCAATCCTGATCGGCAATGGGGACGGCACATTCGTGAGCGCGGATCTCTTCGAGGTCGGCGATACGGTGGGCGCCGCGGCCGTCGCCGATTTCAATTCGGACGGTTCCCCGGATATTGCCGTCTCTGTCGCGGCCACATTTCCGCGATTGCTCCTGGGGAACGGCACCGGCTCTTTCATACTCAAGGCGGATCAGAATTCAACTTACGGCTCTCAAACGCCAAATGCTTCCCTCATCGCAGCAGACTTCAACGGCGATAAGAAAATGGATCTGAGTGCCGGCCCCGCCTCGATTCTTCCACCTAACTCTTCAATCTTGGTCGCTTTCGGAGAAGGCAACGGCAATTTTTCCGCGCCCGTGCCCGTACCCAACGGGGCACCGGTCGTGGCGGACTTCAATCACGACGGTCGCGCGGATATGGCATATATTGACGGGGACGCTGTCATCGTATCGCTGGGTCAAACCGGCGATTCGTTTGCTTCGATTTCGACCCCTCTACGCCTCCCCCTTGAGTCAGGGCTATACAACGCAGGGGATGTAAACAACGACGGGATTCCCGACCTCGTTTTGAACTATTACGACCATCTTGAAATATGGCTAGGCAAGGGCGACGGAACTTTTACTTACGGCAATTCCATCGAAGAATCGCAGATTGCCAGCGACGTCGTGGCAGCCGTTGCCGACGTGGATGGCGATGGCAACGCAGACATCATCCTGGCCCCCGACCCTAACGCGGGAGCGAATTTCGGGCCGCTGGCGATCTTTTTTGGCAACGGTGATGGGACCTTCCAAGCGCCGATTTTCGTTCCCGTCTCTCACCGTTATTCGCAAGTCGTGGTGGCAGATTTGAACGGCGACAAAAAGCCGGACTTGGCAATGACCGACGGCGGAAGCGTTGCGGTTCTAATGAATCAAGGGAATCGCACGTTTGCCGGCGAAGTCGATTACGTTGCAGGAGGACAAGTCTCCGCCATCAGCGTTGCCGACGTGAATGGCGACGGTTTGCCCGACATCGTCGCCGCCAATCCCGGCGGCACAACGGTCACGGTTCTCTTCAATCAAAAAAGCGGAATCTCGGGCGGTGGCGGGGCTATCTCAGGAACATTGTCGGTGTCACCCGAGCCCTCCGCCTTCAATCAGACGATCACCCTTTCGCTCGCGCTGTCAGGCACGGGCTCAGGGTCTCCGGTTCCAACCGGTTCGGTCAGCTTCAGCGTGGACGGCATCTTCGTAGCCACCGTGTCGCTCACTAACGGCTCGGCGAGTTACGCGTATGCAAACCAGTTGGTTCCCACGTCGCACACAGTAGTCGCGGAATATAACGGGGACAAAACCTACGCAAACAGCAGCTTTTCCGTTCAGCATGTGGTTGAGGCTCCGAACTACCCAACGGTGACGACGCTTACGGCAACGCCTTCGACTCTGCTTGCGAGCCAGACGGTGCGGCTCATAGCGCAGGTCGCCAGTAATCCTGCCGTCCCCGCAGGCGTGGTCACCTTCAACGACGGATCGAATGTCATGGGCGCTGCGACGGTGAACACCAGTGGCGTCGCCTATTATGACGTTTCGGTTTTAGCAGCTGGGAGTCATTCGTTGACAGCGAGGTACGATGGGTACAGCCAGCCCGGCTTCACGATCACGGATCAGGTGTACACCGCGGCCATCTTCTCGCCGAGCACTTCTGCGCCCGTCAGTGTCAAGGTGAATGCAAATCCGACCACCACCGCGATCTCATATTCCCCCACGTCTCCGACGGTCGGCACGGTAATCACGCTTACAGCCCAGGTTTCCTCAACCTCCGGCGTGCCCTTTGGCGGCGCATCGTTTTTTGATGGCGCCACTTATCTCGGCACGTCGGGACTGCAAGCCAACGGCAACGCGACATACAGTATCGCGTCTTTGGGCGCTGGATCACATTCCTTCACTGCGGCTTTTAATGCCAACGGACCATTTGCTGCCAGCATGTCTGCGCCGCAGGCCGTCACGGTGTCGAGTGCGGCATCGAATTTGCTTCCCGTTTTCGTCGCTCTGACGGTCTCCGAAAATACTTCGCCGTCGGGAACGCTGCTGTCGGCATTTATCGCCGCGCCAGGCGTGATCACGGGAGCGCGAGTTACGTTTATCGACAGCGGAGCGATCCTGGGGACGGCGCCAGTCGGTCCCAACGGAATCGCGTCGTTGCGAGTCGCTCCGCTATCGAGCGGCAATCACGATTTGACTGCTGGCTTCACTGCTGCGAACACACTCGCGCCCGCGGTCTCGCCGATTCTCAACGACGTTTGGCCGGCGGCCGGGCCAGGATTCAACCTGGCTCTTGACTCGAACGCCTTGAATATTGGGCAATCCGGCAAGGGCACTTTGGGAATTTCGATCCTCTCGTTGGGCGGCTTTGCAGGGACTGCCCAACTTAGCTGTGCGGCCGGGCTTCCACCGGGTTACACGTGCGAATTTTCCCCCAGCGTCGTCGAAGGCAACGGCGCGTCCACGCTTACGATACGGGATTCGGCGGGCATCGCCGAGCAGTCAGGATCGACGCTCGTTATCTTTTCCTTCACATTTCTCGCGCTCAGCTTCCTGTTTCTCGGGGTTTCAAACCGACGCGCCTACGTAATGGACGCGTGTATTTTGATTTGCGCGATTGGTTTACTGAGTTCATGTGTCGCGTCGCCGTCGACCACCGCGAGGTCGCGGACGTCTATCGTTACCGTGCGTGCGACATTCGGGTCGGGCGGCGGTGCGATCGTTCACGACGAGCAGGTTTGCGTAACCCTTCGTTCTGCACGGTGAACGACCCGCCCGCTGCCGCCTCCGAATCGTGATTGAGTTCAACGCTACGCTCACAGTCGATGCCCTGACCGAGCGCCATTGGATTGAGCCAACTGTTAGACCGTTCGAACCAGCATTCAACACGTATATCGCGGAGCGAGAGAAATCGCGGCACCTAGACTTCAAACAGGTCGAAATTCCCCTGACCCGCGACGAGGCGCTCGCCGGTCCGCTGCGAGACGAATTCTTCGAGGTAGCGGATCCGGACCAGCTACACGCCGTTCTGCACGCCGCGCAGGACGCGGCCGAGGTGGATCACTTCGGACTTCACGGCCTGCGCCCTCTGTACTGCAGCCTTCTCGTCAATAGCGGGGCGCCGGTGAAGGATGATGCCCAGGAACGACTCGGGCACGCCTCGGCCACAACAATCGACATATACGCTCACGCAATCAGTCAAGACGGTCGGAAGCTCTCGGCCGCTGTCGAGGCAGCATTTTCCTCTGTTAGCTATTTGTTAGCAGAAAACAATCCGGGGCAGGGAACGCAGGAAGTTCTGAACTGAAAAAAGTGATGGGCGCTCAAGCAGTTACGCCGAGCGCCCATGGTTGCGGGGGTTGGATTTGAACCAACGACCTCCGGGTTATGAGCCCGACGAGCTACCAGGCTGCTCCACCCCGCGCAATCATGATAGCGGATGTGCGCAATGCCGTCAAACGCTACGGCCCGCCGACCCGCTGAGAAAAAGCAAACCGCGATTGATCGCAGCAGAAAAAACGGAAGGCAAACTGCGCGCAACTACCAGGAACTGTACGGCGTGCTTTCAAACGGCGACAGCTTATCGGAAGAGGAATTGACGTCACTAATGCCGTAGCAGCTTTGTTCAGGGCTCAATGCGACGTCATCGGATTTCGTAACCCAGTCGGTTTCGTTTGTGAGCGGATCTTTCGGCACCGACCGCAAATAATTGTTGCTCACCAGATCGTCCAGCGAAGAAGGCCCACATTCTTTGTCGCGCGTGTAGTCCTGGATAGCCTGCCTCATCACCTTTAAATCGGATTTCAACGTCGCCTCTTTCGCCCTCACTACCATCTGCTCGAATTTCGCCGTGGCGATGGTCATCAGAATCACGATGATCGCCATCACCACCATCAGTTCCAGCAAGGTAAATCCACGTTGTGCCATGCCAAGCGGAGCCGCGTCACGCCGCGCCGTGCCGGAGGCGCAGCCGCGTCGCCCAAGGATCGTCTTCGTATGGAATCCGTCGCGCATCATTTCCTCAGCTACCCCACCAAGGCACGCTACCAATCCGAATATTTCGATCCATCCATTGCAGTTCCAGAGCTTTTCGAATACACGTCGAACACATCCTGCCCGCCCCACGAGGTCGAATCGGTATCGTCCTGCACCGAACGCAGCCCCCAATCTTTGTTCTTGGTGAGCGGGTCCATCGGAATCTCGCGCAAGAACCGGATCCGTTTGTCGGTGGCTGTCCCGGTGAGCGGAGTCGGTTTCACCAGCGCGTCCAAGCTCTCCGGATATCCTTCCGTGCCGGCCTTCACCTGAATCTGCCCTTTGTCCGACGCGTCCTTATACCGGTCAATCGCGTCGCGCATTTGTCGCAAATCCCAGCGCAGTTGCTCTTCCTTCTTCCACTTAATCGTATTCCGCGCAATCGGAATGGAGGCCGTCGCCAAAATCAGCAGAATCGCGCAGGCCACCACCAATTCCAGCAGCGACATTCCTGATTCAGACTCTACGGCGGAAGCAGAGCGTCGCCTGCCAATTATTGCAAAAGACATGGCGGGGAGTTTTCGGCGCGGAAGCAGAAGGGAACTCGATTTGAAACGATTCCAGTTCATCGCGCCTCACTGCACCTGGATCGTGGCTTCTCCGGAAACCATCGGGATCGTCTGCTGCTGTGAGTCATGAGCGTTCACCTGAAGAATTTGCAGCCGCGCCGTCCCGTGACCCACCGCGCGCACCACGAACCCGAACACAGTCCCGGTTCCGTTCACTCCGGGCGTGTTGGGCTGCCGCGTCGCGGAAACGATCACTTGCCCCTGCTGCGCATCAATCCGTTGCACCACGGCCACCTGCTGCGATCCTCCAGATAGGAACCCACCGTCGCGCACTTCCTCCACGCGCACCACCGCCGGATCGAAATGAATCATCAGCGGAATCGAATACAAATCGTGCACATTCGAAACCGCCAGGCCCAGCGTCGTTGTATCGCCCGCCTTCAACACCACCGTGGCCGGCTCAAAATGCAGCTGCGCCGCCGCGGACCCGCCCTGCGCGGGAGCTGCCTGCGCCATCGCAGTCGGCGTCACACCCGGAGCCGGCGGCGCAACGGGGCCAGAATTCTGTCGCACAGCGGGAGCCGCGGGCGCTGCCGCAGGTGTCGCGGCCGTCGGCGCCTCATCTCCTCGATAAACGCGCACGTTCGAATCGGTGCCCGCCGCCATTGATTGCAGATTTGCAGCCGTCAGGGAGGGCAAGCGCAGAATATGCGGCGTCATCACGATCAGCGTTTCATCCTCTTCCACTTCGTGGCTATTATCCGAAAACAAATACCCCATCAGCGGCACTTCACCAAGCCCTGGAATGCCGTTTATGTTTTTTGTGTCCGTGCGCTCGATTAAGCCCGCCAAAATGTTTTGCTCCCCTTCCTTTAACCGCACGTCA
>DATNLN010000137.1:0-37200 GCA_035602855.1 Candidatus Acidiferrales bacterium
CTGCACCGAAAGCCGCGCGGTATCGAATCCCGCCTGCCGCAGTCCCTGGATGTATTCGCCCAGCTGCCGCCAGTTCATCTGGTACGACTGGCGCACCTCACGCCGAAAATAACTGGGCGGCTCGGAAATTTCCGGAAGTGATTGCACTTTGAACGGAGTGTACTGCGAGACTTTGCCTTCCTTGAAGTCGCGGATCCATCCTCCGGTGAGCGCCCAGGTGTTTTCGGACTGTACCCAAGTCGCGCGCTCGGCAAAGACGCGGCGGCGAATCTGGAACGTGTCCGGATCCAGTTCGAAGACGCTCAATCCGCCGAAAAGATTCTGGTCCGGATCGAACAGCTCGTAATTGTAGATCTTGGCGTTCTCTCCGAAAATCCACTGGCGCGCCGGCTGAAAATACGTCTGCGCCGGGCGGCCCTTGATCTGGTTGCGCAACGCGTCCTGCCGCTGGTTGGCGTAGGGAAGGTAAGTGTCGTCTAGCAGGAACATCCCCCCGGCGATCAGGCAGCCCGCCAGCGTGAGCGGCAAAACCAGCCGATACAGGCTCATTCCGCTGGCCTTGAAAGCGATCACTTCATTATTTTTCGCCAGCACCGCTAGAGTCACCAGCGTCGCTACAAGCGTAGCCAGTGGAGCGAGCTGGTACATCATCAACGGCACCAGGTAGCGAAAATAGCTCAGCACCATCGAGATGGGGATGTTGTTTTTCGAGATGTCACCGAGCAGGTCGAAAAGAGTGAATGCGTCAAAAATCAGAATGAAACCCGCCAGCAGCACCAGAAAATAATAGAAAAATTGCTGCAGCAGATAGACGTCAATCAGCATTGGGAAAGCGACCGCCGTCCCCTCTGGAACGATCTTGCGCGAATCCGCGTGCGTCGTCACGCCGCTGCGTCCGCCGCCGAGTCCCCCATTCGACGCGGGAATTGGTGCGGCGTCGGCCTCGCGCCGGCGCTCCGGGCGTGAGCGCCGGAACAAGGAGTCGAGCCAAACCACCACCGCGTTCGGTTTGCGGATGCTTTCAATGCGGCGCAGAAAAATCAGCCCCAGAATCAGGCCCGCGATATTTCCCGCCCAGATGCCCGCCCACGGAGCGACCGAGCCTTGCTGCGCCATGTGCGCGCCGGTAACGAATAGAAAATAGTAGCCGCCGATCAGCACCAGCGTCAGGATCAATCCGGCCGCGCGCCCGCCCCGCCGCGGTCGCACGCCGATCGGCACACCCAACAGCGCAAATACCAGGCACGCGGCGGGGAAAGCGATGCGGCGGTGAAATTCCACGCGCGCGTCGCGCCAGCGTGGGCCCTTTTCGGCGAGCAGCTCGGAAATCGAGCGCTCGGAGTCGGACACGGCCACATTCTTGGGCCCGGCCACAGGGCTGGAAATCTCCACGGGAATTTCGCTCTGCCCAAAAGTGGTCACATTGTAATGTTGAGGCGCGCGCGGGTCGTATTCGTGAGTGCTGCCGCTGCCCAAATGCAATTCGAACTTGTTGTTTTCAGGGTCGGCTACCACCTGTGCACCCTGGGCGATGGTCACATTGGAGCTGGCGGCCTGTCCGGACGACGCGAGGAACACGCCGTGCCAGCGCGTCGCTGCGGCCTCCACATCTTGCACGTATAATATGTAGTGCGGGATTTGTTCGTTGAACACGCGCGGCTGGATCGCATACGGCGCCTGGGTCAGCAGCAAACGTGCTTCCAGGCTTTGCAGCGTGCGGATGGCCGCGGGGCTGAGCCAGAATGTCAGGATCAGGGTGCCTAGGCTGCAGCCCAGCGCCACGAACCCGATCGGCACCAGCAGCCGGCGCAGGCTGATGCCCGAAGCGTGCAGCGCGACGATTTCGCTATCGGCGGAGAGGCGGCCGAGGCCGATCAACACGCCAACCAGCACGGCCATGGGAATGGTGAAGGCCAGCACCGGCGTCAGCGAGCACAGAAAAATCAGCGCGACGGTGAAGACGCCGCCGGAGTGGCGCACCACCAAATCCATCAATCGAACGAGTTGCGGGACGAAGAATACGAAAGTGAAGACAGCGAGGCCCAGGATGGCGTGCGAGCCGACTTCGCGTCCGATATATTTGTCGAGCAGGCGCATAATTGCGCTTGCGGATTCTAGCATGGACGTTCCGGGCGTGCGGGCGAGTTAAGTTTTGTGTTAACGGAGATGCGGAGGATAGGAAGTTGGGCCGAGTGAATCTAGTTTTGGTTTGGCACATGCACCAGCCGCAGTATCGCGATCCCGTCTCCGGGCGCTATATGCTGCCCTGGACGCGCTTGCATGCCCTGAAGGATTACTGGGGCATGGTGAAAGTGCTGGGCGAATTTCCGGGAGTGCACGCGACCTTCAATATCGTTCCGTTGCTGGCTGCGCAGATCGAAGAATACGCCAGCGGAAAATTTCGCGAGCCGTGGTTCGAACTGGCGTTTGCGGCGGCCGACACGCTCAAGCCCGAGCAGAAAAAGGAAATACTGGAGCGCGCGTTCCAGGTGAATGACATTTACGTGCAGCGCTGGCCGCGTTTTGCTGACCTGCAATCGCAAGTGCGTTCCGCCGGAGCCGAAGCCTGCGCCGCGCGGTTCAACGAGCAGGACTGGCGCGACCTGCAACTGCTCTCGCAACTGGCGTGGATGGACGAGGAATACATCGCAAAAGATCCGGTGGTGAATCTGCTGGCGACAAAGGGCACGGGTTTTTCGGAGCGAGACAAGGAGCTGTTGCGCGAAAAGCAGCTGGAACTGCTCGGTGCGGTGCTGCCGGAATATCGTATCGCGGCGGAAAGCGGCCAGATCGAAATTTCGACGACTCCTTACTACCATCCGATCCTGCCACTTCTGTGCGACACAGATATTGCGCGCGTTTCCAATCCGCACACGCCGCTGCCGCATCCGCCCTTCCGTTTTCCCGCCGACGCGCGCGAACAGCTGCTGCGCGCGCGAAAATATCACGAGCGCGTTTTCGGCAAGCCGCCGGCGGGATTGTGGCCCTCGGAAGGCTCGGTTTCCGACGAAGCCCTGGGGATTGCCGCCGATCTGGGTTTCAAGTGGTTCGCGACGGATGAAGGCGTGCTGGGCCGCACGCGCAATATCGGATTCTGGCGCGACGCCGGAGGCTATCCGGAAAATGGTCCGGACCTCTATTCGCCCTGGAAATTGCAGCGCGACGGCAAGGACATGTTCGGATTTTTCCGCGACCATTATATTTCCGACCTGGTGGGCTTCGTTTACAGCCGCATGGGCGCGCTGCAAGCCGCGGAGGATTTCCACCGCAGGATTCGCGCCATTGGCGACCGCGAGCCGGCCGGACGCACGGCGACCGTGAGCGTAATTCTGGACGGTGAAAACGCCTGGGAATATTACCCGGAGAACGGCCGGCAATTCCTGCGGGAATTTTACCGTCGCGTGCAGAACGACGGAGAAATTCGCGCGCTGACGGCGAGCGAAGCGATCGAAGCGAACTTGAACGCGCCGACCATGCCTGGGATTTTTCCAGCTTCGTGGATTAACGCGAATTTTGACGTGTGGATTGGACACCGCGAGGACGTGCGCGCCTGGGATCTGCTGCGTGACGCGCGCGAGATGTACGAGCGCGTGGCGCAGCGCAAATCGCGAAAAGCCAGCGACGAGCAATTGGCGCGCGCCTACGAAGCGGTGTTGGCCGCAGAAGGCAGCGATTGGAACTGGTGGTACGGTCCGGAGCACGGCTCGGCGAACGACGCGGAATTCGACGAGCTGTATCGCAAACACCTGACGGAAATTTACGCCGCGCTGGGAGAACCCGCGCCCGACCTGCTGGCGCATCCTATCAAGAAGGCGCCGGAACTGGGCCGCCGCGAGCCGCCGGAATCTTTCCTGGACGTGACCGTAGATGGCCGCGAGACCAGCTACTTTGAATGGCTCGGCGCCGGTTTGTATGCCACCGATCCTCGCGGCGGCACAATGCACGGGCGCAAACGCGCGCTGGTCGGGCTCTACTACGGTTTCTGCGACAAATATTTTTACCTGCGCGTGGATCCGGTCGAGGAAGTGATCACCGAGATTCCGGATTTTCAATTGCGGCTCACGTTGTGGGATTCGCGCGAAACCAGCATCACCGTGCGCGTCGCCAGGCGAAAATTCGCCGGCTGCGTGGTGGAACGGGACGGCGCATGCCTGCTCCATCCGGAAACACTGGTGACGGCCGCGTTCGGCAAGATCATCGAAGTGGCCATGGCGCGCGAGTTGTTCGATCTGCGCGGGCGCCGCCAACTGTTTTTGAGCGTCGCGCTGTGGGAAGGCGGGTTGCCGATCGCAGTGCTGCCCGTGGATGGCATGCTCGAATTGGCGCTGGGCGAAGATAATTTCGCCTGGGGCGCCGAAACCGAGGCCAAGGTTTGATTTCAGCCGGCGCTCGGCGGCAGCTCAACGCGCAGCCTGGAGAAGACTCTGACCGTCCAGTTGCTTGGGGCCGGCAGCGAAGAGCCACGCGCTCTTAGATCAGAAGACTTTGATCGCCAAGTCGCGCGGTTGGCTTCCAACATTGATCAACGCAGTTGGAGGGCGCGGCGGCGTCAGTCCAGGCTGGCCCGACGGCAATGTCTTCGTACGGATCGCGGCCAGGTCGTTCGACCCCGTGTCCACCACCAGAAGAATGTCTCCTCCCGGAGTGAGCGCGCAGGTTACAGGCGATTGTCCGGCCTGAATCGGGCGACCGACCTGGCGGGTCTCCACTTCGACGGGCACTACGTGTCCAGCAGCCGTGTCCGAAACGTACAGCGTGCTTGTCGTCGCAGAGAATACGGCTGAAGTCGGCGACATTCCCAACAGCAGAAAATCGGCGACTTCGTTTGTGTCCGTGTTCACGATCATCAGGCCGTGCGCTGAACGGGAGGTGATGTAAAGTTCGCCGCCATCGGGTTTCAGGTCCAGATCATCGGCCGTACCGCCCAGCGCCAGGTTCGCCAGCAGCACTTTTCGCTTCAAATCCAGCACGGAAACCTGGTTATACGCACCGGAAGTTACGAACGCTTTGGAATTGTCCGGCAGGATCGCGATTTGCTCGGGATCCGGTGCCGTGGCGATGGTCGCAATGGATGCGAGCGTCCGGCTATCGAGCAGAGAGACGGTGGCATCATCGCGATTGCTCACCAGCAGTGTTTTTCCATCCGGAGAAACGCGCGCGATCCACGGGCGGCGACCGGCACGGCCGCGCGCGACGATTTCGCGCGACGCGGTGTCTATCGCGACGATTGCGTTCGAGCCCGACGCAGCCACATACGCGCGGCGTCCATCCGCGGAAAAATCCAGCGCGTAAGGCAGCGTCCCGACCGCGATGCGCGCTACGATTTGATTCGATTGCACGTCGAGAACCCACGCATAACCGCCCGCCGAGCTTACGCCCCAAATTTCCGGACGCTTGGGATGCGCCCGCAAACCGCTCGGCCCGGGACCCACGACAATCGTCGCCACAGGCGAAAGCTTGATCAGGTCAATCACCGATACTGTGCCGTCGCCGCTATTGCCCACGTAAGCAAAAAGATGCAACCCCGGTCGCAGAAGAGCCGGCCGCAGTTCCAGCGCGACTTCACGAATGGCCAACGCAGCAAGAATTACCAGTAGGAAGACGAGGCGATAATTGAAGCGCAGTTTCAATTGATGGTGCGGCCCAGCACGGCGGCGATCTGGCGAACTTCCCGGATCAATTGCTCGAATTCCGCCGGCAGGATGGATTGCGGCCCGTCGGAAAGCGCGCGGTCGGGGTCGTGATGCACTTCCACAAGCAATCCGTCCGCACCCACGGCCACCGCGGCGCGCGAGAGCGGCAGCACTTTATTGCGCCGTCCGGTGCCGTGCGATGGATCCACCATGATGGGCAGATGGCTGCGCTTTTGCACGGCGGGCACCACGCTCAAGTCCAGCGTGTTGCGCGTGAAATCCGAAAACGTGCGCACGCCGCGCTCGCACAGAATCACCGAGTAGTTGCCTTCAGACATCAGGTATTCGCCGGCCATCAGAAATTCGTCCAGCGTTGCAGACATGCCGCGTTTCAGTAACACTGGTTTTTTGGCGCGCCCGGCACGCTTCAGCAGCGAAAAATTCTGCATGTTGCGCGCGCCAATCTGGATCACGTCCGCATATTCTGCCACCAGGTCCAGCGATTCGTGATCAATCGCTTCCGTGATGATGCCCAGGCCGAATTCCTTGCGCACGTCGGCCATGATTTCCAGGCCCGCTTGGCCCAGGCCCTGAAAACTGTACGGGGAAGTGCGCGGTTTGTAAGCGCCGCCGCGAAAAAGGCGCGCTCCAGCGGCTTTCACTTGTTTTGCCACGGTGAAGGCCTGCTCGCGCGTTTCGATGGCGCAGGGGCCGGCGACCATAGCGACATCCGCGCCGCCAACGTGGACATCACCGAGCAGCGTGGGGACGCAGACGACGGTGTTTTCTGGCTTGACGTCACGGCTAACGAGCTTATACGGCTTGCTGACCGGGATGCATTCGATCACGCCGGGCATAGATTCCAGCGTGCCCAGATCTACCGCGCCGGAATTGCCAGTGATGCACACGGCGGTGCGCCCGGCGCCGGGTACGGGTAATGCTTTAAAACCCAGCGACTCGATGCGCTCGCAGACGGCGCGTACCTGCTCGTCCGTCGCATGGGACTGCATGACCACCAGCATGAACTCCCCCGGAGGTAAGGCGAATCACAGAGTTTACCGCATTCGAGCCGTGATCGCCAAAGCCGCCTGTTGCAGCGCGGCGCGTTCGTAGCTGGGCGGAATTCCGGTAGCGCAATCGAAGCGCCCAGCGTCATTCGCGCGGGATGCTCGACGCTCGTAAGATAAAAAACCGCGCCCGCGAACATGCCGGAGCCGGGCAAGGCGGGAAACTTCAGCACGTTTTCCTTACCAGGATTCAAGCGCCAATCGCGGGGGAAGACGCAAAAGCTCGAACGAGTTTGCGGACGAAAAAGAGTTGGAGGCGCGGGGCGGAATCGAACCGCCGATAAAGGTTTTGCAGACCTATGCCTTACCACTTGGCGACCGCGCCGATTGCTTGTGGTAAGAGCGAATCATAACATCGGAAGCGCGCGGAAATGTATTGAAGATTCCTACGCGGTTGATTTGTTAGTCTCTAGCAGCACGCAGAGTGAAAATGCCGGAAGGGAAGAAGCGCATGAAAGTCAATGAGAAACGCAGCGCAGCGAAAGGCATGCAAGCGCTGCCTGTGCGCACCACGCGCCGAACGGAACTGCGGGACGTAACCGACCAGATCGCGGCTGCGGTGCGCGAATCCGGCTGCCCGGACGGCGTGTGCCATCTGTATGTGCCGCACACCACGGCTGGCATCACCATCAACGAGGGTTACGACCCGGCGGTGGCGCAGGATATCGCCGCGGAGTTCGAGCGCCTGGTACCGCGGCTCAGGAATTCGGCACACGCGGAAGGGAATTCGGATTCGCACATGAAGACAGCGCTCGTCGGCTCGACTGAAACTGTATGGATTGTCGCGGGAAAGCTCGCGCTGGGACGCTGGCAACGGATTTTCTTCGCGGAATTTGATGGCCCGCGCAGCCGCGAACTGCGCGTCAAGATCGTTCCGGATGCGCCAGCGTGAGTTGGCGCCTGAGATTCGCGCCTAAGGTTTGCGGGTCGGCATCGTGCCGGAGGTCTTTACGTGAAGCAAATTAGGTTTGGTTGTAGACTGTTTCACCATGAGGCGAGTGGGGCGGGCGGCGGCGAGCGTTTGCGTTCTGGTTCTTCTGCTGACGAGCGGAACGAGTGATGGAATTTCCGCAAAGGAAGACATCACGATTGCGGTCGTCGGCGACCAGCAAGTCGCAGGGAAACCATTTGCCGTGCGCATCCGAAATAATGGCGAAAAGCGCCTTACTTTTTGCCTGGGCGTTTGCGGCGAACTTGTCGTGGCTGGCAGCGGGCGTCCCGCGCCGGCCTTTGCGGTGCAGTCGCGTACGCGCAAAAAGTGGAACAAAGAGATTTTCACCTGCACGCCTGGTGCAGACGCTACATCGGGTATCCTGCACGGCGGCGAAGTTCTGGAATTCACGCTGAAGGTGCAACAGCCCGGCACGTATCGCTTGTGGCTTCCTTACAAGGATGTAAGCGTGGAAGACGTGGGCGCGCATTGCGAAGCGATCAAGGATGGCAAGGCCGTGCTGCAGGCCAAATCCGACGACTTCGACGTGGTCGCGGCACCGAAATGAACCTGGGCGTTTATATTCAGGTGCCGTTCTGCCAGACGAAGTGCACGTATTGCAATTTTCACACCGGCGTAGTGGCGCGCGAAAAATACGGGCCGTACGCCGACGCGGTGCGCCGCGAAATTGCGGAAGTGGCGGCCAGCGATGAAGCTGCCGCGGTGGCCGATGCGCTTGCGGACACCGTGTACTTGGGCGGCGGCACTCCGAGTTTGCTGGAACCTTCCGCGCTGGCGGGAATTCTGGAAGCCGTGCGCCGCAATATCGGATTCGCAAAGTCTGTGGAGTCCGCAGAGTCCCTCGAAATCACCCTCGAAGCGGACCCGGAAACCATCACGCTTGAAAAAGCGCAAGCCTGGATCGCGGCCGGATTCAACCGCATCAGCCTGGGCGTGCAATCGTTTGACGACCGCGAATTGCAGGCCGCAGGCCGCGTGCATCGCCGAGCGGATATTTTCACAGCGGCGCGAATTCTGCGCGACGCCGGATTTCGCAACGTCAGCATGGATCTGATCGCCGGCCTCGCGCACCAAACGCGCGAATCCTGGGAAGAGTCGGTCGCGCGCATGCTGGAAATTCGTCCCACCCACATTTCGATTTATCTGCTAGAAATTGATGAAGGCAGCCGCCTCGGGAAGGAATCGCTCGCAGGCGGCAACCGTTACAGCGCCGAGGCGATTCCCAGCGACGATGCCATGGCGGAATCGTATGAATCCGCATGTGCGCAGCTGGCTGCAACCGGATACGAACACTACGAAATCTCAAATTGGGGCTTGCCAGGCTTCCGTTCGCGCCACAATTTGAAATATTGGCGCCGCGAGCCGTACATCGGCCTGGGCGCCGGCGCGCACTCGTTCGATGGCGCGCGCCGCTGGTCGAACGTGCATGATTCGGCGCAATACGTCGCGTGCATCGAAAGCGGCGTCTCGCCGCGCGAAATGATCGAGCCGCTGACGCAGCAACAGGCTCTTGATGAAGAATTATTTCTCGGCTTGCGCCAACTCGAAGGCATTGACCTGGCTCGCGTGGAAAAAAAGTACGGCGTGAACCTGCGAGCGCGCATCGCGAGCCTGCGCGAACAGGGCCTGCTCGAAATGGACGGAGCAAATTTGCGCCTGGCGTCGGCCCACCTGACGGTATCGAACGAAGTATTCGTGGAATTACTTGGGTAGCATGATCGGGACAACGCGAAGGTTTTTTGTGCCTGCTCTGATTGCTCAGGGATCCGGGCGCCAAGGGTTTGACGCGCCATCGGAAATCGTACGGAAACCTCTGTGGCGAAGATATCGTAGCCGAGCCGATGGCGATTGAAATTGAGATTCCGAAGGGTATGCCAGACTGCCGAATTCCTTGACGGAAAGGACCAGCAATGACAATTGTGGATTTGCGCAGCGACACGGTGACGCGCCCGACTCCACCGATGCGCGCCGCAATGGCCGTTGCGGAAGTTGGCGACGATGTCTACGGCGAAGACCCCACCGTGAACCGGCTGCAAGCGCGCTCGGCGGAAATTTTTCAGCGCGAAGCGGCGCTCTTCGTCCCCACCGGCTGCATGGGCAACCTGCTGGCCATCATGGGCTGGACGCAGCGCAGCAACGAAGTGATTTGCGAGCAGCGCGCGCACGTGAATCTGTACGAGCTGGCTTCGATGTCCGCAGTGGCGGGAGTGATGCCGCGCACAGTTCCAGCACCGAGCGGGATTCTCACATGGGATCTGATCGAGCCGCTGATCCGTGAGAAAATCTACTACGATTCGCAGACGGCGCTGGTGACGTTGGAAAATACGCACAACATGCACGGCGGCACCGTGTACCCGACCGACGTAGCCGAAGATATCTGCGAGCGCGCGCACGCCGCAGGTTTGCGCGTGCATTTGGATGGCGCGCGAATTTTCAACGCTGCGGTCGCGCTGGGAAGGAGCGTCGCGGAAATCACGCGCAAATTCGATTCGGTGATGTTTTGTCTGTCGAAGGGCCTGGGCGCGCCGGTAGGTTCCATGCTGCTGGGCGCGCACGATTTCATCAAGCAGGCGCACACGCGCAGAAAAATGCTAGGTGGCGGAATGCGCCAGGTAGGAATTCTGGCCGCGGCTGGATTGATCGCGCTGCAGGAATCGCCCCAGCGCCTCGTGCACGATCACGAAAACGCGCGGCATCTGGCGCAGGCCCTCGCTGTCGTCAAGGGCATCGCGCTCGATCCAACGCGCGTAGTGACGAACATCGTAATCTTCGATGTGCGCGGAACCGGCCGCACCGCCGCCGAGATTTGCGAGCTGCTTGCAGCCAAAAAAGTTTTGTGCTCGGCGACTGAGAAGTATTCCGTGCGTATGGTCACGCATTGCGACGTCGACCGCGCCGGAATTGACGCAGCGCTAGCAGCCGTCGCGCAGGTGTTAAACGAGAAAGCACCCGCTGCCGCCGCTCACTAGAAATTTAACGACCCGCAACGGGCCGCCGCAATCCTCCCGGGCGCGCCGTCACTTCTTCAGTTATAATTCCGCGCGGATTGCGGCTCGCCTGCGGGAACCGACGGCCGACCGCAACAATTCGGGGGTACGCACGTGACGATTGCGAAGATTTTGCCGATCTGCATCAAGCTGGGACTCCCCGTCATCCTAATCACAGGTGGACTGATGACATTCCAATCGCAAAAAGCAGCCAGCGCCGCGCAACCGCGGGCCACGGCTCCTCCCACGGTCGAAGAAGCGCGCCAATTCACTGACGCTGCAGAAAAACGTCTGCTGGATCTCTGGATCAAATCCAGCCGCGCGCAGTGGGTGCAGGAAACTTTCATCACCTACGATACGGAAATTCTCGCCGCGCAAGCCGATCAAAACGTCAAGGCCGCGACGTCCGAGCTGGCCGCACAAGCGCGCCGCTTCGAGCCGCTCGATCTGCCGCCAGACCTCGCGCGCAAGCTGAACCTCATTAAGCTCTCCGTGGACATCCCCTCGCCGCGCAATCCGAAGGAAAGCACCGAGCTGTCGCAGATTATCGCGTCGCTGCAAAGCGATTACGGCAAGGGAAAATGGTGCCCCGATGGCGCCCAAGGAAAATGCCTCTCTCTGAACGACCTGGAAAATATCATGGCCACCAGCCGCGATCCCATCGAACTGCAACGCGCATGGATCGGCTGGCACGCCATCGCGCCGCCGATGCGCGAGCGTTATTCCCGCATGGTGGAGCTGGCCAATGAAGGCGCGCGCGAAGTTGGCTTCAGCGACGTAGGCGCGATGTGGCGCTCGAATTACGATATGCCTCCCGGCGTCTTCAGCGCGGAGATGGACCGGTTGTGGGAACAGGTGCGGCCGCTCTACGCTTCGCTGCACGCCTACGTGCGCACGCAGCTGGTGAAAAAATATGGGCCGGGAGTGCTTGGCTCGGACGGCGCGATTCCCGCACATCTGCTGGGAAATATGTGGGCGCAGGATTGGGCGAATATTTATCCGCTGGTCGCTCCGGCCAACGCCGATCCCGGCTACGATCTGACGCAAATTCTGAAAGCCAAGCAAATCGACCCGGTGGGCATGGTCCATTACGGCGAGCGATTTTTCATGTCGCTGGGCTTCGAGGCGCTGCCGCAGACTTTCTGGCAGCGCTCGATGTTCGTGAAGCCGCAGGACCACGACGTGGTGTGCCATGCCAGCGCGTGGGACATCGACTACGTGGACGATCTGCGCATCAAGATGTGCATCGAGCAGAAGGCCGAGGATTTTTCGACCATTCACCACGAATTGGGCCACAATTTCTACCAACGCGCCTACGACACGCAGCCGCCGCTGTTCCGCAATAGCGCGAATGACGGTTTCCACGAAGCGATTGGCGACACCATCGCGCTCTCCGTCACGCCAGAATACTTGAAACAGATCGGCTTGCTGGAAAATGTGCCGCCCGAATCCGCCGATATCGGTCTGCTGATGCACAAAGCGCTGGAGAAGGTCGCGTTCCTGCCGTTCGGCTTGCTGATTGACAAATGGCGCTGGGAAGTTTTCTCCGGGAAAATTACTCCGGCGGATTACAACAAGGCGTGGTGGCAGCTGCGCGAGAAATATCAGGGCGTGAAGCCTCCTGTCGCACGCAGTGAACAGGACTTCGATCCCGGCGCGAAATATCACGTCGCGGCCAACGTCCCCTACGCGCGCTATTTCCTCGCGGACATTTTGCAGTTCCAGTTTCATCGCGCGCTCTGCAGGGAATCCGGTTACAAAGGCCCTCTGCATCGCTGCTCGATCTACAACAACAAAGCAGCCGGCGCGCGCCTGAACAAAATGCTGGAAATGGGCCAGAGCCGTCCGTGGGCGGAAGCGCTAGAAGTGATGACCGGCGAAAAACAAATGGATGCCACCGCGATCCTCGACTATTTCGCTCCGCTCAAAAAATGGCTCGACGAGCAGAACGCGAAAGATGGCGCGAAGCTCGATTGGTAGCGCGCGCATCGCGCAATCCTGTGTCGGAGGATTTAATGCGGATCCGCGAGCCTCGATTCCTCCTCGTTGCTGTAGTCCTCGCGCTCGGTGCGGGAATTCCCAATGCCGGAGCGCAATCACCAGCAAATCCCGCGGGCGCGACGAAAAACGACTGGGCTTACTACGGCCACGATACAGGCGGCACGCGCTATTCGCCCCTCGCGCAGATCAATCGCGATAATGTCTCCAAGCTGAAAGTCGCATGGACCTTTCACGCCGGCGATATTTCCGACGGCAGCGGCCGCCCCAAACGCAGCGGCCTGGAAACCACGCCCATATTAGTAGACGGGACGCTGTACCTCACCACGGCGTTCAATCGCGTGTTCGCCGTGAATCCGGAAACCGGCAAGCAGCTGTGGGTTTACGATCCGATGATCGATCTGGCCGGAAGCTACGGCGATGGCTTGATCAATCGCGGCGTGGCGACGTGGCTCGATGCAACGCGAGCGAAAGGGAAGCGCTGCCGCCGGCGAATTTTCGAGGCTACACTCGACGCGCGCCTAATCGCACTGGATGGTGCGACCGGCGATCCCTGCCCGGACTTCGGCAATCGCGGGCAGATCAGCCTGCGCGGCGTTGCCCGGTACATTCCCGCCGAATATCACATGACGTCTCCGCCGCTGGTAATTGATGACATGGTCGTCGTAGGTTCGGCGATTGACGACAATGCACGCGTGGACATGCCCAGCGGCGTGGTGCGTGCGTTCGATGCGCGCACAGGCGCGCTCCGTTGGCAGTGGGAACCCCTGCCGCCGAACGACGCGGACTCCGCTACGCCCAGCACCGGAAAAGTGTGGCGCACCGGCGCAGGAAACGCCTGGTCCGTGATGGTCGTGGATCCGGAGCGCGATTTGATTTTCGTTCCCACCGGCAGCGCCAGCCCGGATTATTACGGCGGCATGCGCGTGGGCGACGACAAATGGGCGGATTCCGTGGTCGCGTTGCGCGCGAAAACCGGCGAGCTTGCCTGGGGATTTCAGTTGGTGCATCACGATCTATGGGATTACGACAGCGCGTCGCCGCCGCTGCTCGCCACCTTGCAACACGATGGCAAAAGCGTGCCGGTGGTGATTCAGGGCAACAAGACCGGATTTCTCTACGTATTGAATCGCGATACTGGCGTGCCGGTATTTCCCGTGGAAGAAAGGCCCGTGCCGCAATCCGATGTTCCGGGCGAAGTGACCTCAGCGACGCAGCCATTTCCGCTCGCGCCGCCGGCTCTGGTGCCGCAGAAACTTTCCGCCGACGACGCCTGGGGCATCACGCCCACCGATCGCGATTACTGCCGCGAGCGAATGAAGGGCCTGCGTAACGGCGGACTGTTCACGCCGCCGAGTTTGCAAGGCTCCCTCTCAGAACCCGGAAACGTCGGTGGAATGAACTGGAGCGGCTACGCGTTCGACCCGCACAACAGTTTGCTGCTGGTGAATAGCAATGATTTACCGGCGGAGATGGGGCTGGTTGCAGCGGACAAATACTGGGACGCAGCCGGCAAGAGCACCGATCTGGAATACACGCAGCAATACGGCGCGCCGTACGGAATGTTTCGCACTTTTCTGTTTGCAAAAGCGCATCATCTGCCCTGTGCCCCGCCGCCGTGGGGCACGCTGACGGCCGTCGATATGGCGCAGGGCACCATTCGCTGGCAAGTTCCGCTTGGCTCAATCGCTCCCAGCAAGCCGATCGTTCCCGCGGGTGCGCCCAGCCTGGGCGGACCGATTGTCACCGCGGGCGGCTTGGTCTTCATAGCCGGAACAATTATCGACCCGGCGATCCGCGCATTCGACGTCGAAACCGGAAAGGAAATCTGGAAATTTCAGCTGCCCACTTCGGGTGCGGCTACGCCGATGACTTACCAGGTGCGCCCGGGCGGCAAACAATACCTGGTCATCGCCGCGGGCGGGCATTCCAAAGTGACGCAAGAAAAACAGTCGGACCAGATCCTCGCCTTTACCCTGCCGTAATCTGCGCACTCACGATTGTCGCGAGCCCGAACCCCTGTGATATAAATTGTAGTGCGGGTTCGGTATTTATCCCGCTTATCTTTAATCCTGCAGACCGGCGAGGCCACGTGGAATTTGCGCTGACGGATGAACAGCAGCAGTTGCGGCGAACGGTGCGCGAATTTGCCGAGGGCGAAATTCTGCCGCATGTGATGGAGTGGGACGAGGTGTCGAAGTTTCCCTCCGAATTAATTCCCAAGCTGGCGGAAATGGGATTTCTCGGCGTGATTTTTCCCGAAAAATACGGCGGCGCGGGCATGGGCTACGCCGAATACGCCATCATCATCGAAGAACTGTCGCGCGTGGATGGCTCGATCGGCATCATCGTCGCGGCGCACAATTCGCTGTGCACCAATCACATCTATAAATTTGGCAGCGAGGAACAGAAGAAAAAATACGTCACGCCGCTGGCCCAGGGCAAGAAACTCGGCTGCTGGTCGCTCACCGAACCCGAAGCCGGCTCGGATGCCGGTGGCACGCGCACCACCGCCGTGAAGAAAAACGGCGATTGGGTCATCAACGGTTCGAAAACTTTCACCACCAACGGGCATTACGCCGATGTCTGCGTAGGCATGGCGGTGACAGACCCCGGGAAAAAAAGCCACGGAATTTCCGCGTTCATCATCGAGAAGGGAACCAACGGATTCAAGCCCGGCAAAAAAGAAAACAAGCTGGGCCTGCGCGCGAGCGACACCAGCGAAGTGGTTTTCAGCGATTGCCACGTACCTTCGGAAAATCTGCTCGGCAAAGAGGGCGAAGGGTTCGTTAACAGCCTGCAAATTCTCGACGGCGGACGCATTTCGATTGCCTCGCTCGGGCTGGGCATGGCGCAAGGCGCCTACGAAGCGTCCGTGCGTTACGCCAAACAACGCAAACAATTCGGCAGAGCCATCGCGGAGTTTCAGGCGATTCAATTCAAGCTGGCGGACATGGCAACGCAGATCGAAGCCGCGCGGCTGCTCACGTATCAGGCAGCGTGGCTCGCCGATCGCGCCATTGCTTCCGGCAATCACGACGCGCGCATCACGCAGGAATCGAGCATGGCCAAGTTGTACGCCGGGGAAGTGGCCGTGCGCGTCGCCAACGAGGCCGTGCAGATCCACGGCGGCTACGGATTCATCAAGGACTATCCCGCGGAGAAGTTTTATCGGGATGTGAAGTTGTGTACGATTGGCGAAGGCACCAGCGAGATCCAACGGCTGGTGATCGCGCGCCAGATCCTGGGCAACAAATAATATATCTCTTGCCGCCCGCGCTCATCGCTTCCAGCCGTTCCAGTGATACCATTCCGACGCTGCAATTCACGTTGCTATGACCGTATCCATTGAAAACTGGGCCGAGCAAGTGCGCGCAGGAGACGTGCGCGCAATTTCGCGCGCCGTTTCGGCGATTGAAAACCGTGAGCGCGACGCCGAAGAGATTTTGCGCCAGCTTTTTCCGTTCACCGGACGAGCCTATCGCGCGGGCATCACCGGCGCGCCGGGAACCGGCAAGAGCACGCTCGTCGATCGCCTGGCCAGCTACTATCGTGCCGAAAACAAGACCGTCGGAATTATCGCGGTGGATCCGTCGAGCCCTTTCACCGGCGGCTCGATTCTGGGCGATCGCATACGCATGCAGGGGCATGCCACCGATGCCGGCGTCTTCATTCGTTCGATGGCCACGCGCGGATTTCTGGGCGGCCTGTCGCAGGCGACGCGAGACACGACGCTGCTGCTCGACGCCGCCGGAAAACAAATCATCCTGGTGGAAACGGTGGGCGTGGGCCAGGGCGAAATTGAAGTCGTGCGTCTGGCGGATTGCACCATCGTGGTGCTGATGCCCGGCATGGGCGACGACGTGCAAAGTCTGAAAGCGGGCCTGATGGAAATCGGCGATATCTTCGTGCTGAACAAATCCGATCGCGAAGGCGCAGACCGCTTCGAGCAGCAGCTCCAAGGAATTCTGCAGCTCGTCCCGGCGCGCGACGGTTGGAAACCGCCGGTCGTGCGCACGATTGCGACGGAAAATAAAGGCGTAGCCGAGCTGGGCCGCCAGATCGCAGCGTTCCGCAAACATTTCGAGCAGGCGCACGAACGCCAAGCGCGCGAAATCGCCCACTGGAAAGAATGGATTCTGCAATTGCTGGAAACGCGCCTCATGGAGCGCGTGGCGGGAAAATATCTCGGCGAAAAAGAACTCGACGCCATCGCGGCAGCGGTGGCCGAAAGAAAAACGGACCCCTACGCCGCCGTAAACGAAATTCTGGCGCGGGCCGGACTGGGAGAGGATCGTTGAAGCTAGGGGACCTGGAATTTCACGTGCTGGTGGATGGATATGTCTGGCTCGATGGCGGCGCGATGTTCGGCGTAATACCCAAAACAATGTGGGAAAAGAAAATTCCCTGCGACGGGCGCAATCGCATTCAGCTGGCGATGAATTGCCTGCTGGTGCACGCCGGGGGCAAAAGAATCCTGGTGGAAACAGGCATCGGCGCGAAAATGTCTGCAAAGCTGCGCGACATTTACGGCGTGGAAGGGCCTTTCCTGAACGACCGGCTGAAGGACCACGGCTTAGATCCCAGCGAAATTGACATCGTGATCAACACGCACCTGCATTTCGATCATTGCGGCGGAAACACGCGCGTGGAAAGAGATAAGGTCGTCGCCGCGTATCCCAACGCGAAGTACGTGGTGCAGCGCGGAGAATTCGAACACGCCAAGCATCCCAACGAACGCGACCGCGCCAGCTACATCCTGGAAAACTACGCGGGGCTGGAAGCGAAAGGCAAATTGGCGCTGCTCGAGGGCGATCGCGCGATCGCTCCGGGGGTGGAATTGATTCGCGTGCCAGGCCACACCGCGAACATGCAGTGCGTGAAGCTGACGGGCGGAGGCAAGTCCGCATTTTTTCTCGCCGATCTGGTGCCCACTACGGCGCATTTGCCGCTGCCCTGGATCATGGGCTTCGATTTGTTTCCCGTGACGACCCTCGAAAACAAGAAAAAGTGGTTTCCGGAGCTGGTGAAGGAAGGCTGGCTCGCGCTGTTCTGCCACGATACTAAAACCCAGGCCGCGTACCTGCGCGAGCGCGGCGGAATCTTGGCGGCTGAACCGGTGAAGGTGGATTGAACATGGCAAAAGCTGCAAAACACAGGAAAACATCCCGCGCGAAAAATGAAAAGGTGGAGATCGGCATTATTGGCGGCAGCGGTCTGTATTCCATGGCCGGCCTCACCGGTACGCGCGAAGTCCGCGTGAAGACCCCCTTCGGCGATCCCTCCGACGCAATTATTGTCGGCACGCTGGAAGGGAAGTGCGTGGCGTTTCTCGCACGCCACGGCCGCGGCCATGTGTTTTCTCCCACCGAGATCAATTACCGCGCGAATATTTGCGCGCTCAAAATGCTCGGCGTCAAAAGAATCATCTCCGTCAGTGCGGTGGGTTCGCTACGCGACGATTTGCCGCCGCTGGATTTTCTGATCCCCGACCAATTTTTCGACCGCACCCGCGGACGAATCGCCACATTCTTCGGCGGCGGAATCGTAGCCCACGTGGGATTTGACAAGCCCACCTGCACGAACCTTTCTGCGCACATTGCAGAAGCTTGCGACAGCGCCGGAGTGAAGGCGCATCGCGGCGGAACGTATGTCTGCATGGAAGGTCCGCAATTTTCCACGCTGGCCGAGTCGCAGACCTACCGCCAACTGCGCTTCGACGTGATCGGCATGACCAACTTGACCGAAGCCAAGCTCGCGCGCGAGGCCGAAATCTGCTACGCGACGATTGCCATGGTTACCGATTATGATTGCTGGCACCCGCAACACGATGCGGTGACGGTGAGCGAAATCATCGAGAACCTGAATCGCAATACGACGAACGTCCAGCGCGTACTGCACGAAGCCGTGGCGCAGTTACCGGCAGACCGCGCCTGCAAATGCGGCGCGGCGCTGGCGCACGCCATACTCACCGATCGCGAGATGATTTCCGTGGCGACCAAGAAACGCCTGGCGCCGATCATCGGCAAGTACATCTGTTAAATGCCGCGCGTGCACAATTCACGAACTCAGGAGAATTCATGTCATTACTAGTGGTCGGCTCGGTGGCTTTCGATGGCATTGAAACTCCGCACGGCAAGCACGATCGCCTTTTGGGCGGCGCCGCCAGCTATTTCGCGCTGTCCGCCTGTCACTTCGCGCCGGTGCGCCTGGTGGGAATTGTCGGCGATGATTTTACGGCTAAAGATGTGGCCGTCTTCAAACACCAGCACATTGATTTGCAGGGCCTGGAACGCGCCAAGGGGAAAACATTCTATTGGGCCGGGCGCTACAACCAGAACATGAACGAGCGCACGACTCTGACTACGGACCTCAATGTCTTCGCAAATTTCCAGCCGACGCTGCCGAAATCGTACGCGGACTCGGCATTTATTTTTCTGGGCAACATCGATCCGACGCTGCAGCACTCCGTGCTGAAGCAAGTCACGCGCAAACCGAAGGTCGTCGGTCTGGACACCATGAACTACTGGATCGAGCGTACGCCCGCTGAGCTGAAGGAAACGCTGAAACATATCCAAGTGCTGGTGATCAATGACGACGAAACTCGCCAACTCACCAGCCAGCACAACCTGACGCGCGCTGCCAAAGAAATCTTCAAAATGGGCCCGAAAACCCTGGTGATCAAGCGCGGCGAGCACGGCGCCATCATGATGCACGAGAAATTCTTGTTTTCGGTGCCGGCATTTCCTCTGGAAGAAGTGCAGGATCCCACCGGCGCAGGCGACAGTTTCGCCGGCGGTTTCATGGGCTATCTGGCGGGCACGGGGAAAGTGAACGAGCGCACACTGCGCAACGCGATGGTTTACGGTTCCGTGCTGGGAAGCTTCGCGGTGGAAAAATTCGGCGTGCAGCGCCTCACCACGCTCAAGCGCAGCGAAATCCACTCCCGCGCGCGCCTTTTTTCGAAACTCACTTCGTTCCAGCTCTAAAAACGCCGCGGCGCGATAGCGTTCGGGCTGCCGTCAACGCCCCAGGCGTGTGCGAATCGGTCTTGCCGGCACAGAAGACTACCGCGGGCTTCCACGTTCCGCTAGAATCTCAACCGGCGCGCCACGGGGGGCGGCATGCTTCACGACTTAAACTCATACATTCTGCTGCGGCTGATGCTGGCTGCTATTCTGGGCGGACTGATCGGCCTGGAGCGCCAGCTGCGCCGCAAGCCCGCGGGGATCCGCACCAACATGCTGATCTGCTTCGGCGCCGCGCTCTTCACGATAATTTCCTACGAAATGGCCGGCTCGGTGGGCGGCGACCACACGCGCATCGCCGCGCAAATTATTCCCGGCATCGGTTTCATCGGCGCGGGCGTAGTGATTCGCGATCGCGGCGCGGTGCTGGGCATCACCAGCGCGGCCACCATCTTTGTGATGGCCAGTATCGGCATGGCCGTCGGCGCCGGAATGCTCGCCACCGCGATTTTTGCCACGCTGATGGTGCTGGTGGCCCTGGTCGCGCTCGGCTATCTCGAAGATCGCCTGGGACTGCAAACACGCGTCATGACTTTCCAATTGATTGCCGCGAGCAACGCCGACCTGCTGGTCCCGGCGCATCGCATCGTCGAGGCGTCTAAAATTGAGGCGCGCCGCTGGCAGACGCACCAGTCCGAAGACGAACTTATCGTCGACTTCGAGGCCGAAGTCACCTACCACCAGGAGCGCGAACTCTTCACAAAATTTGCCGGGCTGAATGCCAAGGTCGAAGCGCGTCCCATGCGCGCTTGAAATATCGTGCAAGGCGACCCGCGATTCGGCAAAGTTGCCGCGCCAGCCCGGCCCCCATCGGCCTTGCCAATTGGAACAAGCCCAGCAAATTTTGGGCCAACCAAACACCGCCGAGGCGAATCCGAGTTGACGAGTGTTCGCCGGGATGCTATCAATTCTTGGGCATTATTCAGGGGACTCGCAGGCGTTTGGATCGTTTCCCTCGTTTGTCTATCCCAGCGACGCTAATGAACGGCGGCGCCAGTTTTCGGGAACACTACCGGTAAAAATTGCAGGAGGACAGGCTTGATGCGTTTGCGGTGGACCGCATTCGGGATGGTTGCACTACTGACGATTCTCACGTCCAGTTGCAGCTCCAGCAACGGCAACACCGTCGCACCAGGCCAGCCGAATCCCACTCCGATCATTACCGGACTTTTTCCATCCAGCGTCACCGCCGGAAGCCAGTCCTTCACGATGTTCATCGCCGGAACAGGCTTCATCGCCGGATCCACCGGAACTTCCACGGCGTTTTGGAACGGCTCCGCGCGCTCCGCCGCCGTAAATATAAACACAGGGCAAATCGCCATCACCGTTCTGGCTTCCGACGTAGCGACCGCCGGGACGGCGCTCGTCACCGTTTCCAATCCGTTGCCGGGCGGCGGAATCACCATCAATGCCGCGCCATTCACCGTATTTCCGACGCAAACCAATACGCCGCTGATCTCTAGCCTCAGTCCGGCCAGCGCCAGCCCGAACGGCGCCGCGTTCACGCTCACTGTGAATGGGTCGAATTTTATTGCAGGCAGCGCGAACGTTCCTAATCCCACCATGCCCCCGCAACCGCCATTTTCAGGATCGGTGGTCGCCTGGAATGGCAGTCCTCGCACCACGGCGTTTGTCAGTTCCACGCAGCTAACGGCACAGCTCACGGCGCAGGACATCCAGAGCGCCGGCTGTAACGGCGTCAGCGTGTTCACCTACACGGGCGGCGGCAATGAAATTTTCTCGCCCACAGCCAGCTTCATCGCTTCTTCCACCAAGGCGCCCGCGATCTGTTCGCTTTCGCCTGCCAGCGTCGTGGCCGGCGCTGCCGATTTCACGATCACCGTCAGCGGCGCGAATTTCGCCGCGAACTCCACCGTCAAGTGGAACAACAGTGCGCGCACCACCACCTTCGTCAACGCAAATACCGTTCAGGCCCAGATTAAGGCCGCAGACGTCGCCAGTGCGGGCTCCGAGCCGGTCACTGTGGCGAATTCTGGAAGCGGCTCTACGCCAGCACTGAACTTTGCAATCTTGCCCACTCCACCGGTCACTCCCACGATTACCTCCGTTGCGCCGACGAATGCCACCGCCGGCGGCGGAGGGTTCACACTCACCGTCACGGGCACAAATTTCATTCGCGATTCCGTGGTGGATTGGAACGGCGCGGCGCGCACCACCAGCTTCCAGAGCGCAACCTCGCTGAAGGCGTCGATTCCCTCAACCGATCTGGCGACGCCCGGAACGGTCGAGATTACCGTGCTCAACACATCCTCGAACGGCGCGGCAGCTTTTTCGGCGCCATTCCCGTTCACGATCAATCCTGCAGCCGGAGCCGCGGTGAAATTCCCGCAGGTGATTTCCGTGAGCGTCGCCGGAGGTTCGGCCGATGGCGCGAGCGAGGCCCCGGCGATTAGCTCCACTGGACGTTATATTGCGTTCTATTCGCAGGCCAAGAATCTGGTTGGGCCCGCGCCGGCAGTCTCCGGAAATATTTTTGTGCGTGATACCTGCGTCGGTGCGACGAATTCGAATTGCTCGCCTAAGACGCTCGCCGTGGATCTGGCGCCGGACGGCAGCGCCGCCAACGGAAAATCCGGCAGGCAAGTCGCGGTCAGCGGTGATGGGCGATTTGTGGCATTCATCTCCCGCGCCACGAACTTGGTCGCCAGCAATTCCGTGGCGTCACTGGGCTACTGGGGCTTGTATGTCCGCGACCTTTGCGTGGGCGCAAACGCCCCTTCGGGCTGCACGCCGCATACTGAAATCATTTCCACCGGCCCGGAAGGCGAAGCCGCAAGCGGCCCCAGCACCAGCCCTTCGCTGAGCGCCGATGGCCGATTTGTCGCCTTTGTGTCTGCAGCGACGAATCTGGTGACGGAAAAATCCCCGCTGCTGCCGCAAGCGTACGTGCGAGACACCTGCGCCGGTCCGACGGCGACCAAAGCTTGCGTCGCGCGTACTGTGGTTGTTCCGGTGGACGACGAAGACCGAGTCGCAGGCGCGCAGGCGGGACGCCCGGCGATTTCCTCCGACGGCCGTTACGTCGCGCTGGAAATGTGGGCCGCAAAATCGGCGGCGCAGAATGCGGCCAGCACTTCGCAGATCGTTCTGGCGGACACTTGCATGGGAATTGAACCTCCCGTTTCCTGCACCGAATCCGCGGAACGAATCTCTTACGCGCCGGACGATTCAACTCTCGGCGGGGTGAATATTTCGCCGTCGCTCAACAGTGACGCGCGCTTCGTGGTCTTCGAATCGCAGCCGCCCGATTCCTCCACTGGGAATGCAGCCCACCTCAGCCGCGCGTACCTGCGCGACACTTGCCTGGGCGGGACCGCACCCGACGGCTGCGTTCCATCGACAACTCTGATTGTGAACGACAGCACCACGGCGGCCAGCAAAACGCAAAATTTCTCGCCCGCCATCAGTGCCGCTGGAAGATTCATTTCGTTCGTGTCCGGCGCCGCTTCCACCCCGCCTGCCGGCCAGGTTGCCACCGAGGGCTCGCTCGTCGTGCGCGATACCTGCTTCGGCGCCGTGCTTCCCTGCACGCCGCACACCTACGCCGTCTCCGAAGCCTCGGCGACTTTTTCCGCCGCACACGCCATGCTCGCGGTTTCGAGCAACGCCAAGTCAGCGCCGCTCACCGCCGACCGCTACAGCGCCTCTCCGCTCAGCGCCGATGGACGTTTCGCGACTTTTTACGCGCCCGACACCATCGCCGCGGAGCCGGCCAGCGGCATCGGCGATGTGTATCTGGCCGTCACGCCGTTCTAACCCTGGCCTCGCGCTGCTGCTCGGATGTAAACACCTTTGCGCGCGCGGCTGGACTCGCTGCGCAAAATTCCTTATTCTCCATTGCGGCCCATGCCGCAAGCTCTCAAGCCTGAAGCGCTTCATCCGGCCGATGCCGTGCGCATTCTCTCGCTCGCCAGTCCCGTGGATCCAGCTCGTCTGCAGCGCGGCGTCGAGGAAATTGTGCGGCTGGGCTACACGCCGATGTTCGATCCGGAAAGGGTACTGGCGCGCGGCGATTTTTTTGCTGGCAGTAGCGCAGAACGCGGGACGGCGCTTAAAGAAGCGCTCACCGAAACCACCACGCGCGGGATTTTCTGCTCACGCGGCGGTTATGGCTCAAATTATTTGCTCGATGGCCTTAGCGTCGCGCTGGCCAATCCCAAAATTTTAGTGGGCTACAGCGATCTCACCTCGCTGCAGATTTTCCTGTGGCAGAAATTTCGCTGGATCAGCTTCTATGGACCCATGGCCGCCGCGGGCCTGGATCGAGGCGCAGGTGTCCCCGACGGTTACGATCCCGAATCGCTCACGCGCGCTCTGACGGAAACCAAGACCGGCTGGACCATCCCGCTCGCGGGCGGCGAAGCAATCATGCCGGGTTCGGCGGACGGCGTCCTTCTCGGCGGCTGCCTTACGCTGATCGAAACCGCGCTGGGCACTGCCTGGGAACTCGACACCCACGGCGCGATTCTGTTGCTCGAAGATCGCGGCATGAAACCCTGGCAAGTGGACCGCGCGCTGATGCACCTGAAGCAGGCTGGCAAGCTGCGCGGCGTATCCGGCGTCCTGCTGGGAGAATTTCCGGAATGTCAAGGTCCGGCCGGAACCGAAAGCGTGCTAACCGTCGCGCGCCGAATTCTGGGCACGATGGGATTTCCTGTGGTGTGGGGCGCGGCGGTGGGTCACACGCCGCGCCCCATGTTGACGCTGCCGCTAGGCGTGCGCGCGCGTCTAAAGGCCGACGAAACATCGCGCCTGGAAATCTTGGAACCGGCCTGCCGCGCCTGAGAGCTCGACGGCGCGATGCATGCGGAAGCACGTGATTTGCACGCGTCGGCAATCGCCGTCGCGAGCAAGGAGACAGCAAATTTCAACGCGACTGAACAAGGTTAGCGAACACATCCACGTCCTGGGCATCGCCGGCTCCGCCATGGCGCCCGTTGCCGGAATGCTGAAGGAGCGCGGCTTTCACGTCACCGGCTCGGACGTCAACGTCTATCCGCCGGCTTCGACGCTGCTCGACTCGCTGGGCATCCGTTGGAACGAAGGATTTCGCGCGGAAAATTTGCAGCCCGCGCCGGACCTGTGCGTCGTTGGCAACGTGATCGCCCGGGGCAATCCGGAGATCGAGCACATCCTCGATGAAAAATTGCCCTACTGCTCGATGCCGCAGCTCCTCGAACAATATTTCATTCCCGGGCACACCTCGATCGTCGTCGCCGGCACGCACGGGAAAACCACCACCACGGCAATGCTGGCGTGGATTTTTCAGGTGGCCGGGCGCAAGCCTGACTTTCTGGTCGGCGGCATCTCGCCTAATTTTGGCGACCGCAGCTACGGCCTTGGCGGTGGTGAAGAATTCATCATCGAAGGCGACGAGTACGAAACAGCCTTCTTCGATCGCGGACCGAAATTCCTGCACTACCATCCGGACGAACTGATTCTCACCTCCCTGGAATTCGATCACGCGGACATCTACCCGGACCTGCCGTCCATCGCCTTGCAATTCCGCAGGCTCGTGAACCTGGTCCCGCGCCGCGGAAAAATCCTGCTCTGGGGGGAAAGCGAAGAACTAAAGCGCGCGGTGGCGAAAGCATTTTGCCCCGTGGAAACTTTTGGACTCACCGCCGAATCTGACTGGTGCGCTGGAGACGTGCAGTGGCACGACGACGCCACGGAGTTCCGCGTCGCGTTTCGCGGCAGGGAAATCACACGCGCGCGCACGCCCGTGGCCGGAAAGCACAATGTGCTGGATGCCCTGGCCGCAATCGCGATCGCCTACGGCCGCGGCGTCGAGTGCGACGCGATCCGACAAGCTCTCGCCACTTTCATCAGCGTGCGTAAACGCATGGAGACCAAAGGCGAGGCCAACGGCATCCTCGTGGTGGAAGACTTCGCGCATCATCCCACTGCGATTCGCATGACCCTAGAAGCCACTCGCACGCGCTGGCCCGGACGAAAAATTTGGGCGGCAGTCGAGCCGCGCTCCAACACCATGCGCCGTAAAATTTTCGAGCATGTGCTGCCCGAATCGCTGGCCATCGCCGACGTGGTCGTGATCGGTCCGGTCAACCGTGCGCAATTGCTCGAAGAAGGCGAGCGCCTCTCACCGGAATTCATCGCCAGGTCGCTGCTCGAGCGCGGCCGCCCGGCGAAAGCGTTCGATTCGTCATCCGCAATCGTGGAATTTCTGGCCGCCGAAGCCCGCCCCGGCGACATGGTGATGGTCATGTCCAACGGCAGCTTCGATGGCCTTAGTGAAAAATTGCTCGAAAAGTTCAAATCGCTCGAAGGAGCACGGAAATGAAATCGGCCCAGCGGCTCGCTTTGGCACTTGCGCTGTTGTTTCTGGCGCGACCCGCTGCGGCCACGATCGGCTATCACATTTCCCTGAAGAATCCGGAGCAACACCTCTTTCACGTTTCCGTGGAGATTCCCGCGCAGCCCGCGGACCGGGAAATTATCATCGCGCTGCCCGCGTGGAACGCTTTGTACCAGGTGCGCGATTTTTCCTATCGCGTGCGCGATGTGCGCGCGCGCAATTCCTCAGATACCGCTGCGGCGTCATTGCCCGTGCGCATGCTCGATAAACAGACCTGGAAGATTTCGCTGGCTGGCATCGACGGCAGCGCAGGCAACGGCGCCAACGCAGACGCACACTCGCGCGCCGCAACGCTCGATTACAGCATCGAATGGGACGATCCCGGCCCGTTCAATTCGCAACTGAACGCGCACCACGCCTTCGTGAATTTCGCCGAAGTGCTGATGTACGTCCCCAGTCGCCGCGCCGAAGACGCCCGCGTCCAGTTTGACGACGTTCCCGAGGGCTGGCGCGTCGCGGCAGAACTTCCCGCCGGCGCAACGCCGAATTCATTCCTTGCCGCAAATTACGGCACACTGGTAGACGCCCCAGCCGAACTAGGCAAATTCGCCGAATTCGGCTTTGACGAAACCGGCGCGCATTTCCGCGTCGTCGTGGACGGCAAAGACTGGCGCCGCGAATCCCTGGAATCAATTCTGCGCGACATCACCAAATACGAAGTACATCTGATGGGCGGCGCTCCCTTCACCCAGTACACCTTTTTCTTTCACTTCGGTCCTTATCCCGAGGTGGGCGGCGGCGGAATGGAGCATTCCAATTGCACTGCGATCTCCGCGTCGTCGGGTGAGGCGGCCGCTTCCGTGGCAGCGCATGAATTTTTTCACGCCTGGAATGTGAAACGCATTCGCCCGCAAACGCTCGAGCCGGTGGACTACACCAAAGAAATGTACACGCGCGCTCTCTGGTTCGCCGAAGGAGTCACCAGCACCTATGGCGACTACACTCTCGAGCGCAGCGGCCTGTGGACCAAAGAGCAATTTTACGCGGACCTCGCGGCAGAATTCAGCGAGCTGGATTCGCGGCCTGCGCATCGCTGGCAGAGCGTCGAGGAATCCAGCCTGAACGCGTGGCTGGAGGGCTACGATGAATATCGCCGCCCCGAGCGCAGCATTTCCTATTACAACAAAGGCCAGATCCTCGGCGACCTGCTCGATCTTGCGATTCGCGACGCGACCGACAACCGCAAATCACTCGACGACGTGCTGCGCCGCATGAACGACGTCTACGCGAAGCAAGGCCGCTTCTACGACGATTCGCAGGGAGTAGAAGCAGTCACCGAAGAAGTTGCGGGTGTAAAGTTCGACGATTTTTTTCGCCGCTATGTGGGGGGAACCGACGAAATTCCCTACGACAAATTTTTCAACGCCGCAGGCATGGAACTGAAGGTCGAACGCCGCGCGGCGCCGGAACTGGGCTTCTGGACCTCGCGCCGCAGCTCCGACGCGCCAACGGTGATTGCGCAAGTGGTGCCGGGATCCTCCGCGGAAGCAGCGGGGCTGAAGGCAGGTGACGCGCTGCTCACGCTGAATGGCCAGCCGCTGCCGCGTTATTTGCCGGCCTGGCTGCGCCAGCACGAGCCCGGTGAAATCGTTGCTCTGCGCGTCGAGCGCGACAGCAAAGATCTGGATTTGAAGTTCGCGCTCGGCTCGGTTGACCTGAATAAATTTTCCTTAATGGAGATGCCGGCTCCCACCGAGAAGCAGAAACGCATCCGCGAAGGCTGGCTGAAGGGGAAAACCGATTGAACTTTCCGCCGCCCCCGTTGCGCTTGCCCCGCTGATTCCATGATTCGCACCGTCATGGTCTTGACGTTCGTCGCTCTGGCGCTGATTTTCGTGCAGCCGCTGCTGATTTTGTGGACGCTGCTGACGGGCGACGCCAATTTCATGTATGGGACGTTCATGGGTGCTCTGCGCATTGTGTTGCGTCTGGCCGGCATTCGCGTCCGCGTCGAGGGCCTGGAAAACATTCCCAGCGGCGTGTGCGTGTTTACTTCCAATCACGCTTCGAACCTCGATCCCGTCGCTTTGGTGCCCAATATTCCCCGGCGCGTCGCGCTCCTCGCCAAAAAAGAAGTCTTTAGCATTCCTATCCTCAGCAAAGCCCTGCGCCAAGCGAAGCTGGTTCCCGTGGATCGCGCCGACAAAGAAGCCGCCGCGGAAAGCGTGGACATCGCCGTTGCATACATGAAGGAAGGCCTGTCGTTTTGCGTCTTTCCAGAAGGAACGCGCAGCCGCGACGGCCGCCTGCTCCCCTTCAAGAAGGGAACTTTCCTGATGGCGATTCGCGCCGCTGCTTGGGTGGTGCCCGTCTCCCTTGCCGGAACGCAGCGCCTGATGCGCAAAGGCGATTGGACAATTCATCCCGGCGAAGTGGTCGTGCGCTACGGCCCCGCCGTCCAAGCGAGGGAATATGCGGAGGACCAACGTGACCAACTTCGCCAGCGCGTGCAGGGAATCGTAGCGGCAGGTTTGCCGGAAGAACAGAAACCTTCGCTAGGGAACTGATCGAAGCGCGCGGCGCCGGACGCAAACTTTCGCGTCGGCGCTTGCTCTGTTGTTCTACTTCGCGTTCAGCTTCGCGACCGCCGCTCGCAGCTGGCGCAATTCCTTCTGCAGCTCCGGCAAGTGATTGAACACCGCCACCGATTTTCGCCACCCCAGATTATCCATCGCCGGATATCCCGAATAGATCGCGCCCGCCGGAACGTCGCCCGGCACCCCCGACTGCGCCGTCAGCACGGCGCCATCGCCAATCGTCAAATGTCCCGCCGCGCCCACCTGTCCCGCCAGGATGCACTTGTTGCCCACTTTGGACGTTCCCGCAAGCCCCACCTGCCCGCAAAGCAACGTGTCCTCACCGACTTTGCACGCGTGTCCCACCTGCACTAAATTATCAATCTTCGTTCCGCGCCCAATCCGCGTTTCGCCCACCGTCGCGCGATCAATCACGCTGTGCGCCTGGATCTCCACGTCTTCCTCGACCACCGCGATGCCGGACTGGCGCATCTTGCGCCAGCCGCCATCGTCGCGGCGCGCGAACCCAAATCCATCGGCGCCGATCGTCACACCGTTCTGCAACAGCACACGATCACCGATGCGGCAATTCTCGCGCACGGTCACATGCGAGTGCGCGAAAAAATTATCGCCAATCTTCGCACCCGCATAAATCGTCACAAAACTGTGCAACACCGCGTTGCGCCCGATCGCGACCTCTTCATCCACAAAACAATAGGGCCCGATGTGCGCCCCCGGAGCAATTTTCGCAGTCTGCGCGATCACAGCGGTCGGGTGAATCCCGATCGTGAAGCGCGGCGCCGGATGAAACAGCTCAATCGCACGCGCAAAATCATGGTAGGGATTCGCAGAACGCAGCGCCGCAATGCGCACAGGCCCGGCATCCTTCGCGACAAAGATCGCCGAAGCCTGCGTCGTCGCGAGCGCCGGCCGGTACTTACGATTGACTAAAAACGTCAACTCGCCGGAGCGCGCCTCTTCGATCCCTGCCACGCCGGTAATTTCCAGGCCCGCGTCACCCTCCACTTCGCAGCCCAGTTGTTTCGCGATCTCGCCCAATTTCATGATGGCTTCTCCTCACGCTCGCTATTGCTCAGCATGAATGTACAACAGACAAGCAAACAGGCCTACCGAGGCCGCAGCGCGTCGATGGGCAAAACGCGCACGGCAAAGCGAACGGGCTATTCGTTGAAAAGTTTGGATTGCGAAGCTGTCGCAGCGTCGGCGGCGCGAGGAGTTCGCCGCGCCGCCCCCACCACGCCCAAAACCTTCATCTCAGCCAGCGCCGAGCGCGGGATAAATAATCGCAGGGTATTCCCATGCAGGTCCGGAGGCGTCAGCTGCACCGCGTTGTCCAGTAGATCGAGCAGATCGTTCGCCACGATCCCTTCCATTACGTCCTCATCGCGGAAACGCAGCCGCACCCACAACCCATCCAGCTTCGGCCGGCTCAGAAACACCTTGCGCTCAGGCTGAAAAGTCTGCGGAAACTCGCGCACGAAATATACGGACTTGACGTTCGGCATGGCCACGGAAACATGTTCCCCGTCGGGCGTCAGCAAGTCAAAGGCCTCCGCCCGCGCCAGCGCCAAAGGGTTCAAGTAACCCTCCAGGTGACTCCGGTCGAGGAGCGAAACCACCACTTTCTTGCGCGTCGAGGCTGGAGCCCGATCTTTCACGATTTTGAGCCCTTTTTCGGGGAGAATCTTGCTAAGTTCCCGGGGGTTATGTTATTCTTGCCCCTGTTTTTCGTCAAGTTATTGGTGCTTAAAGGGTTAGCATCGGAGTCACCGCCGATTGACCGAAAAGGGCAAGCTCCTAAAGTCTGCCTCGGTAATAGCCCTAGCCACCGTTATCAGCCGGATTTGCGGATACTTACGCGATCAGCGGGTAGCGCTTTTGCTCGGCACTTCGCCGGCGGCCGACTCCTTTATCCTGGCGTTTCGCATTCCCAACATGATTCGCCGCATGACGGGCGAAGGCGCCCTGGGAGCTTCCTTTATACCCGTATTTACCGGGTATCTGCGGGGAAAACCGCAGAGGGAAACCTGGCAATTTGCGCAGCGAGTCTTCTGGGACGTCGCCGTGATTCTGACGGTCATCGCGGCCCTGGGATGCGTATTTTCCAGCCAGATTGTAGGCAGCTTGACGCTCATGGGGGTCAGTCACGCCCGTTGGGACCTGGCGATCTACCTGAATCGGATCATTTTTCCGTGCGTGTTCTTTCTGGGCCTGGCGGCGCTGGCCGGCGCAATTTTGAACAGCTTTCATCGCTTCGGCCTGCCAGCTTCGACGTCGATTCTTTTCAACGTCGTGTTCATCGCGTTTTCGTTCGGCGTGGTATACCGGCCCATCATGAACTGGGCGCCGCCGGCGTATCGCACCCCGGCCGTGGCGCTCGCCTTTGGAATCGTCCTAGGCGCAGCATTGCAACTGGCGATGCAGCTGCCGGCGCTCGCAAAACTCGGCATGCGTTTCCGTCCGGACGTCAACTTCGCCGATGCGGGAGTGAAAAAGGTCGGCAAGCTGATGGTACCCGTGTTTTTTGGCATGGGAGTGTTTCAGATAAATTTTTTCGTAGATACGATTTTTGCAGCTTCCTCGCGCATGCCGGAGGGCAGCATCAGTTCGTTGTACATCGCGGATCGCTTGATGGAGCTGGTGCTGGGCAGCTACGCGATCGCGCTCTCCACGGCGCTGCTTCCCACCATGTCGCACCAGGTGGCGGAAGGGAAGCACGACGAGATGAAGCAGACATTTGCTTTCGCTCTGCGCGTCGCCTCGTTCATCACAATTCCGGCGGCGGTGGGCTTGATTCTGCTGCGCGTGCCGATTACGCAAGTGCTCTTCGAGCACGGCGAGTTCATGGCGCGTTCCACTTCGCTCACGGCACACGCACTGCTTTTTTATTCGCTGGGACTGCCGGCGTTCGCGGCCATCAAATTGATCACGCCGATGTATTACTCGACGCAAGACACTTTGACGCCGACGAAAGTAGGAGCGTACTCGCTGGTATTGCACGTCGCGCTCAACATCGTGCTGCTGTTCGGATTCGGCCGCTATCTGTGGAATGCCAGCCCGGCGCTGGCGAGTTCGCTTGCGGCCTATTTTAATTTCGCCGCGCTATTCGTAATTTTTCGCGGACGTTATGGCAGCCTGGGCTCGGCGGCCATTTTCAACGCGCTGGGGAAGATGGCGCTCTGCGCCGTGGCCATGTCCGCAGTCTGCTTTGCGGCGGTGAAATTTTCCCATCTGGCGACGCTGCAGCATTTTCTGGCCAAGGCTGCATGGCTCATCGGAATTATGGTCGTCTCGGTGGGAATTTATTTCGCACTGGCCTGGGCGCTGCGCTGCGAAGAGTTGCCGGAATTGTTTCTGCTCCTGCGGCGCGCGCAGCCGACTGCGGCAACCGGCAGCTTGGACGTTGCGTAGCCTGGAAATACGGGCGGGCGCGAAGTTTCTGCCGGCGTGAATGTTGCGGCGCATGAAATTGGGAGAGGTGCATTGGAAGCGGAGATTCGAGCGTTCTTAAATTACCTGCGAGTCGAAAAAGGTCTTTCGACGAATACTCTGCACGCCTACCGCCGGGACCTCGCGAAGTTCGCGCTCTATGCAGCCAAGCGCGGCCTCACTCTGGACCAGTTCACGCATAGCACGGTGATTGACTTCCTGCGTACGCTCTATCTGCGCAAACTGGACAGCCGCACCGTCGCGCGCCACCTCGTCACCATCCGTCATCTCTTCCGCTTCGCGTTCACCGAGGGAATCATCAAGGAAGATCCGGCCGCCAATGTCGCCGCGCCGAAATTCCGCCGCTCGCTGCCGGAATTTCTCAGCGTCGCAGAAGTGGACCGCCTGCTGCGTCAGCCCGATGTCGCCTCCACGCTCGGCCTGCGCGACAAAGCCATGATCGAATTGCTCTATTCCACCGGCCTGCGCGTCTCCGAACTCTGCGGGCTGAAGGCCGCCGACATTCAACTCGAGTCCGGCTGCCTGCGCTGCCTCGGCAAAGGCGATAAAGAGCGGCTGGTGCCGGTGGGCGCCGCCGCCTTGCAATTGATCGTGCAGTATATGAAAAAATCGCGCCTGGAAATCCTGGGAGAAAAAACTTCGCCCTATCTTTTTCCCAGCCGCAGCGGCGCGGCCATCCACCGGATCGCGTTCTGGAAAATTCTGGCAGCTTACGGGCGCAAAGCGGGGTTGCGCAAGCCCCTCACGCCGCATATGCTGCGGCACAGTTTTGCCACGCACTTGTTGGATCGCGGAGCGGATTTGCGCTCCGTGCAGATGATGTTGGGCCACGCGGATATTGCCACAACGCAAATCTATACGCACGTAGTCGAAGAACGTTTGAAACAAGTTTATAAAGCGCACCACCCGCGCGCCTAGTAAGCCGCGCGCAAAAATTCGAGGAAGGCGGAAACTTCATGCCCGATTACATGTATCTGTTGGAAAGCCGGCTGTCGCCCGAGCAACGTGCCGTGATGGAGCGCGTGCAGGAGCTTTCGCGCACGCAAGACGTGAATGTCTATCTCACCGGCGGAGCGGTGCGCGACCTGATTTCAGGCATGCCCATCCGCGACCTGGATTTCACGGTCGAAGGCAATCCGGTGAAGATCGTGCGCGAGCTGGAAAAGGGCGGAGCGCGCGTGGTCTGGGAGAGCGAGAAAATTCGCCACCACGAAATGATTTTCGCCGGCGATGTGGATGGTTCTATCTCCGCCGCGCGCGAAGATTTCTACGAGCGCCCGGGCGTAAAACCCGAATACCGTTTCTCCAGCGTGATGGAGGATTTGCGCCGCCGCGATTTTGGCATCAATGCGATAGCTATCTCGCTCAATACGCAATCGCGCGGCTTGCTGCTCGATCCGATGAATGGCCTGGCGGACCTGGAAAAACAGGAAGTGCGCGCGCTCTCCATTCACGCATTCACGAACCAGCCCATCCGGCTGATGCGCATCCTGCGTTACGCCGCGCGCATGGGCTTCAAAATGGATCCACGCACGCAGGAATGGTTTGACCTGGCCATCGAACGCGGCGTCACCGGCCGCATCGAAGGCGACGAAGTCGGCCACGAAATGCGCGCGCTCGCTCGGGAAGACAATCCCGTCGCCACGCTGAAACTTTGGGAATCGCACGACATGCTCGCGCTGATTCATCCTTCGCTGCAAAAAAGAAAGCCGGATTACGACAGCCTCAACAAGCTTGCGCGCGTGCGCTTCAATCTTTACAGCGCCGGATTGCGGCCGCGTCTGCATTTGGCCGTCGCGTATTACACTCTGGGCCGGCTGAAATCGCGCGAAGCCGCCTCCGCCCTGCGCCACATGGAATACCGGGCCGCCGAAATCGAAGAAGCCGCCGAGCTGGTTCCGGAAACGCAGAAAGTCGTAAAAATATTGAAGAGCGCCAAGACCAACGCCGCGAAGGATGCCTACTACTATCTGGCTTCGTTGCCCGCGGAAACTCTCGCCTTCATCGAAGTGGAAATGCCGAACCCGCGCGCGCTTTCCAAGATCCGCAATTACTTGCAGAAGTGGCGTCCGCTGCGCATGGCGTCGCCAGCGGGAGAACTCGATGCGCTGGGCGTCGAACGCGGACCGAAATTCGACAAGATCGTCGAGCAGTTCTTCGAGCTGCAATTGCGCGGCAAGGGCAAGACCCCGGAAGACCGCACCAAGATCCTGAAAAATCTCGCGGGCATCAAAGACGAAATCAAGAAGCCGGAAAAAGAGAAAAAGAAGCGCAAAGGCGCGCCGGAAGCCGCAGCGCATGCGGAAGGCAAGCCGCAGGACAAATCCAAGGGCGCAGCCGCCGCTGGCAAGTCCGCGCCCGTTCCGGCCGGAGAGGGAAAATCCGCAGCCGCAGGAAAAGCTTCCGCCCCGCCTGCGAAGCCAGGGCAATCCGCAGCCGCAGCGATCGGCGCAAGGGCCCAGGCCAAGCACGACAAAGCGGCGCACGATGACAAGGCCGCGCGCACCGGAAAGAAATCAAAGTCTCGTCCAGCGAAAAAAGCACGCCGCTAACAGCGATCGGCGCGAACTCGCAACTGCGCAGCCAAGACCGAGCCGCAGATTGCTGTTACGCACCGCCTCAAGCTGGTTTAGAATGAACTTCGCATGGATGCCTTGAACTTCGTTCACCTTCATCTGCACACGGACTACTCTCTTCTGGACGGCGCTTGCGAAATCGGCGAACTCACTGCCGAAGCCGCGCGCCGCGGAATGCCCGCCGTCGCCGTAACCGACCACGGAAATCTTTTTGCCGCAGCGAATTTCTATCATCAAGCCACCACGCACGGTGTGAAGCCCATCATCGGCTGCGAAATGTACGTCGCGCCGGACAATCACAAGAATCGCGGCACCGGCGCCGAGCGTTCCAATCACCTCGTTCTGCTCTGCGAAAACGAAAAGGGCTACCAAAACCTCATCAAACTGGTCTCCACCGGCTATCTGGACGGCTTCTATTACAAACCCCGCGTGGATCACGAGCTGCTAGCGAAGCACAGCGAAGGTCTGATTGCTCTTTCCGCCTGCCTGCGCGGCGAAGTGGCCGACGCGCTGCTGTCCGAGAAATACGATCAGGCGCAAAAAAGCGCCTACCGCCTGCGCGATATTTTCGGCAAACAAAATTTCTTCCTCGAGGTGCAGGACCAGGGCCTCGAGCAGGACATCCGCGTCAATCGCGATCTGGTGCGCCTCTCGAAGGAATCCGGTATTCCGCTGGTCGCGACCAACGACTGCCACTACCTCACGCAAGCCGACTCGCACGCGCAAGAAGTTCTGATGTGCATCCAGACCGGCAAAACCATGAGCGACGCCCAGCGCATGAAATTTGCCACTGACCAGTTTTATTTCAAGACCGCCGAGGAAATGGCGCACGTGTTCCGCGAGCTGCCGGACGCCGTCACGCGCACCGTCGCCATCGCCGAACGTTGCAACGTGAAAATCCAGCGCGTCAGCAATCCGTTCCCCGAATTCAAAGTTCCCGAAGGCCACACCACCGATTCCTACTTTGAAAGAGTGGTCCGAGAAGGATTCGCCTCGCGCGCTCCGCAAATCGAGCGCCTCACCCAAGAGGGCCGCCTGCGCCACCCGCTCGCCGACTACGAATCCCGCCTCACCGCCGAAATCGAAATGATCAAGAAGATGCGCTTCGCCGGCTACTTCCTGATCGTCTGGGATTTCATTCATTACGCCCGCGCGCAAGGCGTCCCGGTCGGTCCCGGCCGGGGTTCCGCGGCGGGCAGCCTCGTAAGCTATTCGCTGCGCATCACAGACGTTGATCCCATGCAGTACGAGCTGCTCTTCGAGCGATTCCTGAATCCCGAGCGCATCTCCATGCCCGATATTGATATTGATTTCTGCATGCGCCGCCGCGGCGAAGTGATCGAATACGTCCGCAAAAAATACGGTGCGGAAAGCGTCGCGCAAATTATCACCTTCGGCACCATGGCCGCAAAAGCCGTGCTGAAAGATGCGGGCCGCGCGCTCGATATGCCCTACGGCGACGTGGACCGCCTCGCGAAAATGATTCCCACCACGCTGAACATTTCGCTCGAGGACGCGCTGAAGCAATCGCCGCAACTCGAAGCCGCGCGTAAAGAAGGCCAGGTAAAGGAATTAATCGAAGTGGCGCTGCGCCTGGAGGGCCTGGCGCGCCATGCCTCGACGCACGCCGCCGGCGTCGTGATTTCCCCGCGCCCGCTTACCGAAATCGTCCCGCTCTATAAGTCGAACAAGGATGAAATTACCACGCAGTACGATATGAACGCCCTCGGGCGCATCGGCCTGCTCAAAATGGATTTCCTCGGCCTCACCACACTCACGATCCTCGACGACTCCGTGCGGATGATCAAACAAAACCGCGGCGTTGACCTGGACCTCACCACTCTGCCGCTCGACGACGCGCCCACCTACGCCCTGTTCGCGCGCGGCGACACCACCGGCATTTTCCAATTTGAATCGCACGGCATGCGCGACATTCTGAAGCGCTACCAGCCGACGCAAATCGAGGACCTCACCGCGCTCAACGCTCTGTATCGTCCCGGACCCATCCAGGGCGGCATGATTGACGAATTCATCGGGCGCAAACAGGGCAAGAAAAAAGTCAGCTACGACTTGCCGGAGCTGGAAGAAATTCTTTCCGAGACCTGGGGTGTCATCGTCTTTCAAGAGCAGGTAATGAAGATCGCCAACCGCCTGGCCGGATACTCGCTGGGTGATGCCGACATCCTGCGCAGCGCAATGGGCAAGAAAAAAGCAGACGTGATGGCCGCGCAGCGCGAAAAATTTCTGGCTGGCTGCGCCGTGGGCAAAGTTCCTGCGAAAAAAGCCGCCAAGATTTTCGACCTGATGGAAGAATTCGGCCTCTACGGTTTTCCCAAAGCTCACGCCTGCGCCTACGCGTTGCTCGCGTACCAAACTGCGTTTCTAAAAGTCCACTACCCAGTCGAATTCATGGCTTCGATGCTCAGCTCCGAGGCCGGCAACACAGAAAAAGTCGTGAAATATATTAACGAAGCCCGCGGCATGGGCATTCGCGTCCTTCCGCCCGACGTGCACGAAAGCGGCCTCTACTTCACGCCCGTCGGCGACGATATTCGCTTCGGCCTCGCTGCCA
>DATNLN010000164.1:0-10084 GCA_035602855.1 Candidatus Acidiferrales bacterium
AGCGGCGTATTCACTTCGTGCGCCACGCCGGCGGCGAGCAGGCCGAGCGAGGTGAGCTTTTCGGTCTGGACCATCTGGTCTTCCAAGCGAACGCGCTGGGTGATGTCGTCGAGCAGGATGAGGCGGCCCAGGCGTGCGCCATTTTTGCCGACCAGCGGGGCGATGGATGCGTTGATGACCAAGTGACGGCCGGCGCGCGTATTGAGGCGGAATTTATAGATGCCGGAAACGTGGTCGCTGGCCGCACGCGAAGTGATTTCGGCGACCAGATCCTGCGGCAACACTTCCGGGAGGCAGCGCTTTAGCGCTTCGGCGCGCGGAATGGAGAGCAAATCCTCCAGCTGCGGATTCCAGGACTCGATGCGGTCTTCCAGGTCCACGGTAACGACGCCGATCTTCAGTGACTCGACAATATTTTCGCTGAAGTCTTTCAGGCGCTCGATCTGCATCGCTTTTTGTTCCAGCGAATGATAGAGGCCGGCATTTTCGATGGCGATGGCGACGTATCCGGCGATGGTGAAGAGCAATTCCAGGTCGTCACTGGAGAGATAATCGCCGTCCACGGTCTTGCCCAGGCCCAGAACCGCAACGGTACGTTCGCGAAAGCGACAAGGAATGAAATAATTCAGGTCGAGCTCTTCGAGCGTGCGGCGCACCGGCTCCGATTCCTGAATCGCCGTGCGCGCCGATTCAAAGAACAGGCAGCCACGCTCGAAGGCGGGGCGCGCGGGGTCCAAAAACGACAGATCCAGCGGGCCTTCAGGGCGCAAGCCCATGGAGCGCGAAAGCAGGAAGCAGCCGGGAGCAGAGGGATCTTCCAAAAACACGGCGAGGCGATCCACCAGAAGCGTTTGCGAAACACGATCGAGCACTGAGCCCACCAGAGGTTCCAGGCGCACTTCGTTCGTGAGCGCGCGGCCGAATTCGATCAGCGTACGCCGGTAATCGAGGCGATCGCGGTAGAAGAAGCGATCCAGGCGGGTCTGCACCCACTCGCGCAAAGGCTCGATGAGAAAGGCGGCGACGACGATGGCGATGATGCCGCCGGCGGGGCCGGTGGACAAGCCGGGCCGGTGAAACAGTTCTCCGATCACGGCAATGATGGCGAAATAAATGCCCACGACGGCGGCGGTGGCAAAGGTGTAAGAGAGGCCGCGCTTGAAGATGATGTCCACGTCCATCAAGCGGTAGCGAATGATGGCATAGCCGAAGCAGAGAGGAATCAGGACCAGCGAATAGACCGAACTCTTCATCCACGCCGGAGGAACCCAGCCAAGAGCGTAGGGAACGATGTAGAAGCAGACAAAGGGCAGACTGCCGGCGAAGGCTCCGGCGGTGACCCACTTCAATTGCTGGCGCAGCACACCGCTCGGAGCGCGACGGAAACTGAAAAAGAAAATGAAGGCAGCCAGGACAAAATAAATTCCCAGGTTGACCTGTTCGACCTTATCGAGCCAGTAGCGCGTGCCGAGCGAGGGAAGGAAATCCAGCGTCCCGGTGGCGATGAAGGCATGCAGAACGAAAAGCGCGACGGGGACAGAGTACACCGCAACCAGCTTGGGCCAGAGCCTTCCGCGACGCTCTGGAAACACCAGAGCGAAGTGCACGAGCATGGCGGGCTGCAGCAGCAGCGCCACCACGTTGCTCCAGTAAATGATCCAGTCGAAGGAATTCAGCTTGCCGCTGTAATGAAAACTATACAGAACGAAAGAGACCAGGCAAAAAATGTAGAAATGAATGGCGCGCGGCGCGTTCCAGCGGCGCACGAAAATAAACAGGCCAATGAACAGGTAGAGCAGCCCGAGGACGCGCAGATAGTTTTCAATCGAAGAAGGATTTTCCTGCGGGGCAGTGACCACCGGCGTTTCAAAGGCGCGGCCGTCGCGGAGCAATTGGTAGCGGATTTCCGTCCAGGGACCGACGTGGAAGAGCACGCGGGTGACGTCGGTTGAGCGGTGGATCGTAACACCGCGAACGGCTTCGACAACATCGCCTTGCCGGATGCCGGCTTTGGCGGCAGGCGAGTCAGCCACGACGTGCCAGGCGGCAACGCCCTGCGCAGAGTCCATCCAGGTAACGCCGTCATCGGGAAGCACGTAGAGGGAGCGTTGCTGGAAGTTCAGGACAGCGAAAACAATAGCCGCCAATGTGAGTAGGGCTAAGATCACCGCCCCGAGCCGCATTCGCAGACTATCTTTCATCCGAGTACACCAATATCCTTGGGGGAATATGGTAGCACGTCAACTTCCAGCGAATCAGAGATTCCGAAATATGTAAGGGATTGTTTTTCAGACAGTTACAGAAGGCGTCGGAACCAAAGTTCGGTCTCATACCATTTGTGGAAGGCAGCTTCCCGTTTACAATATGCAGGTTCTACCTAAAACTGGAAGCTTAAGCCGCCCCGAAAGAATCGGTAGGTCGGTACCAGGACGATCTGGCCGTCGCTGGTGGCAAGAGTTACGTAGCCTTGGGCGAGCAGATTGCCGCAGTCGGCCAGAATTTCGGCATGGCCGGGGATGAATCCGGGCAGGCGCTGGCGAACCTGGACGCTCAGGTACGGATCGATATGGTAGGTCGACTGGCCGTAGGCGTCCTGCGGGGAGACAGCGGGCCCGCTGATCCATTTATAGCTGGAGACGATTTTCGTGCCGGTGCGGGGAATGGTGGCGGAAAATCGCGTGGCCGCGCTGGAACGATATTGGGCCGCTAATTGGTTTCGCAGCGCCCCTTCGGCCGGGTCTTCATTCGGCGCCAGCGCTCCCGCGTAGGAATAAATCAAGGTCAAGTCCAGATTGGTTGCGATCTTCTGCTGGAAAACCAGGCGGGCACCCAAGGAATTCATAGCGCCGGCATCGTAGGCAAAAACATTCGAAAAATAGTCGGGCAAATAATCCGGACCGGAGAAATTCCCGTGGCCGAAGATGGCGGTATTGTTGGAATGGTCGTCAAACACCGCAGCGGTGACACTGGATTTCTTGGTCAGGTCGTGCTCGACGGCGATTTCCGCGTGGAGATCATCATCGAGTACCGCATGGCCCGAACGCAGCAGCAAAGTCGGGAAAGCGTCAAGCTGGTTGATGGTGGATTGCAGATCACCGGGAGCGCCCGCCGAATCCTGCCAAGTATTGGTCGTGACCAGCGCGGAAGCAAGCCACGTCGGAGCAATCCGCACGGCCACTTCCGCGCGAGGGCGCACGGAGGTGGTGGTGGATTGCAAACCTGCCATCAGGAAATCAGCGCCGTAGCGAATACTGACGCGATCGCCCAATTGAAAGCTAGAATCGTGCGACAGGCGCAAGCCATGGAACGTGGGGCCGGCATTGCCCAGCTGAGATTCGCGAATTAAAACAGTCGTTACCGGGCCTGTGCCCGAGTCTCCCGAAGGCAGCCACTGCGCGACAAAACCGTTCGATTCCGAGCCTGCGTCGTAGCTGAACTGGCCGGCGATCAGCAGGTTGCCGAGTCCACCCAATCCGTAATTGTAGGCAAAAGCGCTGCCGGGCGTATCCGCGAGATTGGAAACGGAACCGGGATGATCGGAACCAGAAGTAAATTCAAGGCGTGTGCGCGCAGCCTGATCCTGCGATTTGTCGAACGGATTGACGCGTCCGCCCAGAACCACGTCGCCATCCTGCCAGCGCAAGACCGGGCGCGTAGCAGCGGAGGCTCGGAGCACCCAGCTCCAATCATCGGCGGCGACTTGCTGATCGGGCTGGCGGCGCAATTTTTCCAAAGAAGTGAAGACCGAACCGAGCACAATTTCAAGCAACGTCGTGTGCTCGTCGCGCACCTGGATATCCTGTTCGACAGCCGGAAGAAAGCCCGCCAGAGTGACTTTGACCGAATAAATGCCGGCCGGAAGGGTGGCGCTGGAAAAACGGCCGCGATCGTTGGTCAGCAGCTGAAACGCCATATTGTTCAGGAGTTGGCTGGAAGAAATCACGACGGTAGCGCCCATCTGCGGAGTTCCCGTCGAGTCAACCACGAGCCCGGTGATCTTTCCGGAGCCCTGCGCGGCCGTCACGGCGGTCGGAAGCGCACACCAGCAGAGGCACAGGATCATGCCTAGACCGATGGCGCGAATCATCCGAAGATTCATAACGCTCACTTCGCCTGTGGCGCTGGCGAACCGGTTGGCCGGACGGTAAATTCCGTAGCCGGGGTGATGGTCTTCTTGGTCAGATTGTCGGTGACAGCGACTTCCAGCTTGTACTTCCCAGGCTTCAACGAACCGAGTGTGATGATGTTCTCAAGCGTCATTTCCTCGCCGTGCAGAGGAAGCTTGTCGCCGCCCAGATCGTATTTTAGGATCGGGTCATTTTCCTTGTCCATCGTTACCCGATACTGCACGCTGGCATCGGCCTTGTGAGTCTTGTCGTCGACCTTGAGGTTGTAAACCTGAAGGAAGACGCCCATTTCATCGCTGGCGACGAAGGAAGAATCAATGCGCGGGCGGACTTTCACATCGCCCAGCACGAACTGGCCCAAGCCGATGTCGTGCGCGGAGACGCGCTTGATCTCATCGGCGAGGATCAGAGTGCTGGAGGAAAGGCTGTCGTCTTCAAAGCGCGGCACGGCCAGCCGGGCATTAACGACGCCGACGTTGCCGTTGTTGGTGTCCTTGAGCACGATGTCCAGGCGGTAGAGACCCGGACTGAGCGGGATGGCCTTTTGATAGATCGAGGCGGTAGCGAGCGATTGCTGCAGCAAAGCGGAGGGAACATCGCGGCGGACGTTGTCTTCAAAAGTGTTCACGATGCGGCCGCTCAGGCTGGTAACGCGGCAGAACAGATTGACCGAAGCGGATTCAACGCCGCTCTTCTGCTGAAAACTGAGCTGGCGCGTGGGAATTTGAATGGTGATGGGGACCAGAACGGTCTCGGAGGTAATGCGCAGGAAGTCGGTACGGTATTGGAACTTCACTTGATCGCGCACCAAGCGCGAGGAGACGACCGCTTCCAGGTCCTTGAACTTTACCGGAGGCGCTTGCTGGATCTTTGAATACAGCTCCAGCCGCGTGAATTCGTTCATGGTTTCCGGAGTCATGCCCAAGGGCGCGGCGTCGTGCGTGCCGTCGGTATTATTGAAGCGCGCGGTCTTGCTGGACATGCCCATGGCTTCCATTTGCGTGAGACCAGCGCCGGGAACGTAGAGCAAGGCGTCTTTTTCGCTGGGGTCCATGGTCAGCTTATATTCGCCGCTCATGGTCGGATCTACGAATTCGATTTCGACGTTTTCCCCGATGCCCTCCAGATAACGATAGCGCCAGTCTTCAAACGGATACGTCGAGGTTTCACCGCCGCCTTCGCTCGACGGACGCTCGTAGCTGCCTCCGGAGGGATGCGATTGAACTTCGTCCGCGGGGCCCCACATAATGTAGATTCTGCCGCGATCGGTTTTCCATCCGGGAATGCCGGACGAGAAGTGCTCGTTGGCATAAGCGATGCGGCGATAGTGCTCTTCCTTGAAGGTGTTTTCGGCGGAATCCGGATCAGGATTGCGGCGCTGCCAGAATGCTTCGATGAATTGCTCGCGCTCTTCGTTGGTGGAAAGATGAAGGAACGAACTGCGTTCTTCCGGTGAAATGATATAGACAACGTCTTCGTTGAGCCATTTCTTATACTGGGAATCGAGCTCGTTAAATAGGTCTTTGTCGCGTTTGGAGCGTTGCTTGGCAGCTTGCCGCGCGGCTTTCTTGTCGTTTTGGTCCGGCTGTTGGGTGGGGGATTCACCTTGAGCGGAAGCGCGCGGCACATACACCAGTGCACAAGCTAAAACACCGAAAAGAAACACTTTGACGGTAGAACGCATATTTAAGCCTTTGCCCCGAGGCACGGAATTCTAACCTGTCCACTAGTACAGGTCAATGTCGGATTCCCCTAACTGCCCTTGAACCATTGGAACCCGGTGGTGGCCGAGGGGTTGCCTGGATTCTGTTCGCCTCTGCCGGGTAGTAACGGAAAATTGGGATCTCGTAGGCCTACCCATGCCGATCCCAAAACGGGAACCCGAGCTCGCGGATGCGCACGCCTGCCGGGTTGCGCTTTGTCCTATTCTCTTCGGGTCTGATTCGCTCTACAATAGGACGGCGAAGATCGGGAGGCGCCGTCTGTTGCTGGCGCGGGTTAGGTTGTAGGTATCGCGCCGTTGCGCGATCGAATGCGATACGGCATGGCGACGACCTCCGAAATGTCATAGTAAGCGCCTGTCTTTCCGCTTGCGCGACCGTCTAACCCTGACCTAGAAACATTTTGTGTCCCCAGATCGTATTCAAGTCATGGGAAAGCTGTCGCCCCGAGGGGCAAGTCCAAGGGTAAAGCAATGAAAACGTGGCAGAAAGTTGGGATTGCTGCGGGTGTCGTCCTGGTCCTCGGAGCCGTGGCCTGGTTCAGCGCCTACCAGGTGAATAAGGGTGTGGTGGCCGTGCAGACCGGACACGTGGCGAAGGCCGACCTGACGTCGGTCGTGACCGCTTCGGGCGAAATCCGCCCCAAGAATTACACGAACGTCCTGGGCGAGGGCATCGGGAAGATTACCGAGATCGTAGTCAAAGAAGGCGACCATGTGAAGAAGGGCGACATTTTGCTGCGGCTGGAAAACATTCAACCGGGTGCCGACGTGCAGGCGCAGCAGGCGGCGATTGACTCGACCGAAGCATCGGTGCGCGCCGCGGCTGCCAGTTATGATTCGGCAGTAGCCACACTGGCGCAACGGCAGGCCGACCTGGAGAAGGCCAAGTTCGACTGGGAACGCGCGCAGCAGCTCTACAAAGAGCAGCTGATCGCCAAATCGGATTACGATGCAAGCAAAGCCACTTACGATGCGGCTTCGGCAGGCCTGAACGCGCTGAAGGCGCAGGTGGAACAGAGCCGCGCCGGACGCGAGCAGTCGCGATACAATCTGGATCAAGCCAGTGCGGTGCTGAAGCATACCAAGGACGTGCTGCGGAAGACGACCTACGTCGCGCCGATCGACGGCATTGTGAGTTACATCGCCGTGCGCGTGGGCGAAAACGTGGTGCCAGGCATCCAGAACGCCGAAGGCAGTTTCCTGATGACCATCTCGGACATGAGCATTGTGACCTCCGAAGTGAAAGTGGACGAGACCGATATTACCAATGTGCGCGAGGGAAATCCGGCGGACGTCGCGATCGATGCGATTCCCGGGAAAGTCTTCAAGGGGCACGTGACCCAAGTGGGAGAGCTTGCGATTCTGCGTTCGTCCGGGCAAGCCGCCACCACGCAGGCCACTGCGAACACGCAGGAAGCGCGCGATTTCAAAGTGGTCGTGACGATTGACGATCCGCCTGCGGATCTGCGGCCGGGACTTTCTGCCAGCGCCAAGATTCAGACCGAACAGAAGAAGGGCATCCTGACAATTCCGATTCAAGCGCTGGCCGTGCGCACGCAGAAGGATTTGCAAGAAGCGCAGAAGGAGCGCGGCGGAAACGTGACCTTGGCGGCTTCCAGGCCCGCTGCAACCGCCGATGGACAGCAGAAAGTGGATGTGCAGGGCGTATTTGTGATTCGCGGCAAGAAAGCGGAGTTCGTGCCGGTGCAAACCGGAATCACCGGCGTCACCGACATCGAGATCACCAGCGGAGTGAAGGAAGGCGAGGAAATCGTCATCGGCAATTACAAAGCGCTGCGCACGCTGCGGCCCGGCGCCGCAGTGAAGGTGGACAATTCGGCTCCCAAGCGCGAAGAGTCCGCGACCTAGGCTTACCGATTCCAGGAGCGCCTGTCCATGGCTGTCGAAGAAATCGCCCCGTCGCAAAGTTTCCGGCAAGACCTGGTCGATACGGGCATCGTTATTCAGACCGAGGATCTTTGGAAGACGTATGAGATGGGCGCAGAGCACTTGCACGCGCTGCGCGGCGTCACGATTGAGATTCACAAGGGCGAATACGTCGCGATCATGGGCCCTTCCGGCTCCGGAAAATCCACGCTGATGAATTTGATCGGATGCCTGGATACGCCGACCAAGGGTAGTTACTGGCTGGCGGGACGTTTGGTGAGCCAGCTAGATGACGACGAGCTGGCCTACATCCGCAACAAGGAAATCGGCTTCGTATTTCAGACTTTCAACCTGCTTCCCCGCGCGACGGCACTGCACAATGTGGAATTGCCGATGATTTACAACGGCACTGCTTCCGAAGAACGCCTGGAACGGGCGAAAAAGGCGCTGCAACAGGTGGATTTGGGCGAGCGCATGATGCACAAGCCGAACGAGCTTTCCGGCGGGCAGCGCCAGCGCGTGGCGATTGCGCGGGCGCTGGTGAACAATCCTTCGATACTGCTGGCGGACGAGCCGACGGGAAACCTTGATTCGCAGACGGGCGAAGAAATCATGGCGCTGTTTGCGCGGCTGCACCAGCAGGGCAACACCATCATCCTGGTTACCCACGAATCGGACATCGCCGCGCACGCGCATCGCGTGATCCGGCTGCGCGATGGAAAAGTGGAACGAGACGAACGAACCCGCTAGGAACTCGCCGCCGTTAATTTGAGAAAAGATTCCGCGCCAGGAATACTACGTTTGCGGGCCGCTCCGCCAGGCGGCGCATGAACCAGGGGAACCAGAAAGTGCCGTAGGAAATCAGCACGCCGCAGCGATATCCGGCTTGCACCAGGCGCAGTTGCTCGGCGCGCTGAATTCCGTAGAGCATTTGAAATTCCAGCAGGTTCTTGGGCACGCCTTGATCGGCGGCCCAGGCGATGACTCGGGAGATCAACGCGCGGTCGTGGGTCGCGATCGCGACGCGCACGCGGGCGCGCCGCGCTTCGGGACTGAGCAAGCGCTGCGCGAGATGCAGGAAGTTTTCGTCCACATCTTTCTTCTTGGGATAGGCAATCTCGGCGGGCTCGTTGTAGGCGCCTTTCACCAGGCGAATCGCGGCGCCTTCGGGAATCAGCCGGTCCAGATCTTTTTCCGTGCGGTAGAGATAGGCTTGCAGGCAGATGCCGACGTTCGAGTACGCCTTGCGCGCGCGGCGATAGAGCTCCAAAGAGACGTCGACGTAGGGGCTTTGCTCCATATCAATCCAGAGAATTTTTTCGGCGGGACTATTCTGGATGAGCGTCGCGAGATTTTCATAGCAAAGGTTGGGATCGAGGTCGAGTCCCAGCTGCGTGAGTTTTACGGTGATTTCCGCGGGGATGCCCGTGGCGCGGATGCGATCGTTCAGCTCCAGAAAATGGCGCGTGACGGCGGCGGCTTCGTCACGATCGCGAATATTTTCGCCCAGACGCGACAGCACGGATTGAATGCCCTTGGCGGCAAGCGCGCGCGCGGCCGTGACGGCGTCCTGCACATCTTCGCCCGGCAGGAAACGAGCCGCGGCGCGACGCATGAACCCGAAACGGGGCGCATGCTCCCGCATCCACGGATTCTGCGCTGCCGCCAGAATGAAGCGGCGCATCGGATTCATGACTGGATCCACGACTGGATCATGGTTGGCTCATTTTCCCCCGAGCTGCCTAGGGGCGGCTCGAAGCCGGTCTGCTGCCGATGGCCTTTCCGCTCGCGATCACTGCGGAGACGAAAGCGCTTTCACCAGGCGATAGTAGAAATCCACGCCGTCGTAGAAGGAAGCGACGCGAACCCGTTCGTCGCGGCCGTGCGAGCGATCGTCGTCCACATCCATAAATAGCCCGGGAAGCCCGTAAGTGGGCAGCCCGGCCGCGCGGGAAATGGCGCCGTCGCTGGCGCCCGCGTCCATGACCGGAACGATCGGTATGCCAGGCCACATTTCGCCTGCAACCTTCTGGAGCGCGGCCATCAGGTCGGGACGCAGCGGCGACGGCGGGTTGGGAATGCCGCTGGACGCAAGGCCCGGTGCATGCGTCACCACGATGTGCGAATCAGCCAGAACTTTCACCAGCGTCGTTTCGATTTCATCGGGAGAGTGGCCGGGCAGAATGCGGCAATTCACGTTGGCGCGGGCCATTCCAGGCAGCGCGTTGTTCGCATGGCCGCCATCCAGGCGCGTCGGAACACAGGTGGTGCGTATGCGCGCGTTGTAATAAGGGATGGCGGAAAGCCGCGCCAGCGCCTCGGGGTCGGGCGGTGTTTGCAGGATAGC
>DATNLN010000170.1:0-19811 GCA_035602855.1 Candidatus Acidiferrales bacterium
AAGTAGATACGTTTTAGATAGCCGCAACGATTCAGCGCTGGCTCTCGCCTTCTATGCAAGCAACGAAGCTCCGACATCGCCCCGCAGGCGCATCCCACATGCAATCTCGCGAATTTGCAGCGCGGCCGCGACGCTTCTTGCCAGTCAATCAGCATAGGGGAGCGAGCGCCCGCTCTGCCCCGCCACACCCCCGTACATGCGCGTCGGCATATGGCGGTTCCGAGGTATGCCCGTTGTTGACCTCTGCCGCACAGTCAGAGTGAATCTATCCACCCTCAGTCAAGATTTCGTCACATGCAGCAGATCTCCCGAGGTAAGTTCGATCGCCTTCCACACACAACCGACGGATTTACCACCCGCGCCGTTGATAGACTGGGGCTTGGCGATCGTTCGCGCGCCCGCCCGGCACCGCAGGCCTCAAATGCAGTTCTTGTCCTTCGGCTCGCATGTTTGCTCCGCGCTTCTTTCAGACCTCGCCTCGCGGCTCAGCCCTTGCGCTTTGCTATCGCTTCTCCATCAGTCTGTGAAGAGAACTTGCACCTTCAAGCTATCAGCCCTGCTCGGCACACATAAAAAAAGGGCGACCCCAAAGGATCGCCCTTTTTGCTGCTAACTCCCGAAGGGGAGGTTAGAAGATCAACTTACCCTGAATCTGGCAAATCCTCTGGTCCGTGGCTGCCGCTGCGAACGCCCCGTAAGGAGACGTCGGCATACTAGCAGTGAACTCGGACTGCCCAAATGGACCCTCTCCGCCGCTCGTGTTCCCGCCCGGCGTGCCGTAGTTCAGATGGTTCAGCACGTTATAGGCATTGAACCCGATTTGGAACTTGAAGCGCTCGGTCAGATCGAACGTCTTGCGGAGGCTGAAATCCATTCCGAAGAAGCCCGGTCCGATGAACGCGTTGCGCCCAACCACGCTGTTGGTAAAATTGGTCGAAGGGGCAAGGACGTTGTTACCGGTACCGAAGCATTGAAATCCGGTGACCAAGCCGACGGCACAGGGGTTGGCGTTCGAGAAATTCCTCTGCGTGAAGGTCGAGGACGGTTGCCCGATGATTGTTGCACCCTGCAGGTTGTCGGCGGATGCGAATCCCCCCAACGTAGCCCCATCGAGAATGCTGAACGGGAAGCCCGTGTGGAAGAAGACGTTGCCTGAAATCTGCCAACCAGCAATCGCCAGATTCGTCAGACGGTTCTCCGACTTGAACGGCAGCGCATAAATGTAATTGGCGCTGATGTTGTGGCGGATGTCGTTATCGGACGAAGCGTAACCGGCATTAGGATTGAACGGATTGATCTGGTTGAGAACGCTGTTGATGACGCTGAACGGGTTGATGCCACCATTCGAATTGGCATCGAGCGAGTGGGAGTACGAATAATTGAAGCGTCCCGAAAGCCCGTGCCAGTCGTTTTCCATAATCGAGACAGTGATCCCGTTGTAATTGGAGTGACCGGCGTTCGTCAACTGCGTCACAGTCCCAACACGTGGATCGGGTGCGGTGGACGGCAGACCAGAGTTGGTGAAGCCTGCGCCGATGCAATTAACCGGGTCGCAGAAAGAGTTCAGGAACGGGTCCTGCATCAGCTCGTCGTAACCGTGATTGCCCACGTAATTGAAGGACACGGAGGTCGTGCGAGTAAGAGCGCGCTGAATCTCGAAGTTCCATTCAAGGTACTTCGGGTTCAGAATCTTGCCCGCCGTATCATTGACGTTGGGAACGATCAGATTACCCGTACTCGGGTTAACGCAGCCGCCGGGGATTAACCCAGCAGCAGCCGCGTAGGTATTCAGGTTTCCACCAGTCGTAAAGTTCGACCCGAAAACGCTGTTGCACGATTGCGCGACGTTGACGCCGCTCGTGGGGAAGGCCGTTGACGAGCTTGGCGCCTGGTCAAACGCCAGGGTGCCCGCCGCTACGTTCCACGGATTCACCACGGGGAAGTTCGTCGTGTAGTTACCCAGAATTTCACCGGGATACAAGTCGGTGAAGAGACCGACGCCGCCGCGGATGACAGTCTTGTCGCCGATGGGGCTCCAGGCAAAACCGAAGCGGGGTTCGAATACAACCGCCTCGACGTCCGGCAGAATGTTCTTCAAACCCGTCTGGAAAGTACCGCCCGGGAAAGCCGCATTGTACGGAACATCCGCGCCATGCGCTGTGTCGTTGAACGGCGTGGTCGGCAGCGTGGCGCAAGCATGCTGGCAGATGCCGCCGGAATTGCGATCCGCCCGGAGGGTCATGGTGAACTTCAGCTTCGAATTCACGCGCCATTCATCCTGGAAGTACAGGCCGAAACTGTAGAACGCAATCGGCTGACGCGGTGTGTCGGTGAAGTTGAACAACACGTTGCCGCCGCCAGGGAAGCCGTTAGCTGTATTGGGTGACAAGAAAACCTGGTCGTTGGCGAAGGCCAAGAGCGAGGTGACGACTACAGGATACTGCGTCAGGGTTTCAGCGGCGTAGTCGCTAACATCGTCCCGGCGGAAGTTTACTCCCATCTTGAACGAATGGTCTCCCTTCGTGACGGAGAGGTCATCAATAATCTGCCACTGCGTAACGTGCCGACCTTGAGGATACTCAAAGCCGGCAGCAAAGCCACCGGGGTTTCCGGAACCGGTGCCGAGCCCGCTCACATTGGAACCATCAAGGAAGGCGAGGTTGCCAGGGAACAGAGCCAGGGCCGCAGTCGGATCCGGGTTGCCGAAGACCGCCGCGTAGTACAGCACCGATCCGATGAAATTGTTCACCACGTTCGGGCTGAACAGGTGCGTATAGTTCAACTGGCCTTCGTTCTGGGGCTGATTGCTGCTGTCGTTGAATACCGGATTTATGGAGTCCGTGTAAGTCGGCTGTAGACCGCGGTCGAACTTCACGCGACCAAAGATTTTGTCCTTGTCGCTGAAGGAGTAATCCACGCGTCCGCTGAGCAGCCATTCTTTGTTGCCGTTGGAAACCGATTGCGTATAGCTCTCCGTGCACGCCCCGGGGGTCGCTCCACCGGGCTGTAACGCCGCGGGAAGTACGGCACCTGAAACCGGGTCACTAATTATGCCCCCGGCACTTACCGCGTATCCGAGGCAGCTCCCGGCTGGATTGGCCGCAGTGGCCAGATTCGGCTGGGCCTTAGAAATACCCAGCGCGTTGTTGTAAAGGCCGAAAGCATTCGTATAGAACCCTTGTGTCGCGGCGTCCTGAGGAACGTTGGCCAGCGTATAGCTTTGGAACGCCGGTGTCATCAGGGTCACATCATGCACGGAACCGAAAATGTAGCGGATGCCCTCGGTGTTCACGAAGAAGAAAGCTTTATCCTTCTTGATGGGGCCCCCAAAAGCTGCCGCCCACTGGTTGTTGTTCTCAAAAGGACGGGTGCCGCCGAACAACTTGTTGATCGGATCGTTCGCGGTCAATTCCCGGCCGGTCCAGTAATAAACCATGTCGCCGTGGTAAGAGTTGCCGCCGGACTTCGTTGAATAGTCAACCTGGGCGCCTGCCTGACGGCCATACTGGCCGGTGTAGCCGTTGGCGACGATGGCGACTTCTTGCATTTCGTTGCCGCCGAGGAGCAGGTTGCTGGCGCCGGTGTTGTTCAGGTTCAGGAAGGGATCGTTGTAGTCATTACCGTTCACGGTAAAGAGGTTGGCATCGGCAGGCAGTCCGAAAGCGCTGAAGTTGCCGTAGCCGCCGAGCGTGGAGTTGTTTGCCACGATGCCGGGCGCGGAGTTCGCAATGTAAGTGACGTCGCCGCCGGGGTTCGGTGTTTCCGTCATCTGCCGGGCATCGAAGGTGGTGGTAATGTTTGCGTCTTCGGTCTGCAGCTGCGCAGCTTGCGTCGTCACTTCAACCGTCGTGCTCACGCTGCCGGTTTCCAGTTTGACGTTTACCGCGACAATCTGACCCAAGATCACATCGACGCCCGTCGCAGACGTCTTAAACCCTTGCTGCGTGACGACTAGATTGTAGCGGCCGGGCTTCAACAGCGAAAACCCGTAAACGCCGCTGGAGGACGATGTAACGGTCTGCGTCTCGCCACTCGTGGCACTGGTCAGCGTTACCTTCGCGCCGACGATTACCGCGCCGGATTGGTCTGTGACCGCTCCGGTGATTCCGCCGGTCACCACGCTTTGCGCGGCGGCCAAGAAAGGCAGCAACAAAGCAAGCAGTGCAACGATACAAAGCGGCTGCTTAAATCGCATTTTTCTCTCCTCGTTTTGTGTAACTTTAGAAATGGTTGGGGCGGAAACATCTACCGCGAAATACGTCAGCTACCCCAGAATCTGTAACTGCCCCCACCCTCCTAACGCAAGAGAACTGCCATCTTGGAATTAATATTAAGTGCTTACTGCAGAATGAGATAGGGAGTTTATGTAATTTGGTTGGTGCCAATGATATACGTGATTTGGAATATTGGTACTAAATCCCATTTTTCGTATGTGACGTCGGGGCCGCGGGTTTCAGGAGGCAGAATCAGCCGGCAAGCCGAATTGCACTGCGACGAGCCCCGGGATATTGACCGGTACACTGACCGGGGTGACGAGGTAATTCTGAAAAACACACCTGCGCAACCAGGCGGGGTAGAGCTATCCGAGGTTTTGGAGCGATCCTGACTTCACTACAGATGCAAACTGATCATTGCTCTACTGCTCTGGAACCTTGAACACTAACTGCGCGCCCTTCTTCAACTTAACGTCGCCAACAGCGGATTGCACGACCGAATACTGCTTTTGGTTTTGCACCGATGACGCCAGGCTCACGCCGCGCATTCCATACACACCGACGCTGGTGGCCATGAGCTCTCCCCCCCTGCCTACGCTCCTGTCGGAGCCTGCGACTGCCGAGTTAATGTTCGTCGCGGCCATGCCTCGGCCGTCTTGCAATGAATCCGTAGAAACAGTCGGCGCCGGAGCCAGCGCTTGAATTTTCACGTTGAGCGTCGCCGGGGATCCGCCTTTGGGCGCGACTTGATCGAAAGCGATGACGATCATCGAAGCGGTAGTGCCGCTATACGTCTGCACCTGGGTGACATGACCGGTCAGGACCGACCCTTTTTTCAGCAACACGTCATGTCCTACTTTGAGCTCGCGAGTGGTTTCGGCCTGCACCAAGTCTCCCGGCTTATTCCTGCTCGCGTCTAGATCGGTGTCGAGCTTCGCAATAATTCCCTGACTGGTCGGAATATTCAAAGACGGCGCAGCTGCGGTTGGTGGCGTGCTGGTCTGCGCGATGCTTGGCGACGCTACGACCAAGACCGCCAGCAGTAAGATTCCTGTGCGTATCATTCCCATGCCTCCAGGGGCGTGTGCGCGGCAAATTGCGGGCGCTCGCCCGCTATTAATTTAGACGCACGAGCTTAACAAAGGGGCACAGACGCAGGAAGCGGAGAACTACACTATTTTCCTGCGCTATTGCGCGTCAGTAACCTTGCCTTTCACGAATGTTACCTTGAGGTCTTTGTATACATAGATCTGCTTGGGACCCAAGTTGAGGATTTTGTCCGGCTGCCCAAGTATCGCAGTGACTTCGTCCGGCGTCTGTCCAATTTCGACCGTCGCTGGCGGAGCGGCTGGGGCTGCGGGCGCAGCTGCCGGAGCGTCTGCCGCTGCGGGCTGTTGCGCGTCGCCGCCTGCCGCTGCCTGTTGTTGGTTTCCGCTGGCGTCCGATTTAGCGGAATCGTCAGCCTGAACCGTCAACACCTCTCCGACCAGGCTTAACACCTGATCCGCGCTGAGGTTCGAGCCTTTCGGGTAAATGAATTTGAGCTGGGAGTAATACCGAATATCCTGATAAGGATCGCTGAACAGGGTGAAAAGAACGCCGTCGGGCTGCACGGCGATACCCGTCACCCAAAATTTCTCGCCGGTAACAAATTGCCGTCCCTGCACGGTCTGCGGCGGCGGATGTCCGATCATGCTGCCAAAACCCTGCAGCTTCTGATGCACTCCATAGGCGCCCTCAGAAAGCCTGCCGCCGCTATAGGTGTTCACCGGCGGTACTTGCGTCGTGGTGGGATACATGAGCAGCTTGTCTTTCTGCAGCACCAGTACAGCGCCCGCGGTGACGATGTCGCTCTTGTCGTCGGTCGGCTTGGTGAGCTGGTACTTTGCTTCCAGTTGGCTCTGCAACGAACCCTGCGCACCTGCCGTGAACCCTGGGAAAATTCCCGCGACCGCCAGGATGGCAATTTGCATCCGAATCGGAAGTCTGGCCTTCATTGAGAAATTCTCCTTGGGCGTGGTTAGCCCCGCAGTGTTCTACGGAAATTGCGAAACTCGGTGACTGCGTTTCTTGCTGCGAACTTCGCTGAATCGGGAGCGCCCGTGGCTTTCACCACAGACGCTCCGATCCGGTTTGGCGCCTCACGGTATTGCGATGCCGGTACCCCATGAGCGCCAGCGTTACTTTGTGTTAGTCGTTGCCCTGACCGCTAGGTGCCACGGCCTGGTCCGATTGCACGTCGGCTTCGGCCTTGTCGGCATCCGCCTGCTGCGCTTCGAGCTCGCCCTTTACCGATGTGTCCGGCTTCACCTGGCCATCGGGGTTCGGCTTCGTCTTCGTGTCAGGAGCCGCCGGCAATCCGTTCTTGCCTTGATTGTCGGCCAGCGTCTTGAGTCCTGAATCCAGCTGCTCGCGGAAGTGGTTGTGCATTTCCTGCAGATCGTCAACCGCCACCGCGACTTGCGTACCCGAGGCGCAATCGGATTTCTGACTGGCGCTGACCAGGACCTTGACGCTCTTGTTCGCGTCCGGAGTGTCCTCGATTCGCGTGACAACGTCTCCGGCCGATAGCGAGCAGTCCTGCCCGTCCGGTCCCGTCTCGTTGAGCACGTCGCTGACGATGAACGTCCGGTGGTTGGGATCCAGCGCCGCCGGAACCTCTTCGGGCTGGTTTGCGTCGGCGGAGGTGTCTGCGGCTGCCGCTGGCGCTGGCGCTGCTGCTGCCGCGGGTTGCGGTGCCTGCGCAGCTGCTTGTTCGGCAGCGAGCTGAGCCTTTACCTCATCGGCAATGGCCTGCTTCACTTCGGGCGTTAGCGCTACACCGCCGCCACCGCCTGCATCCTGTTGCGCGCCGGCATCGCCTTGCGCCGCCGCGGCATTGGCGTTCGCCGCTGCTTGCGCTTCATAACCTGCCTGCAAGTTCTGGCTGATTACATAGTCCGTCATCCACAACGCTGCCGTGGCGTAGGCCGGATACGGATTGAAGTAGTATCCGTAGTATCCGAACCACGGCGCTCCGCCCCAACCCCACGAGTAAACTACCGGCGCAGCCCAAGGATTGTAGGCCCAACCGTAGAATGCCGGACCGTAGTAGTAAGCCGGCACGTAGCCGTAATAGTAGCCGCCATGGTAGTAGCCGCCGCGGTAGCCGTAGGCATAGTAGCGGCCGCCACGGTAGTAGGTACGCCCCATATACCGGTGCCCGTCGCGTCCTCGGTAGCCTCGCTCGCCGTAGCCCCCGTGCCGCCCGGTGTTGACCAGCCTGCCGCCTCCAGGACGCCGCGATTCAACTCTCGTAGCTCCGTGCGCGCCACGAGTGATCGTTGCGCCATGGGCGGTCTTGATGGAGGTAACTCGGCCTCCCGAAACGCGGGCCGTATTGCCGCCTTTCGTGGTTACAGTTTTAGCAGGTGCCTTTGCAGCTCCGCCCTTCCCAGCGGCTGCACCACCTTTGCCAGCCGTGTTCGTAGCGCCGGCCTTGCCACCCGCTGTCGTCGTGCCCTTACCGCCGGCGGTCGTTGTTGCACCCTTACCGGCGGTTGTGGTTGTCCCTTTGCCAGCGGTGGTCGTCGTCGCACCTTTACCGGCAGTGGTGGTCGTCGCGCCTTTACCGGCGGTGGTCGTCGCACCCTTGTTAGCCGTGGTAGTGGCGCCCTTATTGGCTGTGGTCGTAGCGCCTTTGTTGGCCGTGGTGGTCGTCGTGCCCTTGTTGGCCGTGGTCGTAGTTCCTTTATTAGCCGTGGTCGTGGTGCCCTTATTGGCCGTGGTCGTGGCACCTTTATTAGCGGTAGTTGTGGCGCCCTTGTTGGCCGTGGTGGTCCCACCCTTATTGGCGGTGGTCGCGCCGCCTCCTGCCTTGGCGCCTCCCGCGCCGCCGCTTGGGTGCGCTGCAGGCGCGGCATGGGCTGCGGGAGCAGCCTTGGGCGCTGGCGCACTCTTATTCTTCTGCCCCCAAGCCAGGCTGGGGACCGCGATCAGGCTCAAGATTAACAGCCACCTTGCCGCGATGGTGCAGGGCCGAGTCGATTTCATCGTAACTCTCCTCTAAAGATGTGAAATTCCGTTTCCGACAATGACGCTACTGCCAAGAACGTGTGCTTCCTGAAAATTTCCCGAAGCCTGCCGCGTCGGGCCATCGCTCACTGCCGCCCTGGATGCGGCATGTCTGGACGCTATCGTTCGCTCTCAAAAACTGCTTCGAGGGTTGCGCCAGCAGCGTCCGGAAGGATTACGTTTTTCTGCCACGAGAATAACAGGCTGCGCATGAACTCCGCGCCGCATCACTCCGAAGCCGCCCTCCAATTCGCATTGCGCAAAAGCATCAGGAAAACCGTCACACCAAGGCAAGATTTTCGCTGTCCCGGCCGATTCGCGACGGCCCCTGCGCCGTTGCCCGCGATCACGCACAGACCGTGCAGACGCCGCTTACAGGCGACTTCCGGTCGGATTAGAAGCTATGGTGGATGAACATAGGCCCGCCGCGCGGCTCTGTCAAGCCCGGAAAAGTCACCCTGTTCGTTCCTCGCGGGTCGTCGTTTGCCGACTATGTCCATCCCGTTGCGCGGTGCGACATCTTGTGTAGCAGCCTGTTTCACTCTGGCGCAAATGTCGTAGAATGTCCGCAGCTTTCGGGCCCTCCGTCCCAATCGTTCTCTGACCGCAGAGGCCAAATGACCGACGACGTCACTGGCGCACGTAAAGGCGACTACCTCATCCTCGGCACTCTGGGCGCCGGTGGAATGGGCAAGGTGTACAAAGTCCGGAACACGCTCTCCGATCGCGTGGAAGCCATGAAGGTTTTGCTGCCCGATCTTTCCGAGCAGCAGGAACTTGCGGATCGTTTCTTGCGCGAGATAAAAGTTCTCGCCAGCCTGCATCATCCGAATATCGCCGAGCTGCGCACGGCGCTGACCATCGGCAATCAACTCGTGATGATCATGGAGTACGTCGAAGGCACCACGCTCGCTTCGCGCTTGCAACAATGTGACATGCGCTACGCGGATGCGCTGGTCTGCTTCGACCAAGTGCTCGCCGCGCTCTCCTGCGCGCATTCACAACGCATCGTGCACCGCGACATTAAGCCTGCCAACATCATGCTTGCGCCTTACGGCATCGTGAAGCTGATGGACTTCGGCATTGCGCGCTCGGGCAACGATATGGGACTCACCATGACGGGAACTACACTGGGCTCGGTCGCCTACATGTCGCCCGAACAAGTTCGCTGCGAACCGCTCGACGGGCGCTCGGATCTTTATTCCGTGGGCGTATCGTTGTACGAGACGATCACGGGGCAGCGACCTTACGTCAGCGACAACAACTTCGAAGTGATGCAGGCGCATCTGCAAGTTCCTGCGACGCCGCCGATTGACTTGAAGCCGGATATTCCACCGGGGTTGAACCAGCTGATCCTGATGGCGATGGCCAAGAATCCAGCGCAGCGATTCCAGACTGCCGATGCGATGCGTGGCGCGCTGCGCAGCGTCGCGCCTGTGCTGGGGGAACCGACACCGTTTGCGCCGGAGATTGCGGAGTCAACGCTGGACATGTCGGCGCAGCAGACACCTTATCCTGTGAGGCCCAGCACGCCGCGTTCGCTGACTGCTCGGCCCGTGGCGCAGCAGCCGATCACGGCGCGGCCGGTTACCGCTCGACCGGTGACGGCTCGTCCTGTTACTGCGCAGCCCGTTTCGGCGCCGCCTTTCGCGCCCACCCCTTCGTCAGTGCCGCTCGCGCCGACGATTCCGCTCTCGGGTTCGGCGCAGCCGTATGCGCAGCCGCAAGGTTCAGCGGCAGCGATTGCGGTGGGAGATGCGCCCGCGCAAGCGCAGGCGAGTGCTGGCAATCGCCGCGGACTGTACATCGCTCTTAGCGCGGCAGCCGTGCTGGTGGTGTTGGCTGCTGCGGGCTTCGGCGCCAAACGCTGGATGGATTCGCGTCCGTCCGAGAACTCCGCCACTGCGCCTGCCGACAATCCGACTCCTGCTGCGCAAACGCCCGCCGCACCGGTGACGCCTGCGATGCAGGCGGTTCCGGCGGCGGATCCGACGCCGAGTAAACCGGTTGTGGTTGCGAGCGCGAAGCCGCACGCTGCCGCGCGACCAGCGGTCGAGAATCCATCGCCGCAGCAGCCGATCGCGCAACCAGTGGTGCAGGAGCCGAGCGCGCCATCGCAACCAGCACCCGCCGCGTCGCAACCAGCAGCCACGCAGCCGGACCATCGCACCGCAGAGCAATCGGCGCGCAAGACTGTGGCATCGGTCGCGCAGCTCGCGGCGCTCGAGCATGAGGAGTTTGACGAGCTCGAGGCGCGCGATAATAAAGTGAACGCGCGCATTGCGGCGCTGCCGCAGCAGCCTGGGGCGGACGTCGCCGGGTCACAGCAGATGGCGCGCAATGAACTAGTGCTCGCGCAACGCGCGCTGCAACAGGGCGATGTGCAAACCGCGCAGAAATACATGGAACAAGCGGACGCGGATATAAGCAAGATTGAAAAGATACTCGGGCGCTAGGATTGTTTTTGCCCGGCGCCGCAACGTCTGTTCCGCTGCGGACTGAAGCGACGGTTGCCCGGTTCGATGAAACCGAACCGGCCGCTACAAATTCAAAGGCAACTTCCCGCAAAGGCTGGATGGCCAACATCAAAATCCCAGGGCCGCTTGCTTGCACCAGCGCTGCGAAGCTATTGTTTGGAAACGTTGACGAAGTATAGGTCGGTCGCGACGTCGAATTCGTTCTTCTTCAGAGGCGTCTTCATTGTCTGCCAGTAGGTCGTCGGTTGAATGATCTGCCAGTCGGTTTGCTTTCCTACGCGAATGGGCATGGCGAAGTCCGGCTCGTCCGCTTGCCAGCGATAATCCACGGTGCCTTCTGCTTCGTTGAATTTCAGCTCGAGCGTGGGAATTGCGGTGTGGCGCAGGTACTGGTCGAAGAGGGGGGTGAGATTCATGCCGGTTTGCTGGTTGAAATACGCGGCGACATCTTCGGTCATGATGTTCTGATATTTAAAATGCTGGTAAAAATCGTGGATTAGCGCGAACCAGCGAGCGTCATCGTTGATCACGCTGCGCAGGGTGTTCAAGAATAGCGCGCCTTTGAAATACATGTCCTGCGGCGGAGTGGCGGCGATGCCGCGCTCGGCGATGATCGGCTCGCGGTTCTGCACCTTGGGTTTGTAGCCGTTAACGTATTTGATCGCGTCTTCGTGCCCGAAAGTGTATTCGACGTAGAGCACTTCCAGATAAGTAGTCCAGCCTTCATGGATCCACATGTCCGAGCGGTCCGCGGCCGAGACGCTGTTGCCGAACCACTCGTGGCCGCTTTCGTGGATGATGATGAAATCGAATTTCGGACTAACGCCGACGCCCGTCCAGTCGCGGCCCAGATAACCGTTGGTGAAGTGATTGCCGTAAGTGACGGCGCTTTGATGCTCCATGCCGGAGTAGGGCACTTCGACCAGCTTGTAGCCGTCCTTCTGGAAGGGATACTCGCCAAAATAATGCTGGTAGGCTTCGATCATACCTTTCGCCTGCGCGAACTGTTTTTTAGCTTTATCCAGATCTTCGGGCAGGACGTAGAAATCCAGCGGCAGGTTGCCGAGCTGATCGGAAAAGTGCACGTAGTTGCCGATGTTCAGCGATACGTCGTAATTGTTGATGGGATATTGCACTAGCCAGTCCCAACGCGTGTAGCCGTCGCCCAGGTCGGTCTTGCCGACGAATTTTCCGTTGGAAACGTCCACCAGACCGCTAGGAATTGCGACGCTGATCTGCATGTTCTCGACTTCGTCGCGCCATTGGTCTTTGTTCGGCCACCAGACGCTGGCCCCGATGTCTTCACACGCGGTGTAAATCCAGGGGCGGCCGGCGGGATCTTTGCCGAACGTGAAGCCTCCGAAGCGCGCGGTCTGCAGCGGATGTCCGGAGTAGTAAAAGTCGATTGTGTATTCCTGGCCGGCGTGGAGCGTATCCGGGAAGTCCACGAAGACGGCGCCGGAATCGCGTTCGTATTTGAGTTGCGTTGTGCCGAGAAGAATTTTGTCCACCTCGAGCGCGGGATGAAGGTCGAGCTGGATGCGCCTGCCGTCGGCAAGCATCTTGAAGCGAATGGAATTCTTGCCGCTGATGAATTGTTTGTCCGGATCAACGCGGATATCCAGGTGGTAGGAGAGCAGATCGTTGTTGACGCGGTAGGGACCGTAGGCGCCGCGCAAAATGTCTGCACGCGTGGGTGCAACTGGCGCGGGCGGAGTCGCGGATGCGGGCGCGTGTTGCGGGGCGGCCGGAGGGGCTGCTTGCGGGCCGGCTTGAACCGAGACGGCAGCAGCCACAAGCATCAGAAAGACAGCAACTTGCGCAAAGGGCTTGCAGAATTTCGATCCGAACATCCAGGTCTCCTGTGGGCCTGCGTGGCTGCTCCCTATAGAAAACTAACACGGCGGGAAGCGCCGCACCAGCGCGGCAGGCGCGGCAAAAGGGGCTTATGCCAGGAATTAGCGAGGGTGCGCTAATATTCGCTGAGGCTTTCGCTCTCGCGCCGAATCGCGACCGAGCGCCGGGTGATTACGCCGACCGCAGCGATAGCGACGCACCATACCGTCGGCCAGATCAGCCTGTTCAGCCAGAATCCGCGATACATCCAAGGTCCGCAAACTGGCAATTTGCGTCTTGCGAGCATTACCATCTCGGGTCTCAACCATTTGCGCAATTCGTTTCAGCGCGGCTATTGCTTCCTGTGCGGCGCTCGGCTACAAATGCTGCCGAACTGTCGGCATTTCCCTGCATCTTGAGAAAGAGCGTACCGAGCCGAGCTCGCGGCTGCAGGAAAAGTGCGCACGGAATTGCCAGCCAATGGTTGCAGGGGGCGAATGAGCCAAGCGGACGACACGCACGTTACGAATCACAAGGCAAAGCGGCGCGATGCGTGTGGCGCAGAGTTGCGCGGCGGACTAGCTCGCTATATTTATGCAGCAATCCTGGCATTGCTGTGGCTGGCGCTCGCTGCGCGGCTGCGGGCGGACACGATTTCCGGCGCGGTGAAGGATCCTTCGGGAGCTGTGGTAGCCGGGGCGCGCATTGAAATCAGCGGCGGAGGCTTGACGCAGCCCCTGGTGCTCACATCCGATGAAACCGGCAAGTTCGCGGCGCCCGATCTGAACCCGGGTAGTTATTCGGTGCGGGTGGTGAAGGATGGCTTCGACAATCTGGTGAAGGCGGTGGAGCTGAAGGGCACGGCAGAGCTGGCGCTGAACCTGACGATCGCGGAGCAGAAGACCAGCGTTCATGTGAGCGATAAAAATTCATCGTTCGCGAATTCAGACGCAGGCTACCGCCAGTTGCGCGACATGGGCCTGGGCGATACTTACCGGCTGGAAAATTTCACGCTGAACATGGACGCCGGAACTTTCCAATTCAAATCTGGGACCATTACGTTTCTAGCGCTCGTGGATCGCTTCGAAACCGGCGCGATTTTCGTGGGCCGGGGACACTTCACGCTGCAACCCGGCGACGAGATCAACAAGCGCGAGTTGCTGCGGCGCAGCGGCGCGCCGAGCGCGGAGGAAGATTTCAGCGAAGCGGTATTTCGTTTTACCGGCAACCAGTATGTGCGCTTCACAACGGAGCTGGGCGGAAGAACGGAGACGCCGCCGGAAGCGGCCGCGGCCTTTGCGCGGTGGAAAGAGAAGGTGCGCCACCGGCGCGAAATCCCCGAGGGATTCACGCAGGCAATCCTGCAGAGTGAAACGATGGATAACGTAGACGCGGACGTGCTTGCGGCGATTTACAATCCGAAACATCCCGCGTTTTTCAACGCCTATATGCACGGCGCGCCGCACAAGGACCTGCGTTTTTTCATTCGTGTGCGCGTGGGCGCCCTTCCGCAAATGGATTCTCCCGAGGAAGTGGCGCTGATCAATTGCAACGGCGGGGAAATGGACGACGGCGTGTGGTATTCAGCGCACTTGCTATCCGAGCAGCGGGCGCACACGGCGAATTCGCGCGAGGACAAACGGCTATTCGCGACGCACCGCTACAACATTGAGACCGTCATCGCAAAAAACGATCACCTCTTCGGGCGCTCTACGATCACGTTCGAGCCACTGGTCGCCGGCGAGCGCGTGATGAAATTCGGGCTGCTGCCGACGCTGCGAGTGACGCGCGTCACCGATCGGAACGGCCAGGACCTGCACTTCGTTCAGGAAAGCAGAAAGGAGGACGGCTCGTTCTACGCCATCCTGGATGAGGCGCCGGCGATGGGGCAGGAGCATGCGATCAGCGTCGAGTATGTGGGCGATAAAGTGCTGGCGAACGCGGGCAACGGAAGCTATTACGTGAGCGCGCGCGATTCCTGGTATCCCAATCTGAACGGATTCGGCGAGAAGGCGCTGTACGATTTGACGTTCAAGGTGCCGCCAGCGATCGTGCTGATCAGCGTGGGCAAACTGGAAGGACAATCCACGGAAGCGGGATTTGCGGTGTCGCATTGGGTGACGCCGCTGCCGGTGGCCGTCGCGGGCTTCAATTACGGCCAATATAAAAGGATCGATTACCCGGACAACATCACGCACTACAACCTGTCCGGATATTATCTGTCGGAGTTGCCGAGCAGCTTGCAGCCTTACGCGCACAGCGCATTTTTGAGCGCGATGTCCCCGACGGCGATGACGAAGTACGCGCTGGATCAGACGCGCGCGCAGATGCAGTTGTGCACGATTTTTTTCGGCAGGGCGCCCTACGACAACGTGAACGTCACGGAGCAGCCGAACTTCAGCTTCGGGCAATCCTGGCCCGGCCTGGTGTACTTGCCGATTTCCGCGTACATCGATTCGACGCAGAGGTGGATGCTGTTCGGGCAGATCAATACGAAGTTCGCGGGATTTGTGCAGGAAGTGACGCCGCACGAAGTGGCGCACCAGTGGTTCGGGCACGCAGTGGGCTGGGCTTCGTATCACGACCAGTGGCTGTCTGAAGGATTTGCGGAATTTGCGGCGGGATTATTTTTACAGCAAGCTACGGGGCCGAAGTGGCAGAAGGATTACATCGATTTCTGGGAGCGGCAGCGCGTGCGCATTCTGGAGAAAAATAATTTCGGCGTTTCGCCGAACGATGCGGGACCGTTGTGGCTGGGACTGCGGCTGATTGCGCCGCGCTCGCCGCAAGCGTATCAGGGCGTGACGTATTCCAAGGGCGCCTACGTGCTGCTGATGCTGCGGTCGCTGATGTACGACGATCACGCGACGGGCGACAAACCCGAGCAGACCTTCATCGACATGATGCACGACTACATGGAAAGCTACCGCGACACGCCAGCCTCGACCGAATCGTTCAAGGCCATCGTCGAAAAGCACATGACGAAGCAGATGGACATTCAGCAAAACGGGCGCCTGGACTGGTTCTTCGACGAATGGGTGTATGGCACGCAGGTGCCGCGCTATAGTTTCCAATATGAATTCAAGCCGGGCGAGGGCGGCAAAATCAGAATCCGCGCGGAAATAACGCAGAGTGAAGTGGACGAGCATTTCGCAATGTTCGTTCCGGTATTCGCGGATTTTGGAAATGGCATGGTGCGCCTGGCCGCGGTGGGAATTGCGGGGAACAACACGCGAACGGTGGATTTTATCGTGGACCGCCAGCCGAAGAAGGTGGCGCTGAATGCATACAAGGATATTTTGGAGCGCTAGATCGTTTGCAGCGAGCCGCTCAGGCATTACGGGGGGAAAGGGCGGGTCGGGGAACCCGCCCTTTTTTGGTGGCTTCGGGTTACGGCTAAAAAAGCAGCTTCAAGGCGAATTGAATCTGCCGCGCCGAACCGAAGTCACCCACGGCGAAGCGGGTGCTGAGAATTTTGCCGAACGCGGCGCTGGTGACCGTGTTGGTGGGGTTGTTGAAGTTGGGGTGATTGAAAAGGTCGAACATCTCGGTGCGGAATTGCAGGTTGAGCCGTTCGGTGATTTTCGTGTTCTTGACGATGGAGAAGTCGGTGTTGACGAAGTCCGGACCGGGAAGGGAATCGCGTCCGGCGTTTCCGGGATGGCAGCTTCCGGGGACGATCGGGTAAGTGCTGCCGCCCGGCGCGGTCGGGGTGCCGCTAAATGTGCACGGAACTTCGTAGGTGGGATTGGTTGCCGTGGCGCAGTCTGGAACCGCAGGTGCGCCGCCGGTGGGAGGCGCAGCGAACGGCTCGCACAGCAGCGTGTTGCTATAGAACTGTGCCGGATTTCCCGTGCCGGAAACGGCTCGAAGTTGATCCGGCCGCACGGTGAGTGAAGAGCCGGGCGCCGGACCAATCGTCAGAAGCGGTGTAATTGGGTTGCCGCTCTGGGCCATCGTGATCACGCCGACCTGCCATCCGGCAACGAGGCGATTGCCTTTGAACGGGAACTGATAGAAGCCGCTGACGACGATGCGGTTGCGCACGTCGAATTCAGAAGAGCCGTAATCGCCGCGCGGATTGTAAACATTCTGCAGGGGAACGGCGTCGCCGGAACTCACCGAGCTGTAATCGAGCGAATGCGAATAGGTGTAGGCGGCGAGAAACTGGAAACCGCGGGAGAGATGTTTATTGAGCGTGACCCAGAGCGCGTTGTAATTGGAATTTCCCGGACTGAAAATGCGGGTGATATTGCCGACGGCGCACGGCGGATTGGGAGCGGCGCACTGCGCGGGTAGGACCGCGCTGCTGAGCGGAAGAGTGGTGAACGGACGCGTCGGGTCGTAGAAACCATTCGTTACGAACGGTTGATTGAAATTGCCGGTCATTTGCAGGTGCGTGGCCTTCATACCGACGTAGGCAACCTCCAGGCCCAGTGAAGCAGTGAGCTCGCGTTCGACGGTGAGATTCCAATCCTGCGCGTACATATTGTCGAAATTGGGAGCAAGCGCGCTGGGACCCAAGCTGACGCCGGTGATGGAGGCAGAAGGATTCTCCAAGGTGATGGCGTTCGTTGCGGAGCTGACACTGATAGGCACAGCGAAGGGCGGATTGCCGCTGAGAGGGCTGACGATGTTGGTGGTGGGATCCTGGCTCAAGATGGCGTAGGCGGCGCGAATGGAAGTCTTGCCGTTCTTGAAGGGATCCCAGGCAAAGCCGATGCGCGGTTCGAAGTTCTTGTTATTGGTGTGGAACGGATGGGGAGCGGGAATGAGCGTGCCGGTTGCGAGATCGAAATTCGTAAAGCGGCCCAAAGCTTCGGATGGCGTAGAATCCCACTCATAGCGCAGGCCGAAATTGATGGTGAAGTTGGGGCGCCATTTGAAGCTATCCTGCGCAAAGACGCCGTAGGACGGCTGAAGGATGCGATCGTTCCCGGCTCCGAGCAAGACGGTGAAGGCGGAGGACTCATCGGAGAGGAAATCAGCCATGGTGGGAAACGTGAAACTGCCGACGTTCTCGGCGATGTTGTTATTGTAGGCGCGGCGGATTTCGCCGCCAAAGGCCATGGAGTGACGATCCTTCAGCCAGCTGAGAGTGTCGTTGAGGACGACGGTGGTATCGCCGCGACCTTGCGGCTCGCCGGTCGGGCCGCCGAAATCCATGTCACCGGTGACGTTGATATTGGGAATACCGACGCCGACGGGCGCGCCGGGGGGCAGGGTGATATCAAAGTCCGCGGGATTCAAAGGGGTGGGCGTAAAGATCAGATGAATGCGGTTGTAGCCGAGGCGGATGGTGTTGGCGAGTGATGGACTGAATACGTGGTCCTCGCCGACGGTCAGGAGTTGGCGGAAACCGTTGCGGGTATCACCGAATCCCGGAATATTGGCAGCGGCAGCGCCGCCTTGCTGCGGTTCCTGGCGGAAGTCCTTCTGCATGACGTAATAGAAATGCAGGCGGTCGCTTTGGCGCAGCTCGACATCCACGTCCCCAGAGCCCTGGTTGAGGCTGACATTGGCCAGAGCCGCGCCGCTAAAGCCGTTAAAGTTCGCCGGAATTCCGGTGGTATCCGTGCCCGGAGTGTTCGCCGCCGGGACGAGTTTTAGAAGGCTGAGAACCGCAGGCGAGGTCACGGTAGCGATCTGATTCTGGCTGGGAACAATGGCGCCCAGCGTGAGGCCTTGATGCTGACGAATGCCTTCGTAGGCGAGGAAGAAGAAGATTCTATTTTTCTTGATCGGGCCGCCTGCATCTCCACCGAATTCATTGTGTTTGAAGGGAGCCTGCGGCGAACCCACATCATTGAAATAGTTGCGGGCGTCGAGCGCGTTGTTGCGGAAAAACTCGAAGGCTTCGCCGTGGAATTCATTGCTGCCGGAGCGCGTGGCGATGTTGACGATGGCGCCGGCGTTGCGGCCGTACTGCGCGGGGAATGTGGAGTTATCCACCTTGAATTCTTCCAGCGTGTCGATAGGCGGCTGAAAGGTGACCTGGTTCTGCACCGGATCGTTCAAGTTGATGCCATTGACCAGCCAGTTGGTGGTGTCCTCGCGCTGGCCGGCGGTATTAATGGCGAACGAGCCTTGCCCGCGCAGAGGGGCGGTGAGAAAACCATTGGCCGGGGGTGTGACGGTGCCGGGCGTGAGCAGGTTCAAATCGACGAAGTGACGCCCATTCAGTGGGATCTCCTGGACGGTCTTGGAATTGATGACCTGGCCGACGCCGGTGGTGGAAGTTTCAATCAGCGGAGCTTCTGTGGTCACCTGAACCTGTTGCGAGACGGAGCCTAGGGTTAATTGAAGATCTTTGGTTACCGAAGTAGCGACGTTCAGCTGGAGATCGGTGACGACGAGCGTCTGAAAGCCCGGTTGCGTAACGGTGATTCGATAATTGCCGGGTGGCAGCGAGGGAAAGACATACAGGCCGACGCTATTGGTTTGCGTGTCCCATTCTTCGGAGGTTGCGACATTCCTTAGGATAACTTTTGCCGATGGGACGGCGGCGCCGGAAGCGTCCGATACCGTACCATTGAGCAGCGCGGTCGACTGCGCATGCGCGGGCGGGCACAGAGAGACGGAGAGGATAAATAGCAGGATTATCATAGTGAACAAGGAAGATGGAAAGACACCGCGTGCTCTCTGAAAGTTCATCGCTCCTCCTGGTTTTGAGAGACGAAGTGGGATCGAGCTGGCGTTTGGCGGATCAGCGAAAGCTATGACACTCACGCCGATGAGCCTCATCGCAGCTGATTACACTAGGAAACGGGCCCAACATCGTCCGCTACCGACTAGACCTACACACCCATAGGGGCGCATTTGGGATGCGCCTAACTCGCTAGGAATTCGCAGGCAATTTCGTAACCATGATTGCAAAAATATAAATGTACTGGTAAGTGACTGTGTTAATACCAGCTACGGAAACGGGACTGGAGGCGGAGATATGTGGGCGCGGAAGTGCATACAAATATTCGTATGCGCATTCCATTCTTTGGAGACGAGGAGGATTTCCACAGGTCGTCGAGGTGTGCGCGGGCGGCCAGGCGGCTGAGCATCCCGCGGTTCGCGTGGCGCTGGACAGCGGACTACGCTAAGGCATTGCTGGTCAGCACGTAAGGTGTTCCCCCGATGGCCCCCTTCTTTGGAATCGGCAATACTGCGCCCGCTCAGGAGGCTTGCGGCTGCAAGATTTTCGCGGCGTTCAGAGCTCGAGCTTTTGTAGCGCGGGCGG
>DATNLN010000173.1:0-98720 GCA_035602855.1 Candidatus Acidiferrales bacterium
GCACATTCGTCACCGAAAGTTTCGAAGCCTGCCCGCCAAACGTAGCGTTCACACTCTTAACGAACGCGTCCAAATCCGCCGGCGCCACATAAACGTGTGTCGAGTCATACTGCACTCCCACCGCCACGCCCGCTTCAGCCGCACTCGTCGCAGCTTGCCCATCCGCCGAGCGAGCCGCAAAAGGCGCGAACCCAACCAACAAAACAAATGCGAGAGCCAGCACGCAGTCACGCTCGATCGTGCCGGCCCTCGCTCGCAGCAATGCAGTTTTCTCCGTTAGGTTACGCCGTCGCTGTCTTCTGCGCCTTGATGAAAGCCAGCAAATCCGCATTGATCACGTCCGCATGCGTCGTGGGCATGCCGTGCGGAAAGTCCTTATAGACTTTGAGCGTTGCATGCTTCAGCAGTTTCGCAGCCGCCGGACCCGCCGCGGCAATCGGCACAATCTGATCGTCTTCGCTGTGCAGCACCAGCACGGGAATGTCAATCTTCTTCAGATCTTCTGTCGTATCGGTCTCCGAGAAAACCTTGATGCACTCATAGTGACCCTTGATGCTTCCCACCATGCCCTGCAACCACCAATGCTCGCGTATGCCTTCAGAAATTTTCGCACCCGGACGGTTGTATCCGTAGAACGGCAGCGTGATGTCCTTGTAGAATTGCGGCCGATTTGCCGCCAGCGCCGCCCGCAGCCCGTTGAACACTTCCACCGGCGTACCCAGCGGATTCTTTTCCGTCTTCAGCATCAGCGGTGTGATGGCGCTGATCAAAGCAGCCTTAGCAACGCGCTTCGAACCGTGCCGCCCCAAGTAACGCGCCACTTCGCCGCCACCGGTGGAATGTCCCACCATGATTGCATCCTTCAGATCCAACTTCTCGAACAGCACGGCCAAATCGTCCGCATAAGTGTCCATGTCGTTGCCGCCCCAGGTCTGGTCGGAACGCCCATGCCCGCGCCGGTCGTGCGCGATCACGCGATAGCCCAGGTTCCCGAAGTACAACATCTGCCCGTCCCAGTCGTCCGCAGACAGCGGCCAACCGTGGCTGAACACGATCGGTTGTCCCTTGCCCCAATCCTTGTAAAAGATAGTCGTGCCGTCTTTGGTGGTGATTGTCGCCATTGGATATTCTCCTTGTCGATCGTCGTGCGGGTCTGAGGGTTTGGGAGCGTTAGAGTATGCGCCCATTGCGAGGGATGCATTAAATTTTTGCGAACTAGGAAGCGCCCCGCGTCCCCTGCTTCCTGCTTTTGACGCGTAGCGTAAGCGATCCTGCCTTGTACTCTTTCTTTGCTACTTCAGCCTGAACCCGCAACAGCAGGTGAGGGATCCCTCTCTGGTTTCGTTTGTGTCTAACCAGCCCTACTCGCCGGCCGCCGCCTTGTACCACTCCACCTTGTTCGCCGAAAGGAAGCACACATCCACTTCCACGCCGGAAAAATCGCAACCGCCCAAAAACTCCGCCAGCTTGCCGCCCTGTATCCAGAATCCAGCCTGATTGCGATGTAGCAGCGTCGCCTGCATCGGTGCCTGCCCAAACAATTTAAATGTCGCGCGCGCGTTGGTTTTCGTCGCCTGCATTTTGCTCCGTTTTTGTTTCAAGCTCATGAGTAGCCGCCGCAGCTCCGGAATCTATACCCACGCGCCCCAAAAATAAAGCGTTTCGTGAGGACGGATTGGTGAGCAGTGATTCGTGAACTGCATTGCCATGCTGCGTGGGGTGAAGGGGGACGGCGGAGAGGCGAAGGGTCTTGGCATTGCCCGACTATATTCGGCGAGGCCGAGACCCTTGGTCAGGTGCGGGAGGATTACTAGCCGCCATAGTAGTCGGGGCGGGCGTCTTCATTGGCTTGGCGCCTGGTCTTTACGATCCAGAGGCCATCGTTGCTCGCGGCATAGATCAGGCCGTGGGTGGCGTCAATTACGAAAGAGGTGACGCCGGAAATGTTGCGGAGTTCCTTGGGGTCGGCGGACGCGGGCGTAGCGGCATCGGATTTCCCGAAGACGCTGAGAGTGTCGGCGACGACGTTGAGTTCGGCGCCGGGTTTTCCAGGAGCCGCCGCAGCGGAGTCCAGCGCGTGAGGACGGCGCGGATCGCTGACGTCCACCATGGCAACTTGCTCGGAGGAGCCGAGGCCGAGTACTAGATATTCTTTGCCGTTGCGCTTGACCAGCAGCATGCGGGTTACGTTGCCGCCGGCGAGTGCGACGTGGCTGACGAGGTTCGCGGGATTGTCGGTGTTCTTGTTGGAGTTGCCCCCGGCGTGGGCGGCGGCCATTGTGGCGATGGTTGCGGCGGCCATGGCGAGCGTGATCGCCAGCGCGGACTTGCTGGTGAAGCGGCGAAACCTTTTCGAGGAATTGCTGATCAGTGTTTCTCGCATTGTCGTTTCTCCCTGGAACTTGGCAGCCTGCGTGCGGTATTGCGTTGGCTTGCTTCGTTCATATGTGTAGACCGAGAAGGGGGTGATTTTATTCCCCGGGTTTTGGCGTTTTGGGAGAGAGCGAGGTGCTGCGTCGAGATTTGCAGAGGGATCAGAATTGCAAAGATCCCGCCGTTCGCCTGAAGCAAAGACGCGCAGGATGGGACGCACGGGCGGACGGCGAGACGGCAGCCGCCGGTTGAAATTATTCCTGCCTATGACGGCGATTGACAAAATGTTCGCCTGACGCAGCGCATTTTTCCTGGGAGACACGTGCCAACGTTTTCACACGCACCAAGCGGGCGAAAAGAGCACGGTCAGGTGAGGTTGTGACACGATTCACTGGTCGCCAATCACTACTCGCGAATCACGATTCTCTACGAGGCTTTTTCTTCTGCAGCGGCGACGAACTCCGCGTAGGGGCCTTTGAAGTCTTCGATTTTATTGGAGTGGAAATGCCAGATGCGGGTCGCGACCTCGTCGATTACGTCGTGGTCGTGCGTGACAAGCAACACGGTGCCATCGTATTTCTGCAGCGCGATGTTGAGAGCGTTGATGGATTCTAGGTCGAGGTGGTTCGTGGGCTCGTCTAGCACGAGGAAGTTCGGCTTCTGCAGCATGAGGCGGCAGAAAATCAGGCGCGCGGATTCGCCTCCAGAGAGCGCGGAGGTTTGCTTCAGGGCTTCTTCGCCGCTGAAAAGCATTTGGCCCAGAACAGCGCGCAATTCCTCCTGCGTGGCTTGCGGCTTGAATTGGTGCAGCCACTCGATGGCGTTCATGCCGTGAGTGATGGATTCGCTGTGGTCTTGCGCGAAATATCCGACGGCAACGTTGTGTCCCCAGATGACTTGGCCGCCGTCGACGGGAAATTGGCGATCGTTGTCGTCAATGAAGCCAGTGGAATTGCGCAGCAGCGAACGGAGCAGCGTGGTCTTGCCGGTTCCGTTGCGGCCCATGAGCGCGATTTTTTCGCCCCGGGCGACGCTTCCAGAAAATGGGGACCAGACTTTTACGCCGTCGTAGGATTTCGCGACGCTCTTGATTTCCAGCGGATGACGGCCGGAATGCTGGTCCATCTGAAAACGGATATAGGGGCGAGCGATGTTGGAGCGGGCCAGCTCGGTGGTCTGCAGGCGCTCGACTTCTTTCTTGCGCGACGTGGCTTGCGCGGAGCGCGTGCCGGCGGAAAAGCGGGCGATGAATTCGTTAAGCTGCGCGATTTTCTTTTCGCGTTGAGCGTTTTCGGATTCGATGCGCGAGCGGATGGAAGTTTTGGCCATCACCATGTCGTCGTAGCCGCCGTTGTACATGATCACGGTTTCGTAATCGATGTCCGCGGTGTGGGTGCATACGCTATTCAGGAAATGGCGATCGTGCGAAATGACGATCAGCACGCCTTCGTACTCGAGCAGGTAGTCCTGCAGCCAGTGGACGGAATCCAGGTCCAAGTGGTTGGTTGGTTCATCGAGCAGCAGGGCAGGCGGGCTGCCGAACAGAGCCTGCGCGAGAAGGACGCGGACTTTTTGTCCGCCTTGTAGCTCGCGCATCTTGCGATCGTGCAGCGGTTCTTCCAGGCCGAGACCATCGAGCAAAATGGCTGCGTCGGCTTCCGCGGTGTAGCCGCCTTCTTCGCCGACGATGCCTTCCAGTTCGCCCAGGCGCATGCCGTCTGCGTCGGTAAGTTCTTCGTGCGGCTTGGCGTAGAGAATTTCGCGTTCTTGCAGAGCTTTCCAGAGCGGCCGATTGCCCATGATTACGGTGTCAATCACGCGATGCTCGTCAAAAGCGAACTGGTCTTGGCTCAAAATGCCGAGCTTTTTGGGGCGAGTGACGTCACCCTTGGTCGGCTCGATTTCGCCGGTCAAGATCTTCATCAGCGTGGATTTGCCGGCGCCATTGGGGCCGGTGATGCCGTAGCGGCGTCCTGCGAAGAAAGTAGTGCTGACCTCTTCGAACAAGACTCTGGCGCCGAAGCGCATCGTGATGTTGTTAACGGAGAGCAAGGAAGTTTAATTGTAGCATGGTTGTGAATTACGTGCAGGGGTGGGGAGTTTCGAAATGCGACAGTTTTTACGGAATCGGGAAGTTGCCTGTTCTGGTGTATTTGGCCGGAACTTTGCGAGGGCGTTCATGTTTGCCAAGCAGAAGATGATCGAGCCCATGTAGGAAGGGTACATGTTAAGGGGGTAAGGACGATGACTACTGCAATCGTTGGCAGCAACTGTTGGGGCTGCTGTGCAAGTGCAAGCGAGAGCGGCAACCGCCTCGAACCCGAAACCTGTCGAGCGGCAAAGCTCTTGTAGCGAACGACGACCGGAACCTGCGGCCCGCGAGCGCTAACTCGCTGAACCGCCATGTGCGGACCCGCCTGTACGGTCGTGTGGGAGGGGGTGAGCAGGTCACTGCCCACCCTATCCCGATTGCGGCGTTTGAGCTTGGGCGAGCCGGCAATTTCGCGGCGTCAGTGGATTTGCTCTTTTTTCGGCGACCGAGACTTGTCCTCTTCGTCCAGTTCGTGCTCTGCTTCCAGCCAGTCTTCCAGCGTATATCCGCCGTACACTCCGCCGTGGCGTTCGTGGATCCGGTATGCACGCCGCTGGATTTCATTCAAATTGTGGGTGTGCTGGGGCTTAGGGATGTTTTCGGAATCGCGCACGGTGAGAGTGGTTTGGAAAAGCTCGGTACTTACGACTTCGTTTATTTCCTTCATACAGGGCCCTCTTTCTGTGCTGCGTAGCCTCCTTGCTGGCTACAAACTATTAGATGAGTCATGCTCGCGCGCGGTTTCCGGGAATTTGCGCGATTCTTTGCGGGATAATTTACGTAACGAAAAAGGGGTGGAAGGAAAGATAATGTTCGCGGCGCCGAGGCCGCAGAGCCGACGCGTCGATTTCCATGGAGAGCGTGGAATGAGTAGGGGCGCGCGAGATTGGTTAAGAGAACTGCGATTTGCTTTTCTTGCATGGCTGCTGGCCGCGGCGGGATTGGCGCCCGCTGTTACGCCGGGTCCGATGCTCACGGCGCAACAGGCAAGCGCACAGCAAAATGCCGCCGCGGCACTGGCGGCGCCGATCACGGTTGAGCGTGGACCGAATGCGGCGGAGCAGCAGGCCAAGCCATATGTGATTCTGATATCGCTGGACGGGTTTCGTTACGACTATCCGCGCATTTATCACTCGCCGAATCTGGATGCTGTGGGGGCGCGGGGAGCTAGCGCGCCGGAGGGGATGATTCCGGCGTATCCTTCGATCACCTTTCCCAACCACTACACGATTGTAACCGGGCTTTATCCCGAGCATCACGGTATCGTGGCCAATGTTTTCTACGATCCGGCGCGCAAGCAAATTTACAGCTACAAAGATGAACAGACCGTAACCGACGGCACATGGTACGGAGGGACTCCGCTGTGGGTGCTGGCGGAGCAGCAGGGGATGCGTTCGGCGTGTTTTTTCTGGCCGGGATCGGAGGCGGACATTCAGAGCACGCTGCCAACGTATTACATGAAGTATGATGCGAAATTTCCTAATCGGCAGCGCGTGGAGCAAGTGCTGCGTTGGTTGCAACTCCCGCCGGAGCGGCGGCCGCATTTCATTACTTTATATTTCAGCGATGTGGACAGTGCAGGCCACGCGCATGGGCCCGACAGTCCGGAAGTGGCTGGGGCAGTCCGGGAAGTGGATGACGAGATCGGTCGGCTCGTCGAGGGAGTGGCCAAACTGAATTTGCGCGTGGACGTGATTGTGCTCGCGGACCACGGAATGGCGCAGGTGGAAGGCGACTGGATCAACTTGAGTGAGTCTTTCGATACTCGCTTGCTGGAAAAATCTGCGGAAAGTTTTATGTATCCGCGGTCGGAAGCGGCGGCCGAGAAGGTGTTCGCTGCTTTGGACGGGAAGAGCGACAAGTTTAAGGTGTATCGCAACGGCCAAGTGCCGGCCGGATTGCATTTTGACGGCAATTTGCGCGAGGGTGACCCCGTTGTCGTCGCGACCGGGCCCTACTTGATACGAGTCAATGCGCCGCCGGCCGGTGCAGGGGACGCGATGCATCCTGCGGGGCCGCCCGCAGGTATGCACGGCTACGATCCCGCGCACATGGCAGAGATGAAGGCGATTTTTTTTGCCGCAGGACCGGATATCCGTCGCGGAGAAAAGGTGCCGCCGTTTGAGAATGTGAATTTGTATCCATTGGTAGCGCGCATCTTGGGGCTCGATATTTCGCATTTGCCGACAGGTAAGGTGGATGGGGATCTGAAAGTGCTGCAGGGGATTTTGCGCGAGGGGCGGTAAAGACGGATTGGCCAGACAGGTACAGAGACACAGAGGCACGTATGAAAATCATTGGCGCCGTCATTCTTAGAGTGTGGATCTGTCTGGCGCTCTCGGGTTGCGCGATCGCGTCGGCAGCACAAACGGAGCAGCCGGTTCATGGGTTGTGGGTGTGGAAGAGCGCAGCGGTGTTGGCGCAGGCACGGGGTGCGGAGGCGTTGCGCGATTTTTGCCGGGAGCAGGGTGTTGACGAGGTTTATGTTTCGGTGTCGGCACGCAGCGAGGCGCAGGAGGAGAAGGAGTTGGTTCACCTGATTGGGATTCTGCATCGTGCCCACGTTCGCGTGGAGGCGTTGCTATCGAGCGCGGACGCAGATGAGGCGGGAAAGCATCGCGACACTTTGCTGGAGCACGTGCACGAAATCTTGGAATTTAATCGGCGCCATCCCGAGGAACGTTTCGACGGAGTTCATCTGGACGTCGAACCGCAGCAGCGTCCGGAAAATAAAGGTGCGGGGAATTTGCGTTTTCTACCGGGGCTGGCGGATGCTCTTCGCGCTGTGGGCGCGGTAGCGGGGCCGGCCGGCATGACGGTGAACGCCGACATACAGAATAAACTGCTGAAGGGTGACGTGGCCCAGAGGAGGATGTTATTAACGTCCGTGCCGCGAGTCACTCTAATGATGTACGAGCTAAGCAGTCCGGCGGACGGCGATAGCGCCGCGCAGAAGGCGGGCAAAGCGGTGAAGGCCAGCCAGAAATTCCTAGACATGGCGTATGACGGGCTGGCCGATCGCAATCTTGCGAAAATGGCGATCGCTTTGCGCACGCCGGATTATGGCGAGCTGCTGCCGCAGGTGCTGAAAGCACTCGATGACGCGAATCGCGCGAATCCGTATTACCTGGGATGGGCGCGGCATTCTTACAACGATTTTCTGCAGGCGCAACATTAGAGGGTAGTCCGCAGCGAACGAGGATCTTTTTTCATGGAAATTCGATTGAGTGACGTCGCGGCGCGGGTGCTGGGGGCGTTGGTGGAGAAGGAGATTACGACGCCGGAATATTATCCGCTTTCTTTGAACGCGCTGGTAAATGCTTGCAACCAGAAAACCAATCGCGAGCCGGTCATGAATCTGGACGAGGACGCGGTGACGGCGGCGTTGCGCAGCCTGGCCGAGTTGGAATTGGCAGGCGCTGCGGATACGAATGATAGCCGCGTGCGGAAGTACGAGCATCGTCTACAGGAGGTCTTCAATTTTACGCGGCCGGAGACGGCGGTGTTGTGCGTTCTCTTGTTGCGTGGCGCGCAGACGCCGGGCGAGATACGCGGGCGCGGCGAGCGGTTGCATCATTTTGAGGAGTTAAGTGATGTGCAGGCGGGATTACAGAAGTTAATGCAGCGGGACCCTGCGCTGGTGAAGGTATTGCCGCGGCAGCCGGGGACTAAGGAGTCGCGGTATGTGCATCTGCTGTGTGGGGGTGTGGAGGATTCGCGGGGGGAAGAGAAGTGCAAGTCGGTGAGCGAAATCTCCCCTGGTCTTGCGATGGACGACGCCACGATCGCGCGTTTGGAAACCGAGATTGCAGCGTTGAGGAATGAGCTGACGGAGTTGAAACAGCAATTCGCGCAGTTTCGCAAACAGTTTGAGTAGCGGGCAGCCGCCCGACACAAACTCAAAGACCCAATCAACGGCAACCACGCGTAGCGCCCCCGAGAGGCCAGCGCTATGCAACACGCGCGCGGGTTACGGCGTGGGCGGTGGGTTACGTTCTTCAAATTGGCGCTGATGCCAGTAGGGGTACGCCAAAGTTACTTTGCTGGCGGCGTCCAGTTTGGCTACTTGGGCCGGCGTGAGGCTCCAGCCTACGGCGCCGAGATTCTGGCGGAGCTGCTCTTCATTGCGCGCGCCCATGATTATGTTAGACACGGTGGGCCGTTGCAGCAGCCAGTTCAGCGCGATCTGCGAGATGCTTTTGCCGGTCTCCTCGGTGATGCCGTCGATCGCATCCACTACATTATATATATGCTCGTTCACTACCGGCGGTCCGAATTCGGCAGTCTTGTGCAGGCGGCTCTGTTTGTGCAGCGCCTGGTTGCGGCGAATTTTTCCGGTGAGGCGGCCCCAGCCGAGCGGACTCCAGACCACGCACCCAACCCCCTGATCCACACCGAGAGGCATCAGTTCCCATTCGTATTCGCGTCCGATGAGCGAGTAGTACGCCTGATGAGCGACGTAGCGCGCCCAGCCGTAGCGTTCGCAGACGTCGAGCGATTTCATGAGGTGCCAACCGGAAAAATTGGAGCAGCCGATATAGCGAACCTTGCCGCTTTGCACGAGATTGTTCAACGCGCTCAGAGTTTCTTCGACGGGAGTGAGTGCATCGAACCCGTGCATCTGATACAGGTCAATGTAATCGGTTTTCAAACGGCGCAGGCTGGCTTCGCAAGCGGAAATCAAATGATGGCGCGAGGAGCCGACTTCATTGGGGCCAGGCCCAATTTTGAACGTCGCTTTCGTGGAGACGAGAACTTTATCGCGGCGCCCGGCGATGGCTTGGCCTAGAACTTCTTCGGAGAGGCCTTCGTGATAGATGTCGGCGGTATCGAACATGTTGGCGCCAGCTTCGAGGCAGATGTCCACCAGGCGAGTGGCTTCGGCAACGCCGGATTCGCCGATGGCGCGGAAGACTTCGCTGCCGGCGCCGAAGGTGGCCGTGCCGAGGCTGAGGACCGGGACTTTTAAACCCGAGCGGCCTAGCGTTCTGAATTCCATGATTGAGTGGCTCCTTGAATGATCGCCCGGATAGATGGCGGGATGCGGCGTAGAGTTTCGGGGAGATTTTCGCAGGTTGGGCGAGTGCTGGGCAATATTTTATTTTTCGTGGGGCAAGACTATTTTTTTGCCGCACTGCACAGGGGCGCACAACGGGCATCGTCATCCTAAGGCCGCTGCCCGTGTGTCATGCTGGACCCGCCGCAGCCCGGGATCACTGCCCGGCTTCCTCTGCATCGTCAGGGGCGGACGGCCCAGGCTAGGCCGTCGGGGCCTTGGCCGGTGGGGATTTTGCCGGAGACTTCGAGTCTGTGCAGGTCGATTACGGCTACGGCGTTATCGCCGGCCAGGGCTACGTAGGCGCGGGAGCCGTCGGGAACGATGAGTATACCGCCGGGACCTTGGCCAACGTCGAGCATTTTGCTGATGGCGCGCGCGGCGGTGTCCACGATTACCAGCTCGCCGGTGGCGGGGTCAGAAATTAGCGCGAGCTTGCCGTCGGGCGTGAATCTCAGGCGATTGGAATGTTTGGTGCGCACGTCGACGGTGCGAATCACTTTGCTGGTGGCGGTTTCAATGATGGAGACGGTGCCGTCGCCCGCGTTCGCGGCCCAGACTTCCTTGTCGTCGGGCAAAATGTCTATGCCTTCGACGGCTTTGCCCACTGGGATGTTCGTTTCCTTCCAGCCCGAGGGGTCGGAACTTTTTTCGATGGCGGTGACGGTGCCGGAGTCCACGTTGGAGGTGAAGAATTCATTCAGATATTTTGTGCGGACCAGCATGTGCGTGCGATTTTGGCCGACGCCCAGCAGCCAGTCGAGTTTGTTGGTCGCAGGATCGTAGCGGGCGATTAATTTATTGAGCTCGGCGGTGAAGTAAAATTGATTGTCCGCGAATAATATGCCGTGGGGGCGTCCGAGCGCGCCGAGATCTACGCGATGGATTTCTTTTTGTGCGGCCAGATCGACGACGGAGAGGGAGTGACCGGGATCTCTGGCGCCGTAATTGGTGACGACGGCCAGCTTGCCGTCGCTGGAGGCAGCGACTTCGTGGGGTCCTTCACCGGTAGGGATGCGCGCCACAACTTTTTGCGTGGCGGGATCGATGATGGCGAGGGAATTGTCGGCTTTGTTGAGGACCAGCAGGGCTGGGGAGGGAGTTGGGGATTGCGCCTGTAATGCTGAGGCGCAGAGGATCGCAGCCAGCACTGCCGCGATTGAATTGATGGAAAGTTTTCGATTCATTGGCGGTCTCCGGTTAGAAATCACTGCGAAATGATAGCACTCCCTCAACGCCGAGCGAGAATCGGCGTGCAACGGCAAGCGCGTGAATGGAATCACATTCGACATCGGAATGGGGCGACTCGTTAGACTCGGCGGGCTCCGCGGCCGCGTGATGGTTGTGTGTATCGCGGCGCTGCCGTTTTATGTGCGGGCTCAAACCGCAACGGCTACGGGCGCGGCGCAGGCGCAAAACAAAATTCAGGTGCACACCGAGGAGGTAATTGCTCCGGTAACCGTGTTGGATAAACGGGGCGGGCCGGTACTGAACCTGGCGCAAAAAGATTTTCATGTGTTCGAGAATGGCGTCGAGCAAACGATTGATCGTTGGGACATGGGCGGCGATCCTCTTGCGGTGGCGCTGGTGATTGAGACCAGTTCGCATGTAGAAATGATGGCGCCGGTGATTCACGGGATGGGCAGCATCTTCACGGAAACGGTGATGGCGCTGAACGGCGAAGCGGCGCTGATCACCTACGACAGCACAGTAGATGTGCGGCAGGCGGTCACACACGATCACGACGACGTGCAGCAGGCGATCGCGCAAGTGAAATTCGAAGCGCCGGAGATGCGGTTGTACGATGGGATGGCCGAAGCCGTGGAGCAGTTGAAAACAAGGCCGATAAGTTATCGGCGAGTGATGTTGATCGTGGGGGAGTCGCAGGATATTGGGAGCGATGCGAAACTTGGGCTCGTCTTGCGCAATGCGCAGCTCGCGAACATAGCGATTTACGCGATTGGACCGAGCAGCAGCACGGCGGACCTGCGCTTCGGTGCCAAGCCGCCCAACCAGGGCATCCAGTATCCGCCGGGGGTGTTTTCCGGACCCACGCGTCCTGGAGCGATGCAGATACCAGGGAACGGAGGAGCGCCGGGCGGCACACTTGATCTGATGCCCGCAGCGATCTGGCTGATCACGCGCGGCACAAATGAAATAAGTAATCATCAGCTGGCTGTGGCTGCTGCCGCGACCGGGGGCGTACATTATCGGGCGCTGCGCGATCGCACGGTTCGGTCTGCGCTGGATCAGATCGGCAGCGAACTGCACGCGCAGTACATTGTGAGCTACGCGCCGACTGTCGAGCGCAGTGCCGGCTTCCACACCATCAAAGTTACGGTAGCTCGCCCGGATGTAACCGTGCGGACGCGGCTGGGATACTTTGTCGCCGGCGCGGGCGGCGGATCGGTGGATGCGAGTGCGAATCCCGGACCGTGAGCGGTGAAACCATGCGATCGAGCGCGACGACGAACAGTGATGTCGCAAGATGTGCCGGAGCAGTGCAAAAGGCCCTACTAGCGCGTTGGAAGCGGTGCTTCAGAATGGTACGTTCGTAATATTGCCGCGCGCGTTCGCTTCACGCATTCTGCTGTTGGAGGAAATACCGCCATGAGAGCCGCAGCTTCATTGTTGGTCGCAGGGTTGATTTGGGCAGGGGCCGCGCAGGGCCAGCAGTCGGTGACCCTGCAGATGCAGTGCCGGAATTTGGGTGGATCGGGGAATTATATTGGCGCCGATGAGGCCTATGTGAACGGGATGGCGTGTCATGCTGTTTCGTCTGCGGCGGCCGGTTCGGCAACTAGCGCCGTCGAGCCGACGACCGTGGCGCAGACGCAGCCTTATGCTGGAGTGCCGAGTTACGCTTATGCTTCAGCGCCGGCTTTGGCTGATCCGTCGGTAAAGGCGCCCGTTGCGCTGGGTCCTTCGGTATATATCGAGCCCATGCAGGGGTTGGACGGTTACCTGTCGGTGGCGTTTGCGCGGAAGCATGTGCCGCTGGCGCCGGTGGTGAGCGATGCGCACGCGACTTATGTGCTGCACCTTTATTGGGGCAGCGAAGACGCGGCCGGCAAGACCGTGAAGCGTGCGAATGAGACGCCGACTTTGCAGCTGATCGAACGGAGTTCCGGGACTGTAGTTTTCGCTTATCCCCTCAATCGCACGAACACCTGGCATGGCGAGAAGGTTACCGCCGAAACCTTTGCCAGCCAGGTGCGGGAGTTGGTCGCAAACAGGTAAGTGCTGAGGAAGTTTTATATTTAGAGTTGGGCAGGTCCCGCACGATACGCGGGACCTGCCATTTTTTTTTGCCTAGCACGCAGCGGATTTTTCACGATTGCGAATGTGCGTCAGATGCAAGCGCCGGGGATCGATTCCTTCGTGCCAGACACCAAACAGCGCGCGAGAACTGGCTTGGCGCGGGCGCGGAGGCTTTCAGGGACGAACGCGCGAGCCGGCCGGGCGCGCGTTGGGCGGGGCAACGCAAATCAATTGTGGACCCGGTGTTTGGAGTGCTGAATCGGCAGTTTCGTCGGCGAGGTTTGGCGCGCGTGCGGTGGAGTTCAGCTTAGCCGCGATCGCCCACAACCTGACGCGTCTGTTGGAAGCACCGGACCGCTTGAGACGGGCGCCAGCGCAGCCGGTCGCGCAGCACAGAATGTCGCCGGGCTGCGGTCGCTACACCGCAGCCCCGAGAATACAAACGCAGAGCAAATCGCCACACCAACTCTGCAGTTGGGCGCCCTCGCACTCTGCCGGCCAAAGCCGGCCCGCCATAGCCAGGGAACTTCCCCCACCGATTGCAACTTTTATTTTTCGGGGCAGGCGAAAATGGGGCCGGCATAGCCTTGCAGGGCGCTGGCTGCGTTGTGATCGGGGCATTCAGCGTAGGGGCAGGTGTTATCGGCGAAGGCTTGGTCGTATTTTCCGGATTTGATTTCGGGGACTCGTTTCGCGCCGAGGGCTTGGGCTTCGCGGTCTTGCTCAGGGGTCAGTTGGGCTAGGGAGAAATCGTCGCCGAAGGTGTGGGATTCTACTGTTGCGGCGAGAGTCCAGAAGGCGGCGAGACGGGTGTCGGCGAGAGTAAGGGCCTCGAAACGCAGAGACGCTTGGTCGGGAAGCTCGAAGACCCGTTGCTTGGTGCCGCAGCGGGCGACGATCGTTTGTGAGGCGGAATCGTCGTCGGACGCGGGAGCGGTCTTGCGTCTGGCGGCTTGGATCATGGATTCGACGTCGTCTTCAGTGAAGGCGCAGAGGTCGAAGTGCAGCGCGACTTTTCTTACGGTGGTGTTGGGGACGACGCGTTCGATGGCGCGGACGGTTACGCGGTGGGGGCACACGGGACTAAGGGGAGCGATGCGGATTTCCCGAACTTCGACGTCGGTGACGCCTTGGGGGCGGACTTCGAGGATGTGGTCAACCCATTTGGGGCCGGTCTGGAAGATGGCTTGGGTGACGACGTAGAAATTTTCTAGTGTGGGTTTGGGTTTATCGCTGGCCGCGAGCAGGGATGTGACGATAATTAGCGATGCGATCAGCAGAGAATTCGAACGGCGTCCAGGGCGTGCGGGGCGAATCGCCATTGCGCGAGTATAAGGCACAGGCGGGGTGAACCGGAGTCATCAGTTAAAAGCGTGATCGCACGGCAAGCACCGCGATTCCAAAACATGGAACCTGCGCCTCATCAACCGGTACAGGTCCTAGTGCGGTTTCGGCCAGCTAGAACCGGTTCAGCACCAAATCCGTCCTCGAACAGAGCTGTCTTTGGCGCCCTTTCGCACTCCACACGAGCGGAGATTAAAACAGATGAACGAGAGCGGGTCTGGCAATGGCGCCCACGGTTAGAAATCGGCGCAAATGATTGAATCTGAACAGTGAAGGTTCGTGCTATCCGTTCGGCGGTTTTTCCGCGTTTTTGCGGTTGCGGGGGTTTGCACGGGCCGCAGGCAACGGTGAAAAAACGCCAATCGGAAGATGGGCAGGAAGTGCGGTGCGGCACACGCGGGAGGGAGTTGCTGGCTGCGTGTGCCGCACCGTTTTTTTTATTAGAGGGAGCGGAGGAAATTCAGCAGTTCCTGTTTTTGGTTGGGGCTTAGGTTGTTGAACTGGTTGATGACGCGATTGGCTTCCGAGCCCGAGCTGGCGTGGGCCTGGATGGCGTTGAGCAAGCCGCCATTTGCTGGCCCCGAGCGACCGTCATGGAGGAAGAATATCCGCTGGCCGACGCCCCAGAGGGGAGCCGTGCGGAATTCCTCGGGACCGGCCGAGCCTTGAGAGACGTTGTCGGCAAGACCCGAACCCATGTTATGGACGAGCAGGTCGGAGTACAGCGCGGCCTGCTGGTTGCTTAGACCCGGAGTGAGATTGGAGGGTCCGGTCTGGAGAGACGCAGTGTGGCACGCGACGCAGCCGATCTGGGTAAAGATCGCCTGGCCTGCAGCGATGGACTGCGCTGACGGATTGCCAGGAATTCCAGTCGTCGAAGGAGCGGGAGGAGCGAGGAAGCGCATGAAGTTGGAGAATTCGACGATGTCGCTGGGAATTGCAGGGCCGGAGCTAGAGAAGTTGGTCTCGTCCTCGGGTGTGGGGTTGTAGATGCAGGAGGACGGCGGGTTGGCGCGTTCGTTCGGGAAGGCTTCATTGGTGACGCCCATTTCGACGTTGTAAGCCTCGCCCGAAAAAATCACCAGAGACTTGTTCTGAGCTTTCCAGCCGAAGCGGGTGATGGAGCCGTCGTTGCCGGAGTAATTGGGATGGCCGGAGATGCCGAGTTGCTGTTTGAGCGAGGCATTGGCGGCCATGTTGGCAAGAATCGCGGCGTCCGGAATGTTTTCGATCAGACCCGCGCCAAACGTCGGAGTGGGGATGCGGAAGATGAGGTTGCCGATCTTGTTCATCTGCTCGAAGTTGGCTTGGGGCATGACGCAGCCTTCGGCGTCCTGACGGCCAGCGATGCTGAAGACGTCGTGCACGCCACCGTCCGCAGTGTTGGTGATGTTGCCGCTGGCGGAAACCGCGAAGGGGAAGCGGGCTTCGCGTACGGGGCCATCGAGAGTGATGAAGAAGGGGACGGAATTCGCGCCGCCATAATCAGTGGCCGCAGCGACTTGCGGATTGGGCCCGACGAAGGGGTAATACTGGGTGCTGGGGCTGGAGCCGCCGACGGCCGGCTGTCCGTGGCAACTGGCGCAGCTGTTGGAATTGAAGCCGGGACCGAGACCGACGCCTGGTTCGCCCGCCATGTTGCCGCTGACGGAGTCGACTTGCAGGAAGCGAGATAAGCCGTCCTGAAAGAATTGAAGCTGCGCCGGGCTGAGGCTGGAGAGCGGAGTACCGGCGTTGACATTGCCGGCGCGCGGGCCAGGATCCTGGGCCCCAGTGGGCGAATTGGGGGGCGTGGTGTCCCCGCCGCGGCCATCGCCGCGCGACCCATCGCGATTCTGAGCCTGGACGCGCAGGGTAGTGGCCAGCGCGAGCAATGCGAGCAAGGAAATAGACAGAGATCGAGTGAAGCTTGTCATTGAAACCCCCTTTGACGGGACCGCGGGAGAAAACGAACACACTCCCGGCTACTGTTTTTCCGAAGTTATAAGGCTGGGCAATAACTTGTGGAACGACTTGAAACTGCAGTTCGCGTCAGTAGATCGAGAATACGCGAACACTCATCATGGGCGAGAGGATAGTGCGGCAGACACGCGGCGTCAACGTGTTCAGAGGACAGTATTGGTACAGGGCAAAACTACGGGCGAAAGGCCTACGTAGTCATGTTCGATGATGTAGTCGAGAAGTCAACAGCTGAGAGGCTAGCGGAAAGCGGGGAGTTTGTTGAGGAGTTTACCGAAGAGGGATTTGCTGGCGCTGTCTTTGCGGTCGCGGCCACTGTGGGCGCTGAAATCGCGGCCGGGAATGCGCGTGGGGTCGGGGGTATGCGGCGCGGCGGTGTTTTCGATGTGTTCGGGGAGAGGAGCCAGAAGACGGACGATGTGGCCGAGGCGTTCCTGTTTGTAGGGTTTGGCCATGCAGACGATGGCGCCGAGCGAGTGAGCTTGGGAATAATCACTGGGATATGCAGAAAAGGTAGTGAGGACGACGGGCACGGCGCGCAAGCGCCAGGTGGCCTTCACATGGCCGCAGAGATCATAGCCGGGGCGCTCGACGCCTTGGCCTTCGACTTCGGCGACAAGCAGTGAAGGAGTGAACAGATCGAGCACTTCGCGGGCTTCGGTGGCGTTGCTGACGGCGATGACGTCGTAGCCTTCGTTTTCGAGGTACATCTTGAGGGACTCGCGGAGCCGCGCATCGGAATCCACCGCGAGAACCATGGGCTTTTTCTCCGGCCCTGTGACTGTTTCAGCGGGTGCGGGCGGCGCGTAGATATCGTTGTAGGCGGCCTGCTGCGCGGCTTCCAGTGCGGCGGAGACGTCTTCGACGGGCGCGGCGGTGAAAGTGATGGCGACGCCGCGGAGGCCGTCTCCTAGTTCGGTGATGCGTACGACGCGTCCCTTCTGCTCGTTGTGGACGGCCTTGGGAGATTTGCTGTAGGGAAATACGACGGCGACTTGCATGCCGCGAGAATAACAATCCAGCTGGGTGTGGAAGAGAATGCCGGAACGTGAAACGTCGAAGGTGGTGGCAATTTCCTGGTTGCCGGTGCATTCGGCGACGACGGTGCGGACGCGAATGGGAGCGGAGATGAGGGCGCGGCGTTTCTGACGGCGATCCTGCGGGCGCTCGTGCGCGGACGCTCCCGTGGCGGCGGGAGCGTGGTGGCGCTGTTCAGCGACGAATTCTTCGGCAACTGCGCTCATTTCTGCGACGACTTCCGAGGCGCGCGGATCTTCGCCGTCATTGCAGTCGGACGGATTGCTGGACGTGCCGGCAGATTCGCGGGCTGAGGCGGCGATGGCCTCCAGGTCCATAACTTCGGTGAGAAAGGGAGCGGCAGGGCGAACGGGGGCGACAGGCTTTTCTACGATGAAAAGCTCGGCGCGGTGTAAATCGGTCGAGGCAGCGGTGATGATGGTGGCGTCGTCCTGAAAGGCGGCGGCGACGACGGCAGCCGCGCTGCTGAAATCGTCTGAGTGCGCGGCGGAGTCGTCTATGGTTTGGAGCAGGATGGCCAGGACGTCGTCGGATTGCGCGGCGTCGGCAACCGATTTCGCAGTGAAGCGGAGCAGCGCGTGATCGCCGGAGGTTGGATCGGCTTGGTCGGCAAAGGGCGCGGCGGGAGTTATTCCAGCGTAGACTTCCTCGAGGAAGGACGTGGTAGAAGAGTTGTACATCGCGGCAAGGCAAGAGCTCAGGTCTGCTTCGGCGAATGTGGGAACGTCCAGCTGCGCGGTCGGGCGGACGGCGAGATTGCCGCCGCGGTTCGACCTAGAACGAAACATTCGGGACGCCTTACTCATGCGGTACAGGCCTCACGTCGGAAGGCTTTTCCGACAGGTTGATAATAAGATGTGGGGCAGAATGGAACACTAGGGTAAAGGTCACATTCTAATAGTACTTCAGGCAGGAGTGGGTTTTAGTACTAGGGCAGTGTTTTGTAACCTACTGATAACAGGTGTTTTGTTTTATTCTGGAAAGCTCCAAGGGACGGGTTTGAGCCTTTTCGGAAACTACAGAATTCGTCGGTCGGCGCGGGTGCGGGAGAAATGGGCGAGTGAAAAAGGCAGCGGATGCTGACAAATGGCCGGTGGCTAGAAACAGCTACGATGATTCTTCGAGCGGGCGGAAGATCGCGGTGAGGCCTGATGCTGCGTGACGAGATTTGGAGTTGGATGGTTCGGGCGCTGGTGGCGGGGAGTCTGCTGCTGGTGACGGCGGGCACGGGTGCGCGCATGCGGGCGAGGCTGGATTTGAGCGATCAAGCACGGGAAGCGGTTCCAGCTACCTCTGCCACTGCGTCTGTGTCCGCGTCAACCCCGACAGCGCCGACGCCAATACAGACGCAATCGCAAGCGTCCAGTCAACCCTCCACGGGGCAGAAGGCCGGGCACATTGTGTGTCCGGTAACGGAGGCGACAAATCCGCCGCTTTCGGCGGCGCTGTTCACGGCGCAGGCGCTATACCGCAGCGCGAAATTTGATCAAGCGATCCCAATGTACAGCACGGCGATAGCAGGCGGCGGCAGCGAGGCGGCGGGGGCTTATGCGGGGCTGGCGCGCGTCTATTTGAAACAGCACAAGGTTGCCGAAGCGTATGACGCGGCGATGAAGGCAGTGGCGTTGACGCCCGATCGCGCCCCTGCCATGGTGGCTTTAGGTGAGGTGTATTACAGGCAGGGGAAGCTGGCCGAGGCGGAGGAGCTTTTCTTTAAGCCGCTGCGGAACTGCAATCTGGACGCGCGGGCTTTTCTGGGGCTGACGCATATTTACTGGGCAACGCTGAATTTCAAGCGGGCCAAGGACGATATTGATCAGGCGTATAAGATCGACCCGCAGGATCCGGACATCCGCAGGGCTTACATGCAGACCTTGAGCGGCGCGGAGAGAGTGCAATTCCTGAAGGGTTACCTGGCCGGAGCGACGAACGATGACGCTGAATCGCGGGAGAATTTAGAGCAGGAGCTGGCCGTGATGGAAAATGAAAACTACGCGCAGGAGCACAATTGCCGCATGGTGACAAACGTCACAAAAACCGAAACGCGACTGGAGCCGCTGCTTTACGGCCCGCAGAACATTCGTGGTTACGGGCTGATGGTGAAACTGAACGGGGTTTCGTCACGGCTGATGCTGGATACGGGCGCCAGCGGAATTCTGGTAGACAGCAAGGTTGCGGCGAAGGCGGGCATCAAGCCGATCGTGGATGAAAAGATCCAGGGCATCGGAGATAAGGGAGCCGCGACCGGGTTTGTGGGTTATGCCGAGAAAATTCAGATCGGGGAACTGGAATTTCAAGGCTGTATCGTAGAGGTGGCCACGGGGCGGTCGGTGCTGGGGGATGACGGGCTGATCGGCGCGGACGTGTTCCGGCATTTTCTGGTGGATGTGGACATGCCCAATGCAAAGTTCAAACTAAGCCCGTTGCCGTCCATTCCGGACGAGCCGGCGACGACGACGAGCCTGGATACGAAGTCGGTGGGCGTGAGGCATTTTCGCGACCGGTACGTGCCACCGGAAATGAAGGATTACACGAGGATATTTCTGATTGGCCACGACATGCTCATACCGACGCGGGTGAACGATTCAGCCGCGAAGTTGTTTTTGATTGATACGGGATCGTTTGACGATACGCTTTCACCGGCCGCGGCCAAGGAAGTGACGAAATTGAGCCGCGATGAAAATACGCAGGTGAAGGGGTTGAATGGGAACGTGAAGCAGGTGTATCGGGCGAGCGAGGTGAAGCTGCAGTTTTCGCATTTTTACCAGAAGAGGCAGGACCTGGTGACGTTTGACCTGACCAACATCAGCAATGCGACTGGCACGGAAGTTTCCGGAGTGCTGGGATTCGCGATGTTGTTCCTGCTGGACATGAAGATTGATTACCGCGACGGGCTGGTGGATTTCACCTATGGAGGAGAGCGCTTTCATTGAGGCGCCAGCAGGGGAGGGAGCGGCTGGGATGACGGGAATTACAAATCGTCGCGAGCAGGAGAGGCGCGGATTGGGAAAATGCAGTGGGTTTGTAGGTTGTACGTAATCGTACAAAATGGTAGAATTGTACGAAAGCGTACAAGGTGAGGGAAATGAAGGAAAAAGGGTATGCGGTGCTGATCGCCGACGTGGTGGGCTCGAGGGCGCGGATAGATTTGCGGGCGCTGCTGGGGCGGAGGCTGGAGACGGCGTCGCGCGCGCATTTGCGAGGGAAGCACATCCGGCTGCCGTATGCGGTAACGGCAGGAGATGAGTTTCAAACCATCGTGAGTTCGTATGCGCGGTTGCCGGAAGTGATTTTCGATTTGCGGGAGCTGCTGAGGCCGCTGCGGCTGCGGATGGGGATCGGCATCGGAACCGTGCCGGGGAAAGTGCGCGGGCCGGTGAATCGGCTGGGGGGCGAGGCATTTCAATTCGCACGCATCGCGCTGGAGAGCGTGAAGGAAGGCGAAGGAAATAAATTCAGGGTTTTGACGGGATTTAAGACGAAGGATGCAACGTTCGATTCCACGGCGAATCTGATTTATGCTTTGCAGGATACCCTGCTGCTAAGAGTTACCGAGAAGCAGTGGGAAACGATCGCGGTGGTCCGGAAGAAGCGCAGGCTGCAGGACGCCGCGAAGGCGATGCGCTTGGATGTGTCGACGGTGTCGCGGAATTTGAAGAGAGGATATTACTGGCAAGTGGCAGAGACGATGAGGGGGATGAAAGTGCTGCTGGAGGAGAGATGGGGGTCGATTGCATGAAAACGTACAAGAATAGAAAGTTGTACAAAAACGTGCAAGTGGTGGAATGAGATGGAAAATGTGATGAGAACGGTGTTGGCGCTTGTGCTGGCACATTTGCTGGCGGATTTTGTTTTTCAGACCAGTGCGCTAGTAGAGCAGAAGAAGAGCGGGCGGGTGATGGGATATTGGAAACACGGGGCGATTTATTTCGCGTGCGCGGCGGTGTTGACGGGCTTTTTCGTGCCGGCGGTGGCCTATGCGGCCAGATTTCTAGCGGTGGTGGCGGGGTTGACGCTACTACACCTGGCGATTGACGGGATCAGGATAGGATTGGCGCGGCGCACGACGCTGGCCGAAGGCACTGTGGCATTCCTGGTGGATCAGGCGATGCATTTCGTGACCATCGTCGTGGCGGCGTGCTGGATCACTGGGGTGGGGCCGGGGGGAATTCTGCTGCGTGGATGGAAGCGGCTACAGACGCCGAGCGATCGCGTGCTACTGGCGATGGTGGTCTATGTGGGGGTTATTTTTGGCGGGGGATACCTGATCCGGTTCATGACCAGGCCGCTGCTGAAGCATCTGCAGGCGGGGGAGTCGCGGGCGGAACTGAGTAATGCGGGAATGTATATTGGGTGGCTGGAGCGGTTCCTGGTGATGACGGCTTTATTTCTGCATTCGCCGGCAACGGCGGGATTGATTCTGGCGGCGAAGTCCATTGCGCGCTATCCGGAGTTCAAACGCGAGCAGTTCGCGGAGTATTTTCTGATTGGAACCCTTTTGAGCATCTCGGCGGCAACGGTTGGGGGAGTGATCCTGCTGAAAGCGTTTTATGGCAGCTCGGCGCTGCCGCAGTAGCGGCACCGTGAAAACGGGTGCGAGGTTTGGGACGAGGCGGAGGCGGGAGATCGGGAGAGATCCTTCGGCCGACAGGAAGCAGAGCGGCGCCGGCTTCAGGATGACGATGCTCGTCGCATCGTCAGGGCGGCGATTGCGGGTGTGACACGGAAGCGATTGATGTAAGATAACTGCCGCCTTACGGGGTGCGGGGGCTCGCCGAACAAGTAATTGACGTGCAACCGAATCTTGCGCGCTTACCTCTAAGCATGGGAACTTTTTCTCTCTGAACGGGAATACTGGAATCGACGTGTGCGTCCGGGAGCGATGCGCCGGAAGCAACGCAGCGGAAGAGCGGGCCGAGGCAAATGACCAGACAGCAGAGCAGACATCGAATGACGGGCATGGCGGCGCGAGCCGAAGCCGGACAGATGGAAAACGAAATGGTGCGCAGGGCTGGTCCAGGCGCGAATAAGGCAGGAAGGGAAGGTTGCTCGATGCGGAAACGGATCCGGGGAATATTGCTGCTGCCCGTGGCGCTGGCGTGCCTGCTGGGGATTTCATCTTGTGGCAACGGTGGAACGATCACGGTGACTTCGGTAACAATCTCGCCTGCGTCGGCAACGGTGCAAATTAACGAACAGGTAGAATTCACAGCGCAGGTGGCGCTGTCAAATACCACGGACACCAGCACCACGACGACGATCGTGACCTGGTACGTGAATGGAGTGGCTGGCGGAAATTCGAGCATTGGAACGATTCAGACCTCGACGCTGGACGCACTGGTGGGCGTTTACACTGCGCCCGCTGTGGTGCCGAATACCAACAGCGGCCAAGTGAACATTACGGCGACGACCCCGCAGGTGCCAGGTTCTACTACGAACACGAATTTGATTACGTCGAACACAGCGATTGCGACGATTGGCATAGGGTCGGGACTGTCTGTCAATCCCACGACCACGACAATAGCCGCGGGGCAGACTTTTCAGTTCAGCGCGATTTTGAATAACCAGAACGACTCGGCGGTTACGTGGTCGGTTTCTTCGACGCAAGGGGGAAACATCGGCTCGATCAATCCGGGCACTGGGCTGTACACGGCGCCTCCTTCACCGCCGCCTGGCGGGATGGTGACGATTACGGCGCAGAACGGGACGACAACGGCAACTTCTGTTGCGACGATCCAATTTTCCGATGCTTCTTTGACAGGACCGTTCACGTTTTCCTATTCCGGCAACAACAGTGCGGGTTTTCTGGCAGTGGCGGGAAGTTTTCAGGCGGATGGGCAAGGTCACATCGTCAGTGGCGTCGAGGACAGCGACAGTTTTTCGACAGGCGTGGTAAAGCAGGCGCCAATCACTGGAATCTATACGGTGGGTCCGGACGGCCGTACCAACGTGAAGGTCAGCGTGGGATCGGGCTCTGGCGCCGGACAAGGAACCGCGCAAACCTGGCAACTGGCGATGGCGAATTTCCAGCACGGCGCGCTGACGCGCTTTGATGCCAATAACACAGGAAGCGGAACGGTCGATCAGCAGAATTTGAATGGCTTGACGACCGCATTGACGGCGCTCGGCGGTCCTTATGTTTTTAGTGTTGCGGGGGCCGATGCGGCATTCTTTCCTCAAGGCATGGCGGGTAAATTTTCTGCCAATGGCGCGGGGCAGGTTACGGGCGGGAGTCCAATTCTCGACGTGAATAACAGTCTGAATCCCGCGGGCGGAGTTTCGACCGGGGACCGGAGTCTGGCGGGGTCCTACACGATGGACGCGACGTTTCCGGGCAGCGGGCGCGGAACGCTGACGCTTACGAGCACGACGACGGGTTCAATGCAGTACGCATTTTACATCGTGAATACGACGGCATCGGAACAGAGCACGCAGTTGCACTTGGTTGAAATCGACAGCAATAATTATCTCGGTGGCGATGCGTATGCTGCGCCGACGGGAAGTTCGTTCAATGCTGCGAGCCTTCCGAGCGGCAATTATCCCTTTACGGCGGGCGGCACGTCGCCGACCGGAGCGTACGCAGCGGGCGGAGTGTTTGTTTCGAGCGGCAGCGGCGGGACGAGCGGGGTGATCGACAGCAATAACGCGGGGACGGTGACAGCGGATACGACGCTGGGCACATGCACTTACACGGTCGATCCGACGAGCGGGCGAATTGATCTGCGGCTAAGTACGGCGAGCGGAACCTGCGCCGCCGGGCCCGGTTCGACGACGCAGGAATTCGCGATGTATCAGTCGGCGGCCGGACCCGCGGTGATGCTGGAACTGGACGCGACCGCGGTTAGCACCGGAGTGGCTTTTGCGCAGACGGTCATTCCCTCCGCTCTGACGGGCAATTTTTCATTTGGCTTGGCGGGGCAGGGAATTTTCCATAATGCTCCGGCGCTCTATCAGCAGAATCTATCGGGGCAGGTAACGTGGACCGGAGTAGCGGCGGTTTCGGGAATGATCGACATTAATAACTTCAACGCAGTCTTCCTGGGCGATCCGGTGTTCACGACGAACACAACGATTGCCGCGCCGGATACGACCAGTGGACGCGGTACGGCAGTGATTCAGGGCATGAATCCGAACGTGACCTATAACCTGACGTATTACGCGATTGACGCGAATACGGCTTTGTTGTTCGATTCAGATACGACACGCGTGTTGATCGGAACGCTTAATTTGCAATTTTAGCGGAGCGGTGCGGTCCCGTTAGGGCGGCAGGGTGGGGATTGCGGCGACGCGCGAAACGTGGTAAGGTAAGTGTGCGTTTGTTGCTTTGTGGTCCGTTTTTGACGCGTGCTGGGAATGGCTGCCGGGCAAACGTCCGACGGCTTTTTTTTTGTGCGGGGAGACACGGGCCGGGCGACAGGCAGCCTTCCTGGTGGCTAAGAGCCACCTGATGAATAATTTAGGAGCAGTTTCCGTGAGCAGAGAGCAAGGTACAGTCAAGTGGTTCAATGCGGCCAAGGGTTATGGGTTCATCCAGCGCCAATCGGGCGAGGATGTGTTCGTGCATTTCTCCGCGATCCAGTCCGAGGGTTACAAGTCTCTCAACGAGGGTCAGGCGGTGGAATTTGAAGTGAAGCAGGGACCGAAAGGTCTGCAGGCGGAGAACGTAGTCGGCCTGTAAGTCTGCCAAAATCTTCAGAGTGAAGTGTGAGTTTGGGCGGTCCTGGCGCGGTGAGCGGGTGGTGCGCTGAATGGATTGGCTGCTGAGCGCACCCGTTGCGAGCTGGTGCAGGGCCTGGGAAGCGCAAGTCCCGCGCGGTCGCTGGATGTGTTTCGTTTTTTTTGCCTGGATGGGCGTGGTGTAGCCGGCAGCGGTGTGGGGCGCCCGCGGAAATGCGGTTGGAAGGGGCGAATCCGGCCGCTGTCGTTTTCGAGAGCAATCGCAGGACAAACTTCTGGTAGGGCGTAGCGGCGGGCGGAAGCGTGTCGCGACGATGCGAGTTTTTGGAGTTGAAGTCATAATCATCCACGGAGGGAGCTGTGCAGACACTGGTTGAAGGGCAGTCCATACGGCACGAGCAGTACGGGATGGGCGTGGTGACAGAGTCGAACACCGAGCGCACCACGATTGATTTTGACGATCATGGCTTGAAGAAGTTTGTAACTGCAATTTGGTCCGCTGAGCTGGTGGGCGAGCCACCCGCCACGCCGCCGACGAAGCGACGTGGACGCCGCAAGTCCGCCAAGAAGGCGTAAGACAAATTATAAATATTTGAACATCGCTTCCGGGCCGAAAGGCCCGGGGGCGGTGGTGTGCTCGTTCGCGTTTTGCCCACTGGGGGATCGGTGTTTTCTCCTGTGGTTAACGACTGCGCGCTGCGTCTACAAGTTTGGCGGAGGGGCTTCTTTTTGGCGCGGTATGCTGGCACACTCGATGACAGACGAGGTTTGCGGAGCTGCGGCGAAAATGAAGACTAGGCTGGACAGACCGGTACGGTTCCTGGCAGCGACGGCGGTGTTGCTGGCGTCGGCGACTTTGGCGCACACGACGGGCGCGCAGGTAGCGGCTGGGGCGGCGGCTGGTGACAGCGCGGCGCGAACGATTGAGCATGGAATCGCGAACGGAGTGTCGGTACAGCTGCCCGTGGCGTGGAGTGAATTCAAGGCGGGCGACGCGCCGGCGGCGCTGGCTTCTTATGCGCCGCCATTTCATATGGGTGGCATTCTGGCGCTGCAGAATTTGCAGGCGAATGCGATAGTGGAATTCGCAACGTCTGACAATCCGCTGCTGGGGCACGACGCCAACTGGCTGGACGGACAATTGCACATGCCCAGCGGTTCGGGAATGAGCATGGTTGATTTTCTGTTTTATTATCTCTTCCCTCCTTCGGCGGCTTGCATCAATGAAGCGATGGCGAACAACGCACGGGCGAGTTTCGCGCCTTCGCCGAACAATTCTGCGAGCGATGCGCCGCCGGTTCTGCAGGTGTCCTACGCTTGCCGGCATGACGTGACGCTGGAAGGGTTTTTCGGGGCGCAGGTGAGCTCCGGGATTACTTTTGTGCAGACGAATGAAGGGCCGCGGGCTTACGGAATGACAGCGCAGTTCTATCTGGCCCCGATGGAACGGGCCACCTCGCCGGGGATGACGTGGTACGTGTTTTCGGCGCAGCGGGTGAATCCTGTGAATCCTGGGACGTCGGCGCATTTTAATTTGCCGACGAATTTGCAGGGCGCGCAGGCGGAATTTTATTGGGCGATTGGGGCGGTGAGTCCCTTCCCGTGGGTGTACGACGGCGGGCGGGCGAATCAGCAATTGATTCACATGGCATACGCAGGCGTGGGGTTGGGCGGAAACAAGCGCGCGGAGTTTATGGCTTTACTGCAGAGGGTACAGGCGCGCGGCGCAAGTGCCGGGGGCGGGCAATAGAGGGGACCCGGAGCGGGCGGTCGGGCGTTGCATCCCGCCGGGATTTTTTTGCATCCCTATTGGCAGACGGTGTATTTGTGGCCTTAGGCGAGACTGCGGCGTGCGACGAAGTGCGGCGATGATACCAGGCACGAGGATAAGCAAGACGATGAGAGTGATGCGGACTTTTAATATGGCTTTTAATACTACGAGTAATCCAATCTGGGTTTTGGCGCGAACTGTCGCGATGGGCGCGATGCTGTGCGGCGCGTGCGCCATATTTTCCAGCGTCGCGGCGGCGCAGGCGCCTCCGGGGCCGATCCGGCCCGGCGCGGATTCTGGTGATCCGCGCGCAGGATCACCCGGGCCCGCGGTGCAACCCGAGATGGTGGTGCCGGACAAGAAGCAGCTGTTTGCGTCGTGGAAGTTCAACGTGGACGACAGTGACGATGCGCAAGACAAAATGAGAGAAGCGCGCGGAACCAACGCTGACAACCCCGCTAATCCCCGGAGCGGTGGCGGAAACGGCACGGGGATTCACATGGGCGGTATCGGATCGCCCTATCCTGGCGCCGGAGGCGGAAATGGCGGCGGTTCGGGAGGCGGGAATCCCAGGAACGGCGGAAGCAAGAACGCGGACAGCGATTATGACCGGCAGCAGCTGCAGGAATTAATGAATCCGGCGGGATCCATCACGCTGGCGATGAAGGACACGCCGGACGCGAAGAACGGCGAAGTGCTGCTGACCGATGATTCCGGGCGGCAGCGCGCGTTCTATACCGATGGGCACAAGGTGCAGAAATCCAAGGACGATAAATATCAGGAATTCGATGCGCACTGGGAAGACTATCGGCTGGTGGCGGATGAAGGCGGAAGTCACGGGCCGCAGATTACTCGTTCGTTTGAGCCGGCTCCCGGTGGAAAACAACTTTATGAAATTGTGCGTCTGGAAAGAACACGTTCGAACGGGCCGGTGGAAATTCGCTTTGTGTATGACCTCGTATCAGAGAGCAACCCTCCTGTAAAGAAACCTTGAAGTGCTAGAATCTCGCTTGCGAAGCGCCGTTGCCTTCGCAACCGAGAACTCCATCAATTGAATATACAGTTGAACGCGCTGCAATTCACGCTGGTGGTCGCGCTGGCATCGTTCCTGGCGGGGATGCTGGGGTCGCTGACAGGCCTGGGTGGCGGGGTGGTGATTGTGCCGCTGCTGACGCTGGTGTTTGGCGTGGACATTCGCTACGCGATTGGCGCTTCACTGGTTTCAGTGATTGCGACTTCCTCCGGAGCGGCTGCGGCGTATCTTCGCGAGGGCTACTCGAACATGCGCGTGGGGATGTTTTTGGAGATTGCCACGACCGTGGGGGCGGTTAGTGGCGCGTTTCTCGCCGCGTACTTGCACACTTCGATTATCGCGATTGTATTCGGCCTGGTGTTGCTTTACTCGGCTTACGCTTCGACGCAGACGCTGGAGGGGCTGCCCGCTGGGATGGCGGCCGACCGAATTGCGACGATTCTCCGCCTCGATGGTTCTTACCCCACGGCCGATGGTTTCAAGTCCTATCATGTGCGGCGCGTGCCGCTGGGATTTGGGTTGATGTACGTGGCGGGGGTGCTTTCGGGATTGCTGGGGATCGGTTCCGGTGCCGTGAAGGTACTGGCGATGGACCAGGCGATGAAGATTCCGTTCAAGGTTTCGACGACGACGAGCAATTTTATGATTGGAGTGACGGCGGCGGCGAGCGCAGGGATTTATTTGCGGCGAGGTTACATTGATCCGGGGTTGGCGATGCCGGTGATGTTGGGCGTGCTGGCCGGAGCCCTGGTGGGCGCAAAGATTTTGCCGGGAGCGAAAGTGCGGACTTTGCGGATTGTGTTTGGCGTGGTGATCGCGGCGCTGGCGATCGAGATGATATTTCAGGGCGTGCGAGGAAAAATGTAATGAGGGTCGGAAAAGGCGGCGCTGGCCTGGGCGCAAGAGTGGACGACAAGGGCGTCGAGATATTTCTGGGAAAGATGCTGCGCTGGGGAGTGCTGCTGGCGGCGCTGGTGGTGTTCGGTGGCGGCGTGTGCTTTCTGGCGGAGTCGCGCGATGCCGCGCAGAACTACAGGACGTTTCGCGGAGAGCCGGCGGAATTACGATCGCTGCCGGACATCGTGCATCAGGCGATGGCGCTGCGGCCGCTGGGGGTGATTCAGTTCGGATTGTTGTTGCTGATTGCGACTCCTGTGGCGCGGGTTTTGTTTTCTGTGCTGGGATTTGGGCTGGAGCGCGATTGGATGTATGTAGTGATCACTTTGTTGGTCTTGGCGCTGCTGATTTATACGTTGACGAGCCGAAACGGAGTCTGAGGACGAAGGCTCGAATCAGGAGTTTGGCGTTCCCGGGAAGGAATTCGTCGCTACAAAAACCTGAAATTCCTTATCTTGTTAATATTTGAGTTTTCTTCGCTCGCGCCGAGTTCCAGGCGCAAAGTCCTGTTAGCCTTGATCATCGAAGCCATCGCATTTTGCGTAACGACGCGCGCGGAAGAGTTTCGGCTGCAGGACGGAAGCAAAAATCATCGGCAAGCGAGCCCGTGACAACGACGACGCTCGTTCTGAAGACGAGCTATCTGGAAATTCAGGTGCCAGGAACGGATGTGATTTCCTTCGGTTTTCCTGAGAACCGGCCGCAAGACCCACCTTTGAAAAGATCGCCGCGTCGTATCACTCGCCGCCAAAATAAGCGCGCATTGCCGGGACGCGAAGGGTGCGCGCGCGTTGCGGTTGGGTGAGCGGACCAGCAAACAATTCGACATGAGATTCAGATCCAACCGATGGAACGTCGCAAACATACCTGCATCGCGCCACAGCTGACACGCGGACTCGGTTATAATCTTCGACTCGCGGCACGGTGGCGTGCTGCGGCAGGGGAGGGTGCGGAGCTTGGCGACGGCTGATTCCGGGGGAGGGAGATTGGCCGGGCGCGTGGCGTTCACCTATCCGGCATTTGTGTTGTATGAAGTTTCCAAATTCTTCACGGTCGTCGCGATGGAGATGCAGTCGGTGGCGATCGGTTGGCAGATTTACGACATTACGCACAGTGTTTTGGATTTGGGTTACGTAGGATTGGCGCAATTCCTGCCGGGCATTTTGCTTTTTCTAGTTTCCGGACACGCGGCAGACCGTTTTGACCGCCGCAAACTTCTGCTGCTTTGTTACGCCGGATTCGGCGTGTGCTCGACGTTGCTGCTGGCGGCGTCTTTGAGCCACTACCATTCGATTGGTCCGATCTATGGCGTGCTGGTGTTGCTGGGGGTGGTGCGTTCGTTGAATGGGCCGGTGAGCCGGGCGCTGCTGCCGCAATTGGTGCCGGAGGAACATTTTCAAAATGCGGTGGCGTGGCACTCGAGTATTTTTCAGGTGGGCACGATTTTGGGACCGTCACTGGGCGGATTGATTTACGCGCTGTTCCGCGGGCCCTCATCGGTGTATGCGATTTCGCTGGCATGCTATGTGCTGGCGATTGCATGCACCTTGCGCATTCATTTTCAGGCGAAGGCGCGCGAACGCGAGCCGATCAACTTGACGACGGTGTTGGCGGGTATCGCCTACATCTGGAAACAGAAGGTGGTGTTCGGGTCGATTTCACTGGATTTGTTTGCGGTGCTGCTGGGCGGGGCGGTGGCGCTGCTGCCGGCGTACGCGCGCGAGATTTTGCATACGGGACCGTGGGGACTAGGGTTGTTGCGAAGCGCGCCGGGAGTGGGCGCGGGCGCGATGGCCATCCTGCTGGCGTACTGGCCGCTACGAAAACGCGTAGGTGTGACGATGTTGTGGTGCGTGACGGCATTCGGAATTTGCACAATTGTGTTTGGAATTTCGCGGAGCTTGACCGTGTCGTTGATCGCACTGGCGTTGAGCGGCGCGGCGGACATGGTGAGCGTGGTGATTCGCGTCACGCTGGTGCAGCTGGCGACGCCGGATCAGATGCGCGGGAGGGTGAACGCCGTGGACATGATTTTCATCGGCGCGTCCAACGAGCTGGGGCAATTCGAGTCGGGCGCAACGGCACATTTTTTTGGCACGGTGCACGCTGTGATTCTGGGCGGTATAGGTACGTTGCTGGTGGCGGCACTGTGGGCGTGGTGGTTTCCGGCGTTGCGGCGCGCGGAGAATTTTACCGGGGATGCGGAGGCGAATGCGGATCCGGATCTGGCGGGTTAGGGGCTGAGTTGAGATAAAGCGTGGATTGCAGTGCGCCATCGGTTTTCGACCGGGCACCGAAGGCGCACTCAAGTGAGCAGCTACAAATTCAGGGGCGGCGGCGAACCCAGGTCTAGGGTTCGACCAGATGATTGCGGATGGCGAAGCGCATTAGCTCGCTGAAGCTGGAGAAATTCATTTTTTTCATGATGTGATTGCGATGACTTTCCACGGTGCGGGTGGAGATGCCTACTGTCGCCGCGACTTCTTTGCTGATCTTTCCGGTGGCGAGCAGCTGGACGATTTCCAGTTCGCGGGCCGTGAGGGGACAGCCGGGGAGGGGATGGTCGGTGCTGGGTTCGCCCTCGCGCTGTTCGTTGACGAAGCTTTCGACCATGGTCATGGCGAGGCGGCCGGTGAAGAAAGGTTTGTGCTGCTGCACGTGACGCACGGCGGCGACCAGTTCGGAGTCAGCGTCCGACTTGAGGACGTAGCCGCGCGCGCCGCTGCGCAGAACTTCGCGGGCGACGTCTTCAGAAAAGTGCATGGTGAGAATCAAGACGTCGGTTTCGGGCGATTCGTCGTGAATGGCGCGGGCAGCTTCGAGTCCATTCATTTCCGGCATGGTGAGATCGAGCAGCACCAGGTTGGGCTTGGCTTTCTTGACGTACTCGAGCGCCTCGAGACCGGTGGAGGCTTCACAACAGACTTCGAAACCCGGCTGATTTTCCAGCAAGGCGCGAACGCCACGGCGCACGACGGCATGATCGTCGGCGACGAGGATGCGATACGGCTTCGAAGATGCAGCTTCTTTAGTCATCATGGTTCTCTCCTTTCGACCGAGGTGTGCTGGGTAGAAATTTTCGCCGGAAATTGAATTGGGCGGGCCAATCATGCGCTGCTACAGCGCATCGCTGGGGCAAGCGAAATGTCACGCCGGACGTCATTCGGGCTTGCCTCCGACGATCAAGGGCAGATTCACATGGATGGTCGTGCCATTCCCGGGAGAACTGTCGATGCGGAACTCGCCTTGCAGTTGGCTGACGCGCTCGCGCATGCCGGCCAGGCCGATGCCGAGCAGAGAGCTCCCGTGATCGCCGTGTAGAGGCGCGGCCATGCCCATGCCGTCGTCGCGGACCGTGAGGCTGACGTGAGTTGCCGAGCGCTCAACGGAAATCTCGACGGAACGCGCCCTGGAATGGCGGTGCACGTTGGCAAGGGATTCCTGCGCGACACAGAACAGGGTGAGTTCCACTTCCTTGGGAAGACGCTGGAAATTATCAGGGATGCTGAAGTCGACGGCGACGCCGCTGCGTTCGGAGAACAAGCGTACGTAGGTTCCCAGACCGACGGTGAGGCCGGCCTCGTCCATCAAAGGAGGGTGCAGGATGGAGGAAATAGTGCGGACTTCGCGCATGGCATCGCTGGCAAGGGTGCGGCAGGATTTCGCCAGTTCGCGCGTGCGCAAGTCCTGCGCCGGAAGTGAGTCTTCAATTTGCTTGAGCGTCATTTTGAGCGCGGTCAAGGTTTGCGAGGCGGTTTCGTGCAGTTCACGCGCCAAGCGACGTTGTTCTTCGCTGCGCAGGATCAGTAATTGACGGGAAAGGCGCCGCAGGTCGTCTTCGACGCGTTTCTGTTCGGTGATGTCGTGATTGAAACCGACCAAGCGAGTGACCTGGCCGGAGCCATCCGCGAGCGGTACGGCGCGAGTGTGTAAGACACGTATGCTGCCGTCCGGCACGATCAAGCGGGAGAAATGCTCGAGCAAGGTGTTGTTGGCGATGGCGGTCTGCAGGGCGTGTTTGGCAGCGCCCAGATCTTCCAAGCGCACTAAGGACCACATGTCCTCGACTGAAATGGGGCCGGCCAGAGGCTCCAGACCGAGCATGCGGAAGAATTCCGCGGAGCAAGTGAAAGTGGACTGGACGACATCCATTTCCCAACTACCGAGTTTGGCGATCTCTTCGGCTTGGGCGAGAAGCGATTCGCTTTTGCGAACACGATCCTGGGACAGTTTCTGTTCGGTGATGTCCTGAGACATGCCGGCGATGCGGACGACATCGCCGGATTCGCCGGTGATGGGGACGGCGCGCGAATGAAAGACGCGGACTCCTCCGTCGGGCAAGACGAAGCGGACTTCGTTCTCGAATGAGCGCCTATACTGAATCAGATTAGCGGCTTCCTGCGTGACCCGAGAGCGATCTTCGGGATGAAGCAAGGCGCAGGCGCGGGCCAGCGGGATTGGTTGATTGTCCGGTGAAAGACCGAGCATTTGATACATCTGGGTGGACCAGGTGAAACTCTGCTGCGCGACGTCAAATTCCCAACTGCCCAGGCTGGCGAGTTGCTCGGCTTGCGCCAGTATCGATTCGCGCTGCCGGTCCTGAGCCGCGGCGCGGCGTATTTCGGTGACGTCCTGGACAACGGCGAGGAGTCGCGCGGTTTTTCCTGTGTCACCCGGCAGCGCAATGCCGCGAATAAATATATTGCGCTGGCGCCCGTCCGGGAGATTGTAGCGGCCCTCGGATTCGAACGGGGAGCAGCGTTCGACGGCGGAGTAAAAGATACCGCGAACACGTTCGCGGTCAGCGGGATGAATCATGCCGAACATGGTTTCTTCGCTGGGGACACCGTTTTGGGGATCGAATCCGTAGATGCGGAAAACTTGGTTGGACCAGACGCATTGACGGGTTTCCACGTTGTATTCCCAACAGCCGGTCGCGGTGACCTGCTCGGCGTGCATCAGGAGGGCTTCTTGCTGGCGCAGGGCGTCTTCGGCGAGGCGGCGCTGGGTGATGTCGCGGGCGAGCAAGCAGACGGAATGGGGTTTTTGGCCGCCGCGCCCGACGGCAGAAACGCGGGCTTGAAACCAGCGCCGCCCGGCGGGAAAATCAACCGGAAATTCGATATCTTCGCAAGCGCCTTGATTGATGACCCTGCGGAAGAGTTTGGAGAAGGGGTGGAAGATTTCTGCGCCCAAGACCTCGAGAGCGCGGCGGCCGAGGAATTCGGCGCGGCGCTCGCGCAGAAGGGCTTCGTTGGAAGTCCAGATGCTCAGGAACTTACCGTCAGCATCGAGTTCAAAAAGGAATTCGTTAAAGGTTTTAACGAGGGCGACAAAGGGATGCAGAGGGTCGCCGCGCGCGCTGCGTGGTTCCCTTTGTGGAAAGGCAAGGACCGATTCGGCACTGGGATTATCAAAGTGAGAACCGGGGAGGGAGTCATTGCTACGAGAACCCGCAGCAGCTGTTGCATGCGAGCGACGCTTCGAAGTAGATTTTGAGCGACGTCGGTCCATTTGTGTGACGGCGAATCGCTCCGAACGAATCGGAGTCTGTGGCCAAAAGCGCCGATCTGTTGCCGTGCAAACTGCCCGCTCCCAGGACGGGGGCCAAGCAAGGGCCGAGTAAAAAGTGAAAGTTACTCCTATGGTATTAGCGTGTCAAGAATAAAAGGAGAAAGTTGAGTCGAGGCAATTTGGAGGTCAGTAACAACCGTAATGCAAAAGCAGTATTGTTCCGAATTGTAACAGTCTTGAGGGGGGAGTAGATTTCCCGGCGTAGCTGGAAGGAATCATCGTAGTTAACGTTCTGCGGCGCATCTCCCGATGAGGTAAATGGGATTTGGCGGAACTGGTTACTCGCCTCGCAAGGGTCGCACGCGGCAGCTGTCACACCGCACGCCCTGAAAAGCTCCGTGTGCGATTCCGGCGAGGTGGGAAAGAAATGGGACGTTTGGGACCTCTTTTTGTATTGGGCTGAGATGGACCGTTCGAAGCCACCGGGGGTGCGTGGCAGGCGGACGCGCAAGTTTGAGAGTTCGCGGATGCAGTGAGTCCGGATCGGTTGGTTTCAGGTCAGGACCGCAAGATCCCCTTCCAAAAAGGGGTCGTTATGCCCGCTGCAGCCGTGCGCATTCTGGTTGTCGGAAATTCCGCCGCAAGCACCGAATCCACACTCAAAGCACTGGCACGCTCCGGATGGGACTCGCATTCCGTCGAGACCGTACGCGAGGCCGGTGCAGCTCTGCGCACGATCCGATTCCAGCTGACGTTAGCGGACGAAAAGCTTCCCGACGGAACAGGATATGAACTGGCGACGCTGATTGCGCAGCAATCGGGCAACCTGTTCATCTCAATTCCGCTATCGGAGACGTGTCTATGGTTGCCAGCGGTCGAGAAGGGGATCAGGTCCTTGGGGCAGCGCGCGCTGAATCCACTGACGCTGGCGACAGAAGCGGAAATGATTCTGCAAGGGTGCGACGTGGCGATCGTGTGCCCGGAGAGTGAGCCAAGCGGCGGCGGGATTGCCTTGGGTCAAGCGGATCGCGCAGAAGCAATGGCGTTGGGGGCGGTAGCGCGGCTCAGTGAGACCGAGCGATTCGAGCGACCCATGCCCGAAAGATACGAGCATCGCGAAGGAGCGGCGCCGAAACGGCCCGTTGGTGCACGACGAAAACTGCTGCGAGCCGCGAGCCTAGCTGTGGAGCATCCTTTGCCGCTGGAATGCGAGGGCCTGGAGCGCGAGGCACTAGCGCAGGGCAAACGATGGCGGGGATTTTAAGGACACGCGAAGTGAAACAGCCTATCAAAATGAGGAAAGCGGTTCGGCGAAGCGTACATCAAGACAGCGGCGGTACGTTACGCGAACAGATACCGCTGCGCGATATGTCTGATTGCCTGCTGGCGGTGTACGACGAAGTGTCGCGGCGCGCGTTTCAACGCTGCATCGTGCGAGGTGAGCAGGAAGGGAGCGACCGGGAAGACTGGAAAGCGGCGGAAAATGATTTGTTCGCAAGAATTTCCGTGGACTTCGAAGAGTCGAGTGGGAATTTGTACGCGCTGGCGAGTTTGCCGGGATGCGCGGGAACGCAGATTACGGTGGCGGTGGATGAGTGTTGGCTGCTGATCTGCGGATACACGGGGCGCGATCTGCGAGCGCACATGGCGCAAGATTTCGGCGAGCGCGAAGACGGCGGACCCTATTACGGCGATGACTGCCGCGCTGACGATTTCCGGGCGATCGGCTCAGAGGAAACGCGCGAAGTGCTCGAGCAGGAGGGACAGCGCGGAAATCCAGCGGCGCTGAAAAACGAGCGTCACGATGAGCAGCGGGTTGCGGGATTGCGCGCGCCGCGGCCATTTTGCGTGGTAGCGCTACGAGCGAAGGTAGATCCCGGGCGGAGTGTCGCGGTGCTTTCCAACGGATTGCTGGCGATTCGCATGGGCAAGGCAGGGGTGGAAACGCCGGTTCCGCGCGTCGCCTGAGACGTCGCTTCAATTACTGCTCACGTGGCCTAGCCAGGAGTGGTCACTGCAGCTTCAGCCTTTTGCGCGCACCCATGTCCATAAGAAAGCTCCCACGATCATTGAAAACGCGGCGGCCGTTTGCGCGTTGGACATTCCCAGGAACGTGCGGGGATTGATGCGGATGAACTCGACAAGGAATCGCGCGACGCCCGTGAGCACCAAGTAGGCGGCGAAAACTTCACCGGGCTTTCTGCTGGAAAGCGCAGAATCTCTGCGGCGAGAGTTTGGTTTTGTTTCGGCCGCTGCGGTGTCATCAGGCGCGCCCAACTTCCAGAGCCACCAGGCGATGGCGCAGGCGGCGATGAATTCATAGATGGGTGTGGGGTGTACGCGCTCGACCGTGGGGACGAGTCCGTTGGGAAAGCTCATGCCCCACGGCAGCCCTGTTGGGATTCCATAGTCACCGTCGCCGGAAAGAAGGCAGCCGATGCGGCCGATGCCATATCCGAGGGCGGCGGCAGGAGAGCCCGCATCGAAAACTGTAAGCAGCGATACGGGACGACCGATGGCTGCGTTGTGCCTGGTGATGCGCCAGGCGACGAAAGCGAATGTGGCAAACCCCGCGAGCAGGCCGCCGAACCAGGCGAATCCGTACGGGCTGAAGAGTAAATGCAGGGGATCCGCGAAGAATTCGGCTGGTGACTCGAGGAGATGGTACAACTTGGCTCCGAGGAAGCCGGCCACACACGGAAACGAGATGAGAGCTTCGGCTTCACCGGAATCTTTGGAGGCGATGCCGCGACGAAAAAGGTCCGCGCGCAAGACGAAATATGCCGCTATCATTGCGCAGGCGACCATCATGCCGAAGGTGGGTATGGCGAACGAGCCGATGTGGAGGAAGGGAATCACGAAAAACAGTATAACGTCAATGAGCGCTATGGGCGGGTGGGTGTGGGAAGGCGCGCCGTCTCGGGTGAAGATCTACAGCGGGGAAACCATTAGGAGCCGGCGTGCGTCCAATGGTGTAGAATGCAGTGGAAGAAGCGGTAGCGGTAGAACCACCCTTCAGTCGCCCAGTCGGGTGGAGGGAAACAACATGACCGAGACCTCTCAACAGTTTTCAGTGCCCCGAGAACAGGCAGCTGTCCCCACTCGTTCGCAAGGTTCAGCAATAGCGAAAGCCGCAGTCGCCTGGGTGTTTGTTTGCGCGCTGGGATTGGCGCCTATGCCTGCATTCGCTCAACATGGCGGCGGTGGCGGGGGCGGCGGTTCGCATGGCGGCGGCGGCGGGCTCGGCGGTGGTGGCGGGTCACATGGAGGATCTGGCGGCGGTGGAGGAAGTGCGTCGGCGCCTTCTGGTGCCGGATCTCATGCGAGTGGTGCAAGTGCTGCTAGCAACGCCGGTGGCAACAGTGGTGGACATTGGTGGAATCCGTTCCACAGCGGATCTACAACTTCGGCAGCGGCTGCTAAAGGCGGCGTGCCTGCCGGAAACATCAAGTCGGAGTCGAGCGCAACTGGGACTCCAGAACATTTTGCGGCTGGGAACAATACGTGGCTGGAGCCGCCTAGCGCATCGGCGCGCGCGGCGGCACGCGTAAATTATTACGGACCTGCGAATGTAAATCCGTCGCGGCCGTTCGTGCCACTTTCAAGCACGACACGCGGGTCGGTTGGTTCGGCGCGTGCCGGAGCAATGGTTGCTGCAACGCAGCATCCGTTTCAGCCTGTGCGTCCGGGTTATCCCTACTATCCGTATTACCCGTATTTCGGTTACGCCCCCTATTACGGAGGACTGGGATTCGGGTTTGGCGGCTTCGGGCCGTGTGATCCGTTCTGGGGATGCTATGGGTATGGATTCGGGTACGGTTTCGGCGGAGGCTTAGGGTACTTCGGAGGAAATTACGGCTTCGGCGGGAATTCGAGTTATGGTCCGGGCTGGACGGATGCGTCGTCGGAAGGATCGGGGAACGCAACATCTCCGGATAATCCGAATTCGTATTTGTATGCGGTGCCTGGGACGTCAGGCGCGCCGGCTGCCGATTCTTCGGCCGCGGCGCAAACGACACCTGGCGATTCGGCGCAGCAGCCAACGTACGTTTTGTTGTATTTGAAAGATGGCTCCAGTTTTGCGGTGACGGACTACTGGTTGACGGGCGGGAAGCTGCACTACGTCACTTCGTATGGCGGCGACAATGCGGTGGATCAGTCGCAGGTTGACCTGCAGCGCACCGTGAATGAGAACGCTGCGCGGGGCGTGGGTTTTAGTTTGCGGCCGCAACCGTCGGGTAACGGCGATGCGGCGACGCCTACGCAGAGCCCTGAACCCGAGAGACTGCAAAAGTAGGCGCTGCGGCACGGAAAAATGTTCACATCCCCGGATGACGCGACTCCCAGGACACGCCTGTGTAGAACTTATTTCGCGGGAACCTCCTTCCGTTCGAATTGCTTCTACGCGCTCGCAATCCTGCACATACTACAGCCTTGGATAATTTTTATCTACACACGACGATCTGACGAAGTTATGAAGTGAGCGAATCAACTTGCTGGGGTAACTTCGAGACGTGTAGAGCCGCAAGCGAATCGGATCGGATTTTAAACCGTGGTCGATTCCTAATCCTCCTTTCTCTCCGTGAATTGCGATCGACGAGTGGTCTGCCTGATGATGCGCGGCTGCATTCGCATGTAAGTGCGCGCGAAAGCGGGCATTCGGTTGCAAACCGCGATCAACGACGTGGGCGCAAGGTAGGTGGTGCCGACAGGAACCGCAAACCAGAGCTCCACGCTGACCGTGGGAGACAGTCTGGTGCGGAGCGAAGGTGATTGCGATTTCAGGCGGCACGGGCGCGACGGTGCAGATTCTCAGATAGGATTGCCATGGTATGGTGCTGGATCCGTACGGGCGGTGATTTTGTTTACGCGGAGCTTCCGGTGCGCGGACTTGTAGTGGTAACTTTGGAGGATCGGTATGCCGCGTGAAAACGATGAATTGGCCGCCGGCGAGGAGAAGCATCGTTGATTGATTGCCGTGTGTACGCCGCCATTGTCGCAGTCGCTTTGGTGTTGCCCGCGCGAGGACCTCTCGCTGGCGCAGCGGTTGCTAGGGTCGGATTGACGCGCGATACAGCGCCGCGCGCCAGTGGCAGGCAGCAACAAGCGGCAGGGCAATCGAACGCTGCGCAGCAAGCGTCCGAGACCCACACGGGAACGAATCCACCACCTGCTGGATCGGCGATGCACAGCATCACCGTGCAATTCGATTACGATTTCACGAAAACGCCGGCATGCGCGGCAAAAGTAACGACTGCCTGCATCAAGACCTTTGATGTGTACGATATTTCCGGCGAGAAACCGTATCTGCTGTATTCAATTCCCGTGCCGGCGAACGCGCAAGGGCTGATGAAGGGGATCACGGCCACCAGTCCGCGGATGCTATTCGCGATCGGAAAGCATCGCATCGGAGTATCGGCGCAGATGTCCAACGGCGAGAAATCGCCGCCGCGCGATTGTAAGGTAATCATCGAGATAAAGGCGGACAATCCGCCCAGCGCATCCAGTCCACCCGCTTCTCACTGAGACAGGCGCTCTGACTGCAGCCGGTCATGGTGGATTTTTTCTACGTGACGTTTTCTGAATCGTCCCATTGCGGTGTGCTTAGGATTCGTGCGCTCGCAAGGTCTATTTCTGTGATCCGCAAAGTCCCTGGCGGCGCGGCTCGGACGAAACCGCCAAGGCGCTGTTACGACGATACTTCCCTAGGAGAACCGGCCTGTCCCGCTATGCGCCAGCGGATCTGGACAAAGTGGCGCTGCGATTAAATCAGCGTCCAAGAGAAAGTTCGGATTTCAAACTCCTGCGAGTAAACTTCAAGAAGGCGTTGGTCGACCGGTTGAGCTGGCACGCGTTGATCGTCCAAGTCCAGCGCCGGTTTGCTTCGATCACATCCTCGAACGCGGTTTCGGAATAAGTTCCGCATAGCCGACTCGCCCCGAACCTCATCTTTACACTTCCCCGAATAGCCTTGCGCAGGTATCGTAAGCCGAGCCGCGCTCTTCTTGGAAGGAGGATGGGGTGCTTTTTCTAAGACGCCAACTGCTTCGAACTTTGTCATTTGCATTCGGGTCGAGCTTTGTGTGGAAGCAACCTGGTATCGTGGCGCAGACCACCACGCAGCCAAAAATTTCCACTCTCCCTGCGGGGGCCTCTGTTCGCGACGCGGTCGCTGGAGGAGCGGAAATGGAAAAAGTGACCGGAATCGGAGGATTCTTCTTTCGAGCCAAAGATCCGAAAGCGCTAGCGCTTTGGTACCAGCAACACCTGGGGATTTTGACGATACCAACGAGCGACGGGGAATCCGCGTGGCAACAAGAGGCAGGCTCAACCGCTTTCACTCCCTTCCCAGAGACGAGCAAATATTTCGGCGATCCCCAGAAGGTCTGGATGCTGAACTTTCGCGTGCGGGATCTCGTCAAAATGGCGGCCCAGCTGCAAGCCGCGGGAATCGAGGTCAAGATTGATCCGCAGTCTTATCCCTACGGCCGGTTCGCCCGCCTGCATGACCCTGAGGGGAATCCGATCGAATTGTGGCAACCCGCATAGACCGACGCTTCACACGAGCTTACTGAGCCATCCACCAACTCTACGATTGTGTGCCAAATGGAACATACATTGCGCGACCATCGGTGCAAGGTAGTTCATCGGAACTCTGAATCCGACGATCTTGAGATTGGAGGACACCACTATGTTTGGATATGGATTGATCGGCACCCTGGTAGTTATCGTTCTGGTTATTTGGATCGTACGCGCGTTGTAATAGCGAAATCGCATTCGTGATGGAAATCTCGAATCTGAAAACGGCCGGGGCTGGCCCGTTACCTCTCCGCTACCGACGACATGAGGCGATCTATATCTGGGGTTGCGCACCAAGATGCGATCACGCAAGAGCGTTCCGGAGTCGCTCTCCTGGAAGTGATTCAGTTAATTTTCCGCAACACAGCGACGCCCGGCTGCTAACTGACATGCTTGAAGGCACAACGGCATCCCCGAATTTCATGTGCTCGAATAGGGTCGCGGGTAGCCCGAGAACCCAGGATTCTTGGGTTTTTCCGCATTCCTAGAATCTTCGGCAAGGAGGATTCATGCTGCGCTGGGCTTTCATCTTTCTAGTTATCGCAATCCTTGCCGGGGTGTTGGGTTTCGCTGGACTCATGGTCGCTGTGGCGGGAATCGCGAAGCTCTCGTTCTACCTGTTGTTGGTATTGTTTGCTATCTCACTTGCAGCCGGCCTGCTCACAAGCGCGTGAAAACGCCGCAAGCAGGTCAACTCATCGTGCCGCGGGCGAACCCATCGCAGGATTTGTTCCACCTGCTCGCCGTGGTTGTGGCGGTGGCGGCAATCGTTACCCTTTATTTTGCGCGAATCGTGCTGATTCCCTTTGCGCTCGCGCTGCTCTTCACTTTCATTTTCACGCCTGTCGTCACACTCCTGGAGCGCATACATTTCGGAAGGATTCCGTCGGTGATTCTGGTGGTGCTACTGTCCGTGGTGGCTTGCGGCGCGGTGGGCTGGACAGTGGCGAAGCAATTCAGTCAAGTCGTGAATGAGCTTCCGAACTATAAAGCGAATATCAGAACGAAGCTGGCGACGCTGCATTGGTCCAGCCACCACGCGTTGGACAATGCTTCTCAGACGATGACGGAGATCGGCAAGGATCTGGCCACTGCTCCGACTGCACCGCGCTCGGGCGATCCCGCGCTCACGCGGCCGACGATCCTGCGGCCCGTGCCGGAGCCACGGCCTGTTCCGGTCGAAGTCGTCAGCGCACCCGCCTTGCCGCTGCAGTCGATGCAGGATGTGCTGGGACTGTTAACCAGCGCGCTGATCGTCCTGGTGTTGACGATTTTCATGCTGATTCGCCGGGAGGACTTGCGGAACCGGTTGATCGCGCTAGCGGGAGACGGGAACTTGCAAGTAGTGACACAGGCGCTGGACGACGCCAACGCGCGCGTGAGCCGATATTTGCTGTTGCAACTCGCGGTGAACGCCTGCTACGGAGTTTTTATCGGCGTATGCCTGCATTTCATCGGATTGCCGGGCGCGTTGCTGTGGGGCGTAATCGTCGGCACCCTGCGCTTTCTCCCTTACATCGGACCGCCACTGGGCGGAATCATGCCGCTCCTGCTTTCGCTGGCGGTGTTCGACGGTTGGACACGTCCGTTGCTAGTGCTGGGGCTTTTTGTGTTTACCGAACTGATCGTGTCGAATCTGGTCGAGCCGTTACTATACGGAATTCACACCGGGATTTCTTCGCTCGCGATTCTGGTGGCGGCAATTTTTTGGACGGCAATCTGGGGTCCGATCGGACTGGTGCTCTCGACGCCTTTAACGGTGTGCCTGCTGGTGGTGGGGCGGCACGTTCCGCGGCTAAGATTTCTGCAGATTCTATTAGGTGACGAGCCTTCATTGACGCCGGATTCCCGTTTTTACCAGCGCCTGCTGGCGATGGATCATGGTGAGGCGCGCCAGGTGCTGGAAGGTTATCTGGAAGGAAAGACACTCGAGGAACTCTACGATTCCGTGCTGATTCCGGCGTTGGGCCTGGCGGAGCAAGATCGCCATCAGAATCGCCTGGAAGATGCGCACCAGAAATTCATCTGCCAGAGTACCCGGGAATTGATTGACGAATTCTGGGAGCCGCGTAGCGGGGAGCCTGCTGCGGCTGTGGACGGACGAGAACACGAAGAGTTATCGAGCGCCGCGGCGGTGCGCCATGAGCAGTCGCGCAAGATCATGTGCTTGCCGGCGCGAGACGAGGCCGATGAAATCGTGGCGATCATGCTGGCGCAGGTTCTGGAAACGGCCGGACATCAAGCGCAGTGTATCCCGCTAGGCACCGCCGCAGAGATGCTGGCACAAGTAAAGGAACAGAAACCGGATGTGGTTTGCATCTCGGCGCTCCCGCCGTTTGCGATACCTCATGCGCGAACCCTTTACGGCAAACTGCGCGCGCAGGATTCGAAATTGAGAATCATCGTGGGATTGTGGAATTTAGCCGATGATCCATCGAAGGTCAGCCGCCGGCTGGGATTGACCGAAGGATCCCTGGCGTTCACCACCCTCGCAGAACTACGCCAAGAGCTGGAGATCGCGCCGAACTCGGCTCTGGCTCCGGCGGCCGTGCTGGCGCACTAATAGCGCTCCGTTCGAACTCGGACCAACACCCGCCTCGCAACCATCACCTTTCGGTTGACTGGAGCTGCGGGCGATTCGACCCATATTGCAGAACCCCGTTTCTGGGATGGTCACGATTTTTGCGAACATCCAGGAATTAGGCAGATCGGTGAATCCGCGGCCGATTTTCAACCGTACTACGGTTCAGAGCCTGGTGAAGCCGTCGGGGGTCCACTGTTCTGAGCCTACTCCGTTATGGACGAAGAAGAGGCCGTCGGGGTCGTATTTCTTTTTGATTTCGGCGAGGCGGGGGTAGTTTGTGCCCCAGTAGGAACGCTGAAAATCGGATTCGAAGAAGTTGCTCTCCGAGACGTAGGCTCCGACGTTGGAGGCGACGGCGCGGAGTTCGTTCATGCAGCGGTGCACGCTGTCGGCGGCTTTGCGACCCCTGGCAACGTCGGGTTCGTGATTGGGAATTCCGGGATACGCAGGCCCCTGACCGTCCGCGACGATGGCGAGCGCAAAGGCCCCGCACACCGCAGGATTCATCGCAGTGTCTTTGGCAGACTCGATGGCCTCCGAAGGCGCGCCGGCGAACCCCTTATTAAAGTGAAACTCCACTTTGCTGAAACGAGAAGCTGAGAACAAAGCGTTGGCCAATTTTTCTTGAGAATCGTCTTGCAGCAGCGATGCCGGCATCCAAAGCGACTCGAAACCCCAGACGACCCAGCCGACCTGACCGGCGTCGCCATTCCACCAAACGTTAGTTGGGCTTGCGCTGGAGCGGGAGTCTTCCCTGAAAACGTCACGGTGATGTTCTTTGCTCCAGTCCACGTCCCACCAATGCTGGAAGGGCATGCTGCCGATTTCGGGCTCGGTTTCGATCGCGTAGGCGGTGGAATACTGCGCTAGCCAGTTGAGGAACGGCTGCCAGACTTTTCGCGATTCCTCCCTATCCAGTCCAAGATAAACCATGCTGATTTCGAGCTTGTTGTCTGGAGAGAAGCGCGCTTGTTCGCCCCAACGATCGTTAAAGAGAGCTTCCCGGTAGAAGCCAATGAAATGGCGAATCAGGCGGCGATAGGCGTCGTCTGAGGAAGCTCTGATGGTAAAACTGGCGCCGCCGGCAAGCTCTGGAAGATCTCGTACGCGCAGGGTCAGTTTGCTGATCACACCGAAGGTGCCACCGCCTCCTCCTTTCAAAGCCCAGAACAGATCCGAATTGGTGCAGGCATTGGCGATTCGCACTTTGCCGTCGGCGGTAACAACTTCGGCTTCAAGGAGGCCAGCGGCGGCCATGCCGTAATGCTTCGAGAAGCTGCCGAACCCGCCGCTTTGAATCAGGCCGGCGACGCCGACGGTGGTGCAGCCGCCGCCTTGAACGTAGGCGCCAGCCTTGGTCGTGACGGAGTCGTAGGCTTGCGACCAGATTGTTCCAGCGCCGACAGTGACGGCTCGCTGAGGAGCGACAGTTGACTTGCACCCACGCGCAACGAAATCATTTTGGAGGCTGACGTCGTGCATACGACGCGTCCAAATCAGCAGAGAATCGGGTGCGTTTGACGTGCCTTGATAGCTGTGGCCACCCCCTTTGACGACGAGCCGCAAATTGTTTTCGCGGGCGAAATTCACCGCGGCGGCAATGTCATCAGCGTTTCTGGCAGCGACGGCGTAAATGCTGGGTTTGGTCTCCCAGGCGTCAATCCAGCCCAGGGTTTGGGTTATTCCGGGGCTGTCGCCAATGTAGTAGGGATTTCTAACATTGGCGAAGAGAGCTTTGCAGTCCGCGCTCTGGGACGAGGGCAGGCATGCATTTATTGGGAACTCGACCGGAATCAGGTTACCGTCAACTGCGTCATTGAATTGCTTCCACGCTTCCTTCGAGGGCCAGCCGGGGTCGGAAGGGCGCACTCGTCGACGCGCGGTACTAGCGAACAGGCGAGGTGGCCGCAGTGCAAACAGGGATGCCGCCCCGGATGCTTTCAAAAACTCTCTTCGATTCAAGGCCGCTACCTTCCTCAGCATCACTCGAAGATTATTTCTCGATGGTTGTCGCAAATTCAACCATGACTCGCCATGTGAAGCAAGAGCTCGCTTTCGGTGGCAATCAATCGCAACTTCAAGCTCTGCCGGCAGCGACCGTGAATCTGCCCGCGATTAACGGAAAACGGGAGTCAGGCCCAACGACGATTCCGGCCAGAAGTCTTGATGCTTTATCGGAAGCGCGCTTTCAGCAAAGTGAGTGACGGGCGCGTTACTGGGGGACTTGAGAAGGCCGGTCGGAGTCAATGCGTTTTTGTTTTCCTATCGGTGGATCCTAACCTTGTCACCGAGCCGCCTCCGTCGCCATCCTTCCATCCGCAGTCTTTGCTGAGCGATGGCCGCCCGCTGCCAGGCAGGCATCCTTGATCCAGTGGGTGCTGCGACATGTTAGTCGACGTTGGCTCGCGTCTGGCGACGGGAGTTGGTCCACGACAAAACTCACACTCGCAGAATGCACGCCAGCTTGAAGGTGGCAGCAACCTCGCCGCCAAGTGGATGAACTCATGCCCCGACAGGGACGTGATCTTCACAAGCGAAAAGGTCACCGACGCTCAATGACCGGTGACCTTTCGCTTTCAACTTTTGACTTTCGGCTGTCAACTGCTAACTGACAACTCGCAACTCTGCTTGAATCGGCGAACTAGAAAACCTACGGCCGGCTGCCCGGCGGCAAGTTTTGCGAAACAGGCCCGACCGTCGTTCCAATCACCTCGCCCGACACAATCATCTCCACGCGGCGATTCTGTTGACGCCCTTCCGCCGTGTCATTCGACGCGACGGGCTGCGTCTTGCCGAATCCTTGCGATGTCATGGACGTCGTAGGAATGTTTTGCAAAGCCAAGTAATCGAGCACTGCTTTCGCCCGTTGTTCCGATAGGGTCTGATTCATGGCGTCGCCGCCCACGCTGTCGGTGTTCCCCTCGATCGCCAGCCGCAAGTCCGGGTAAGCCAGAACGATCCCGGAAATTTTGGATAACTTCTCACGCGCGCCCTGACGAAGCGTGTACTTGCCCGTATCGAAAAGCACGTCGGACAAATTCACTACCAGCCCACGAGCCGTGTCGCGTGTCGAGAGAATGGCGTTGAACTGTTGCAGCAATTTCGCGCGCAGTTCTTCACGATCCTGCACCGCTTGCTGGAGTTGGTTATCGGCATTCGCCGCCGCGGCTCGATTGCGATCCGAGTCTGCTTGGGCGGCCTGTGTCTGCAGCTGTGCCGTAGCCGCTGCCTGGTCGGCATTCGCCGCCGCAGCTCGATTGCGATCCGAGTCTGCTTGGGCGGCCTGCGTCTGCAGCTGGGCTGCAGCCGCTGCGTGATCGGCATCCGCGCGACGCCGGTCGGCTTCGGCCCTTTCCTCTTCCGCGTGCCGGCGAGCCCGCGCGTCTGCATCGGACTGGGCGGTAGCATCGGCGACTTGTCCAGCCGCCGCGTCCCTCTCGGCGTCCAGGCGGTCCGCATCTTCCCGTTTTACTGCGATCTCGCGCGCGTCGTCGGCCGTCTGCACCACCTCGCGCGATTTCGCGATCAGCTCCTTGGTCTCGACGTGCCGCATCGCTGCCAAATTATCTACCAGTTTCAATTGTGCGACCGCGTTCTCGTAGCTGGTCGTTGCGTACGTCTCTGCGCCAGCCGATTGGGCGATGCGCACCGCATTGCGCGCCTCATAGAATTCCAGCGGCAATTTCGCACTCAACACCACTGGGTCGAAGTTATAGCCCGTGGGAATGTACCCGCCGCGATCGATCAGCTCGAATTTAGCGTCTACGACTTCGCTGGCTCCGACGGTGTCCGGACGAATCACATTCTCGAGGACCACCACGTTGCTCGGACGCCGCACTGCATAATAAGGTTCAGCGGTTACGATCATCGCGAATGCCTGCAGGTCGGTCGTCACGTCCAGCTTGCTGCGGTGGTTTTCGCCCACCAGCACTTCGCCAATGTTCATCGCGCGGCCTTCCGGCGAAATCGCCCACAACACATAGGTCAGATACTCGTTGCCGAACGCAGTGGGCCTCTCAAGGCCTGAGAATTCCGCTTTGATTTCCAGCGCTCCGCGCTTGCTCTCCACGCGCGCTTCACCTTGCGCAGACGCCATCAAATCGGTGCCTGCGAAATCAATTTTCGTGGATCCGCTGCGGTGCTTGTAACTCACCGCTTGAGTCGTGCGGCTCACCACGTTCTCTCGGTATATGACGGTATGACTGCTGCGGGACGAAACTGCCGTTTGAGCCTGGGCCACAGCGCACACTCCCAAACCCACCAGCACAGCTAGCAATGCTGCAAACTTTTGCACAGGAAGTCTCCTTAAATAGCTCCGAAGACAACAGTATGAAATTCCATGCAAGTGAATACTGTGCGCTATTGCACGTTTTGAGAAGATCTTGATAAGAAGCTTGCCAGGCGACGAGAAGAAATGCCAAGAAGCGAGCGGTAGTGGGCGTGGCGCGCCAGCTACCGGTGCGTCTCCGAGGACTTGTGCCGATCTGTCTCACCTCGTCTCACCTCGTCTCACCTCGTTGACTTGCTTCTTGCTCCCACCTAATATGTGCCCACATGCTGGACACGCCGTCTCCAATCGGGCAGGCCTTCTCCCACTACCGCATCATCGAAAAGCTCGGCGGCGGAGGGATGGGTGTCGTTTACAAGGCCGAAGACTCGCGCCTCAAGCGCTTCGTCGCGCTGAAATTTTTGCCGCAGGATGTCGCGGGCGATCCGCAAGCTCTCGCGCGATTCCAGCGTGAAGCGCAAGCCGCGTCCGCCCTGAACCATCCCAACATCTGCACGATTTACGATATCGGTGAGCAGGATGGCCACGCCTTCATCGCCATGGAATTTCTCGATGGCCAGACGCTCAAACACCGCATCAACGGCCGGCCCGTGGACATCGAAGATCTCCTCACTCTGGCCATCGAAATCGCCGACGCGCTCGACGCTGCACACGCCGAACACATCGTTCACCGAGACATCAAGCCCGCCAATATTTTTGTCACCAAACGCGGGCACGCCAAAATTCTTGACTTTGGTCTGGCCAAGGTGACCTTCACGGGCGCGGGCTCTTCCGCCTCCGCAATTCCCGTGGGCTCCGCGGAGGGCGCCACGCTGGGCGCCTCCGCCGAACAACTCACCAGCCCCGGCAGCACCATGGGCACCGTCGCTTACATGTCGCCCGAACAGGTTCGCGGCAAGGATCTCGACTGCCGTTCCGACCTTTTTTCCTTCGGCGCCGTGCTTTACGAAATGACCACCGGGACGCTGCCTTTCCGCGGTGAAACCTCCGGCGTGATTTTCAAGGCGATCCTGGATGGCGCGGTGGCGGCTCCCGTGAGGCTGAATCCCGAAACGCCCGCGGAGCTCGAGCGCATCATTAACAAGGCGCTGGAGAAGGACCGTAATTTGCGCTACCAGTCCGCCGCCGACGTTCGCGCGGACCTTGGGCGGCTCAAGCGCGAACGGGATTCCGGGCGCTCGCCGCGCGTCAGTGACGCGTCCGGCAGCGTATCCGCAGCGGCCGCTGGTATAAGCTCTACGACTCCCGCATCGCCAGCGCAACCATCGTCCGGTTCCGCGACGGTTGCTGCTGCGCGTGCCGGCGCTTCGCGCAAACTGTGGATCGGGGGCACCCTCGCTGCAGCGCTCACTTTCGCCCTCGCTGGCGGCTATTACGTCCTTCACGGCCGCTCGCCCGCCGAAAAAGCCACTTCAATCGCCGTGCTGCCATTCGTAAACGCCACCTCAGACCCCGACAACGAATATCTCAGCGACGGCCTCACCGAGAGCCTGATCGGCACGCTTTCGCAACTGCCCGACGTCAAAGTGATGGCGCGCAGCAGCGTCTTCCGCTTCAAGAACAGCGAAGACGATCCGCAAAAAATCGGCAAGGAGCTCAACGTCGGCTCGGTGCTGATGGGCCGTGTTACGCAGCATGGCGATATGGTCGCAGTGCAAGCGGACCTGGTCAGCACCGCGGACGGCTCGGAAATGTGGGGCAAGCACTACGAACGCGAGATGGCTGACGTCACGCAAGTGCAGAGCGACATTACCCGGGACGTCGCTAAGAAATTGCACATAAACGCGACCGGCAACGCCGAGGCTAGAATCGGAAGCGCCGGCACCACAAACCCCGATGCTTACCGCTTCTACCTGGAAGCGCAGCAGCAGTTGTACGGACGCACGAAGCCGGGAATCCTCAAGAGCGTCGAGTTGTTCCGCCAGGCGGTAGCCGCCGATCCGAATTACGCGATGGCATGGGCAGGGCTTGCGAATAGCTATGTGGTCGCCGGGGGTTACGGGCGCTTGATACCGCCGGACCAGTCCTTGCACCTGGCGGATCAGGCCTCCCAAAAAGCCGTCGAACTGGACGATACCAGCCCCGACGCGCACGTGGCGCGCGCCAATGCGCTGGCCACCGCCTGGAAATGGAGCGCTGCGGAGCCCGAGTTTCGCCGTGCGATCGAACTGAATCCAAACAACACCAACGCGCACTATTTTTACGCCTTCAATTATTTAATGCCGATGAATCACATGGAAGAAGCGCTCGAGCAGTTCCGCCTCGCGCTCGCTCTCGATCCGCTCGCGGGGATCGTGAAGACGAACTATGCCCTCACGCTGATGGACGCTCAGAAGTATTCCGAAGCCCGAGAGCAGTTCGATCAGATCTTCGAGCGTGATCCCAGTTTCCGGCCGGCGCTGTTCTACTTATCTCAGATGGAGGCTACGCAGGGCCACTGGGGCGAGGCCGTGAGTATGTTGCAGAAAGCGGGCCCGGGCGATGCCACGTCCAGGGGTTCATGGAGCCCGGACGCGACAGGTTACGCCGAATTCATGGATGCGGTTAGTAACGGCAAGCTGCCCGCCAACGCTGCCGTCGCCTACGCACTTGCGGGAAATCGCGACAAGGCGTTCGAATCTCTCGAAAAAGCCTATGCGGATCACGACGACGAGCTCACGGCCGTCATCCGCTTCCCAGCCTTCGACCACCTGAAGTCCGACCCGCGCTGGCCCGCGCTACTGCACAAGCTCGGCCTCCTGCTATAGTTTCGTCCCGCCGGCCGCACGTCGCGCTTATAACCGGGAGGGCCAAACTCCCGATCGCCGCCCTGCGCGCATAACGGGGCACGAATCAGTTCTCAGAGAAAGCGCAATCGGGAGGCCGAGCCGCGGGACACGCCGGGTGGTGCATCGCTAGGATGTGGCGCTCGCGGCGGGACCGGCCCTTGCGGCTGCTTCGCCTGGCGGAGTGGAGGCGGAGGAAATTTTGCCGAGCATCGTGCCGGATGAGCTTGCGGATCATCACGCGGTCGAGTGGGAGATGTGTTTGCGAGGGTTTTCGTCGGATGCGGGAAAGGTAGCGAAGATTGAAGCGGCGTTGGGCTATTCAAACGTGCGGGTGTATCCGCTGGTTCATTGGGATTTCTTGCGAAAGCAGGAAGCGGTGGGGGCGGTTGCGCCTGTGCAGCAGCAGACGAATATTGCTCGACGTCGGTAACGCCAGTACGCCTCGGAACCTAGATGGCGCGTTCGATGGAGCCGCTGGAGTAACGCGAGGCGCCGTAGGCGCTGCGGGCTGTGGGCGGGGGCGCTACCAGGCGCACGACGTGCAGCAGGCGCTCCGGTTTAAACGGCTTAGCCATGCAGACGACGGCGCCGAGCTGGTGGCTGGCGGAATAGTCGGCGGGCTGCGCTGATTTTGTGAGCAGAATCACGGGCACACGTTGCAGGCGGTCATTGCGCTTGATGATCAGGCAGAGGTCGTGGCCGCTCATGTCCGTCGCTTCGACTTCGGCGAGGAATACGGCCGGCACGGTCGTGCGCAGAATGTCCAAAGCTTGTTTCGCGGTAGGAACTATGATGACGGTGTAGCCATCATTGGAAAGAATGCTGCGCATAATCTCCGCGGTCTTGGGGTCGGATTCGACGGCGAGCACGACCGACTGCTGCTTGGTGTGCGTCGAGGTGGAATGCGCCAAAACGCCGGCCACGGAGGGATCCGCTTTCGCGGCATCTTTGGTTGCGGCATCCGACTTGGTGTTGATGAATTGTAATGCTACGGCGTACCGGCCGTCCTGTTCGACGACGCGCACTACTTCGGCGGTCTGCGCGGAATTCAGCGCGGCGGCGGCGGTGGAATACGGAAACGTGACGTCCAGTCGCTGGCCTTTCCAATATCCAGCGCGCGCAGCGGTGACCAGCAGGCCATCGCGGGAGACGTCTATGCTCTTGCAGATTTCTTCGAAAGGCTCCGGAGTATTCACGCCACGCATGTGAACTTGCGCGGTGATTTTCGCGCGCTTGCGGCGGCGGCGTTCAATTCCCGCCGGTGAGTTGGATGGTCCAGACTTTACGTTCGCTTCTGCGGAGGCGTTTGGCGGCGTGCTCATGGGTGTTACCTCAGTTATTCGCAGGGTCTGTCGCGTCCTCCTGGACTAACGTACAGCTCCCCCCGCTACTTGTAGATGTACAAGAGCGTTGCCGCAACCGGAATAGTACTGTGGTTTCATTGTGGAAAACTTCTGGGAAAACTGGCTGAAGGTCAGCTAAGTGCCATAGATAGAAGGCCGTGGTGCGAAAGCGCGTGGCCAGATCAGGTACACAGATTGGAACATTTTCAGACAGAAAGGGATGAGATCAGAGCAGGGGGTTGAACACGATAACCGCGCTGCCGGTGTTGCATCGCAACCCCAGCAACGACGTAATACTGGTGTCGCTTGCGCAGCCGGCGCGCGGAGACGGGCGTCGTGAAGCGAAAAGCGAAGTTCGCGACTCGAACGCGCAGGACTGCGCGGCGCGGGTAACCGATCAATTGGCGATGGATTTTGGCGAGGCAGGAACTCCGCAAGTGACGCGTCGAAGCTCACGCTTTGAAAATTTCAAGCTACCGAGCCAAAAAAGCAAAAAGGCAGACCCGCAGGTCCGCCCTTTTGGAAGAGGTTTTCGGCCAACTTAAGCGATCGAGGCGGAATTCAGACGACGCCGCGAAAGCGCGATGACGCCCAACAGCCCCGCGCCGAGCAGGAACAAAGCCGAGGGTTCGGGAGTCGTGACGTACGTTGCAGTGCCATCAGCAACGTAGTCCCACGATCCGCCGCCCAAGGGATCCACGTAACCGCCGATGAAATTGAATGTTGATGGGAAGTTGCCGGACAATGGGAACTGGTTCCACTCAAGGACAGCAAGCGTGGTGCCGGTAATCACCCCGAAGTACTCGGTGCCGAACGGATCGAACACGATACACTGATTTCCACCAGTGAGGCCGTTGCAGCTGAAGGATTTGCCATCGACCGTGAAGTTGGAATTGAGCAGGAGCGTCTGGTCGGTGTTCGAGTTGTAGCTGAAATCCAACGTTCCAGAGATAGTGCCACCTCCCGCCGTAGCCCCGCTTATCTGATAGACACTGCTAGAATTCGCACGCGCCGCGGCTGGCAACATGGCGAAGGCGGAAGTCAGCAAAGCCAGCGCAAAGATTCTGGCGAATACTGCAGTTCGGTTTTGTAAACGCGTTACGTTTTGCTTACCCATTTGGCCTCATTTACGCGTGACCCGTGGCCACGCGCGACGGAGTAGAGCACCCCCGCCTGGAATCGTTGTTGCAAGGGTCATGCCAATCGGCGGAAGGGGGTTAGTACTACCTTCGTTGCTGCTGGTGGCTTTCAGGGACGGGCCTGAGAAAGTGCGTAGCGTGCTGGTGCGTGGGGTGTTAGAAGAATTTCCACTCGGAGGTTGACCAAACGTGTCATGGGCCGTACCTGCCGGCTTCGATCTAAGTGAAGGGACAGGCGGGGAAGTGATTTGCATCAAATGTCAACGTTCGTGGACCAAAGTTCCTGCCCGTCGCAGAAAATTACGCGTTGGAGTGGGACTTCCGGTGTTCGATTGACTGACGTAGCATCTTGCGCTGGCGGACTTCGGAGCGAAAGTAGAGAACTTGATAGCGAAGAAGGTACGTACCGCACAAATTAAAACTGGCCACGCAGCGGCCCTGGACCTGAGCGCCGACGCTTCGGCGGCAATCGTATGTAAGCCCCGCAGCCAAGCGCGAAACGCACGAGTTGGCCGCGCCACAAACAGCTCGCGCGGCAATCACCACGCGGAGCGCAGCAAGCTCGCCTGCCGATTGCGGCGTGAGGCGGACATAGCGCGAGCATCGCAGCGCGATTCTTCACGATTGCTGCTATGGCGCCAAACGCCGCGGCGTTTTCGTACTAGCTCGCACACCCCGACGCTGCGACGCACGCCATCGCTTCGGTGGGCAGCCGCCAGATTCCATTTCTGCGGAAAGAAATTTCGGCGCTGAAGGCGGACTAACGATCGGATGTCAGCTTGTTCCCATTCCAATGCTAGGACGGAACGAGCGTAATAGCGACTCGATCACGCCTCTGGCTTCACGGCGATGCCCTGAATTTCAAAGCGCGCGCCAAACAGCAATGGGCCCGAACCGATGAACGCGCGAACCGGGAACGGCGCGCGAAGATACGTGCCGTACACCGCATTGAAACGGTCGAACAGCGTAACGTCGGAACAATATACCGTGAGCGAAACCACATCCTGCATGGTTAAGCCGCAGCGGATGAGCGTGGCGCGGAGTGCGTCCAACATGAAGCGCGCTTCGTGCTCGACATCCTGCGGTACTTTGCCAGTGGCGGGATCGAAACCAATGTGCCCAGCAAGATAAACGGTGTTCCCGGTGATCAAAGCATTGCTGAACGGCAGATCGCCCGCACCGGCGGGCGGCGGGATGTACTGGCGTTTGTCGGTCGCTGCCATTGGCTCTTTTTTATTGCTCGTGTGCTCGATGTATCGCAAAACATCAAATGATTGCGTGCGTCCGGAGCAGACGACGCGACGGCCGCAAGAGCCCTAAGGATCTCGGCGGCCGGCTGTACGCCTGTAGCTGCACCAGGAGTCTCGCCCAGGTGTTCGGCGTATCATGCTAGCAAGCCACAAATTTCCGCCGCGTTAGTTGTCCACAACCAGCGTCATCGTAAAACCACGCGAGGCATTTTGCACGAAACCGTGCACGGTGAGAGTGTAGGTGCCCGTCGGGGTATAGGGAATGATATTGGCGGTCGAATTGTAGTGATGGCACCCGGCAACCGTGGCGCAAATCGCGACGACAAAAGTGAACGCAAGCGCCGGAACCAGGCGCGGTAAACGCGTTTGACGGACGAGCCAAAGCAAGAGGAAGGACATTACGGCCAGCAAGAAAGCTGCAGCCAACTCTCGCGCCACTCGGTTTTGCGCGCTGAGGGAGCTTCCAGAACTACCCGATCCGCCGGAGCGCGAGGAGAATAATCCGGCGAGCGCGCCCAAGCGTCGGGCGGGGACCGCCGCAGGGGCAGGGAATTGCTTGCCGGCCGTCGTGGTGGTTTGAAATGTCACATTGAACGGCACGGCGGTTCCGGCCGCTACCGGTAACGTGATGGTGTTAGCAAGCGGCAAGCTGACCGTAGTGCCGGCTGAAATGCCACAAACAGTCGGATTTCCCGCGCTGCCTGCAGGCGCGGAAGGAAGATTGGTCGGGCAGTTCAGCGTGACGGAACCGCTGAAAGTGTTGTCCGGCACGATCTGCAATTGAAACGTGGCTGGGAAGCCCTGCTCGACCGTAATTTGATACGGTGCGCCGTTCGATGGGGGCGGACAAATGAAAATCGAAGTGGTCATGCACGAAATTTCGAAGTCATCGGCGACGCCGCTGGCTTCGGCCGTGAGCGGCGCAGTAGCGCCGGTATAGTTCACGGTTAAGGTAGCGCAGCGAGTGTTTGCGGCGCTTCCGACAGGGCAAGCGCTGGTGGCGTTTGCCGTAGGGGTGAAGGCGACGTTATACGCACAGCTGCTGTTCGCAGCCAGGGAGGTTGCGCACGAAGAATTGGAAACCGTGAAGTCGCTGGTGTTGCCGGACGTGAAGCTTGCGCTGATTCCAGTGATCGCGCTGCTGTTGTTATTGAAAAGCTCGTAAGCGAGCGTCGGACTGGTGCCGCCGATGACCTGGTCGCAAAATACCGTCGCCGCTAAGGTACAAGATGTCGGCGGGAGCAGGGTCACGCCGGTCGTGGGAGCTCCCATCGCTTTGAAGTCCAGAATTTGGCGCATGCCCTGATTGGCGACGAACAAGTCCCCCTCTGCATTGAAGGAAATATTGCCGGGGGCGCTCAAGCCGCGCGCGGCGATAGTTAGCTTCGAGGAAAGCGCATCGAGCCGCAAAATCTCATCTGCATTGCCGCCTGCTGCAGTATAGGCGATGAATAAGTTTCCGCCTCCGTCCACGGCCAGTCCTTGGGGAATGATGCGCGCGCCGCTAGAAAGTGCCGACGCAGTGGCGAATAACGGTGCCGGCGATACGCCGGCGCTGCGCAACGCCTGCGTTTGCGCGTTAATCGCGACGATCACTCCCGTGTCAGGCGACGAGGCGAAAACGGTGTTGCCATCGGGCGTAACCGCAACGGCCGCGGGCGAAACCATGTGCGTCAGAATTTCTAATTGCCCGGCCTTGGCAGAAGCGGCTCCGAAGAGTTCAACGATGGCATTTGCGCCATGGTCGGCGATAAATAAATTCCCAGAACGATCAAGCGTCACTCCATACGGCTCGACCAATTCGACATTTTGGCGCGGCGCCCATCGTCCCGCGACGCTGCGGATGATGGCGGGCTCGCTGGTCGCGGCTCCGGCGACGGTGCGGATGGTCGCGTTGCCGGTGTCGGCGATGAAAAGCGTGCCATCAGGCGCTACGGCGAGTTCGCTGCGCATGGTGAAATCATTCAGCGAAAGATCGAACTCTGCGGCGCTCGCTGCGCCGCCATCACCAATCGACCCGACGGTTCCTACTCCCGCTGCCGGAACGGCGAGTAGCTTCGCGGCATTGGCCGGCACAATATTCGGCGTAGCGCGAACGCCATAAGAAAACACCTGGTCGGGCCGGTCAATCGCGGTGAGATATAACTGCGTCGAGAGCGCCGCAGGGTTGCCTCCGATCGCGGCCTCGGACGATTGCGGTGCGACGGCCAGCGTCCGGACGCCGACATTTGATGCCACCACGGTCGCGGGCGCGCCGGACGAAGACACCGGCCTAGCGGTTGAAGGTGCAGCGGCTGAAGCGGACTCACCTGGCGCGGCGGTACTGCTCTGAATTTCAATTTGGTTTTGAGCGTGAGAATGATTTGCGGGATCTCTAAGCGCCATACCGAGCGCGAGCGCCGCGAAACCAATCACCATCAGCACACAAAGAATTCTCAGTAGCCGCACCAGGTTCCCCCTCTTGGACTTTGGACAGAACTTCGACGCTTAGGATTCAACTGCAGGCTTTCGGGTTGCGTCACGAATTAAACATCATAGCAGCGAACCGCCAGGTTTTGTAGCGGCTGTCTGAGAGCCCTGAGAGCCGCCGTTCGACCAAACCCGATGCACCCAGGGCGCCGGTACACGCTCGACTCGCCTCAAACGCTGCATTCTTAGACCGCCGTGGTCTCGTCCGTACACTGGTACGTACGGAAAGCTCGGATCGGCGTAACGATGGACGGATGGGAGGAAACATGGCACTGACATTTTCGGTTGTGGACACATGGGATGGTGCTGGAAAGTGACGCCGACGAAGTCGTGATGGCGTCGCTGTCGCGTTTGAAGTGCGAAATGTATCTACCGATGAACCGTGATAGGGAACGCGCGAAAGCGGCAGGGAATCCGCAAGAGCGTTAGGCGCGATTGCCAGCGTTGCAGGCGGGCGGTGAACCGGATCTACTCGCCCCGGCCGCAGGCTGACATCTCTAGACTGGATCCTCGACGACGCTGGACGCCCTATTGCTTCCGCCCGCGATCAAATCAAAAATAGCAATCCGCCACACAGGGAAGCCGAAATTCCGCCCCAATGTTTAGTGCCGGGCCCGGCCTAACTGGAACGCATCACAAATCCATTGCCTAGTAGTGCAGTCCCACTGCGAAACGTTTCATCTTCCTTGAAAATACTTTGACGGAGACGCCCCATGTCCCGCGGCGCGCAGCAAACCACCCGCAACGGATCAGCAGCTCGCACAGCAGAACCAGGCAATCACACTGGAAAGGCAGGCGCGCAGGATCGCTCGCAGTTGATGCCCATAATCCAGAGGCTGCCCGACAGCCAGGGCTACACTCGCACCGCCGTGACAAACAATTGCGCGGCTATGGCAACCTCACGGCGCAACTCGGCCGCGAACAAGCGCAGCAGACGACGCTGCCGCTCACAATACGCCGAGATGTCCATAGAGATCCCTACATTCATGCGCCGACTAATCGATCCCTACTGCCGGACGGTGGCTCTCGCTTCTGTGGTGCAGTTCGGACTGTTCTTGCCTTGGCTCTGCGGGCGCATGCGCAACCTCGACGTCACGCGTACATTCGTCGAGGACTCGGCCACCAGCCATTTACCGCGCGTTTGCAATCTGGAAAAATTGTGCGACGAGAAGGGAATTGAGACTCCGCCGAGCCGCCCGCCGGCTGGGTGAATTTGAATTCACTGGACGGTCACGGTGACAGTGGAAGCGCTGCGCCCAAACTCGTTCGTCGCATTCAACGTATAGGTAGTCGTCTGCGACGGCGTCACAACCACGCTGTTGCCGCGCACAGCTCCAACTTGCGGCGTGACGTCGAAGTAGGAAGCCCCCGCGACGCTCCATGACAGCGTCACGTTCGTGCCGGCGGAAACGGTCGAGGGGCTGGCAGTGAAGCTCGCGATCGCCGGTACCGAGCCGGTCGGCAAATTGGATTGCGTGTAGATCGGATTCATCTGCACCACTTCGAAATCCGCCGCGGTAACCTGATCCAGATTGTGCAAGTCATCGTTGTCCCAGCGATCGTCCGGGGCGCCGCTGATGTACATGTTCGAGCCGTTGTCCGCCATGATCATGCCGTACTGTTGCAGCGCGGTTAGAATCACTTGGTTCGTCGCGGAAAACCCAGAAATATTGAAGCTGGCCTTCAGCCGCATACGCATGCCCATCGGCGCGGCGTTCGCGTTCGACGTAGTGGCGGCCCAGTGCGATGCCGGCGGCACAAAAGCAGCACGACTGTTTTGCAACGTAAACCGGAGCGCATGTTTGATCGCGCCGCTCGCCACTTCGTCATAACGCGCCAGTCCAGCAAATATGGACAGCCCTGCCGCATCGGCGGACGTCCACGTCAGCGGCCGCTGCCCGTCGGCAAGCAAATCCCACACTGCCGCCGATGCGGCGTTCCAGCTGCCGTCAGTCTGCGGATACGAACTGTACAGCTCGTACAGCCAGCAATTGCTGTTGTCGAGCACCAACACATGCCGATCGCCGGTGCCAGGATTAGGGTATCCCTCGATCGGTGCACTAGCCGGCACAGGCATCGGCCCAGGATCGCTCTCGTCGCCGTAAGCCGTAAAATTAATGACCACCGGCGCCTGCTGTGAGTCCACCACGGTGTACGGTATTCCAATGCTCGAGCCGTTGTACTCGCCCGAGCCAAAATCCGGATGCACGGGATCGCTCGCCCCGATGTAATTGATGATCGCGGCGGAATTCGGATCGACTGGCGCGCCCGCGATATTCTGATTCCACAGATTGTCCGTTGGGAAGGGAAGGAAGCCGTTCAAGCTCCCGCCCTGGCCAGCACTCATGACGCTGCACGCGCTCGGCGGCGGTGGATTGCCCCCAGATTGCGAGGTCACCGTCACGTTCACGGCAGCGGACGCGCTGCTACCTGGATTGGGATTCGACACGCTGAGCGCGAATATTCCGGCCGTAGGCGCTGAACCCGTCGCCGTGAGCTTCGACGTCGAAACATAGTTTGTCGTCACCGCCGCGCCGCCAAACAGAACCTGCGCGCCCTTCACGAATTGGCTCCCGGTCAAGGTGAGCGTGTATGCGCCAGCGGTAAAACTTGCAGGGCTCACGTTGCTCAGCACCGGCGTCGCGTTCCACAGCGTCACGTCGCTTGTGCCGCTCGCGCTTGAGTCTGCGATCGACGCGGCGTTAATCGTTATCGTGTTGGGATTCGTCGGCACCGCCGGAGCAGCGTAGACACCTGTGTCGCTTATCAGCCCGACGGTCGCATTTCCTCCCGCGACTCCGTTTACCGACCAAGTCACGCTCTGGTTCGAAGTCCCCGTGACGCTTGCCGTGAAGGGTTGCCCGGCTCCCGCGCGAACGTTCGCCGCCGTTGGCGTCACACTCACGGTGATTTGCGAAGGCGGCGTCGAACCGGGCGACGACTTCGTCGTTCCGGTGCAACTAACGTTCACGAATATGAGCGCTAGCGCCAGCCCCAAAGAAGCGCATCGCATTTGTTCTCTCCAGGTGTTTCGAGCCGGTAGCAAGGTGCGTGTACAGCGCTGCCCACGCGGGATGAAGGCCTCCACACATGATGCGCGCCCGCGCGGCAGGCGAACAACTGGACGTAAGTACAAATAAAGGGCAGTGGCGAAGGGTTTATGGAATGGAATGCTCAGCCCCCACGCAAGCCCCGGCATCACCGCGAACAGAGCAGGAACGCCCCATCAAATCGCAATAAATCCAGCCCGCGCGGAGGGCTGCGACCAAGTTCCAAGCACCGATTCCATCCCGCGACCCGCAGCCTCAACCCGCGATCTACGAGCCCTGCAACGGCTCGCTGACTTCCGGGAATGGGTATTATGTTGCTTTAGTCCCGTTGAAATGTGTGCAATTGTTGGGGTTTTCGACGTTTGTTCGGAAGCAGCTCCTCCTGGACGGCCGGGTAGTTCCGGCTTGGGCCGGTGATAACGTGCTGCTCTTTCCAGATGACGACCGGGGACTCGAACAATCGCGACTACTGGTGGCTCGCGGGTGGTGGGACGGAGAGTTCGTATTTTATGTATTGCTCTAGGGTGGCTTTGTCGCCGCCTGTTATCGGGTGGCCGTTTACGAAGATGGTAGGAGTCTGCACGACGCTGACGGAATCGCCTTCTTGGTGGCTGGCGTCCACCGCCGCTTTGGCTTCAGGAGAGGACATGCATGCTTTGAAGGCGTCGGGGTCGAGGCTGGCTTGGGCGGCATAGGACACCAGCTTCTCCCATATATTTTCGGTTGAAAGCAGGTCCTGCTCGGCGAAGATCTGTTCCTGCACGGGCGCGTAGGCTTTCGGGGATTGCATGAAGGCGCAGCGGGCTCCGATGGCGGCGCTTTCGGCCCAGGGGTGAATCGTGGTGAGCGGGAAGTCCTTATATACGAAGCGGACCTGAGGATATTGCGGGATTAGCGTGGCGAGGATGCCGGCGAGCAGGCGACAGTGCGGGCACTGGAAATCGCTGAAGATTACAACGGTGACGCGGGCGTTGGCTGGCCCTACGGACGGATTCCCTTCCGTGTGAAGCTTGGAGAGATTGTCGGCGAAGGGGTTGGCGGCCATGTCAAACATATCGCCCCGAAAGAAGGTCCTGCCGTCTTTGCTGACGAAGACGGTGCCTTTATCGGTTTGTCCGTTGGCGGTGACTTCGATCGGGACTGTGTAGAAGGAATTTGAGGGCGAGGGGGCTAGCGGGCCCGTTTTGACTTTGAATTCGGGGCCCCAGGCGAAGAGTTCGCGGACGAAGGCTTCGGTAGTTTTCAGGATTTGTGCCTCTTCGGCGGGCGGGATATTAACCGATGTCGCGGTGGTTGCGGACTGTGCAGCTGTAATGATTGGTGCGGTGAATCCTATCAGGACTGTCAGTAGTATGGACCAGCGATTCATCTTTTCGGCTCCCCGTATCGTTGCGCGGCGGCGTATGCATGTTTGCGCATAGTGACAGCTATTAGGACAGCAAAAGCGTTGGGATTGTAATTCTTTGTGGGCGGGCGGCGAAGTGAAATCAGACCGAGAATTTTTGGGCCAGGGGGAAGCGGCGGCCTACGCTGAAGGCCTTGCTGGTGACCTTCAGGCCTGGGGGGGCTTGTTTGCGTTTGTATTCGTTTTGATCGACGCGGAGAGCCACGGAGCGGACCAGTTCCAGTGGGAGATTGTAGTGATCGGCGATTTCTTCGGGGCTGCGCACGTCTTCGACGTAGGCTTTTAAGATACGGTCGAGGATGGCGTAGTCAGGCAGGGTGTCCTGATCTTTTTGGTTGGGGCGGAGCTCGGCGGATGGGGGCTTGAGGAAGGTTTCCTGGGGGATCAGTTCCCTTTTGCGGTTCACGAATTTGGATAGCTCATAGACTACGGTTTTGGGGACGTCGGAAATTACAGCCAGGCCGCCGGCCATGTCGCCGTAGAGAGTGCAGTAGCCTACCGCCATTTCGGATTTGTTTCCGGTGCTGAGGACTAGGGAGCCGAATTTATTGGACAGTGCCATGAGAAAATTGCCGCGGATGCGGGCTTGGATATTTTCTTCGGTGACGTCTTCAGGCAGTCCGGCAAAGGTGCCGGCCAGAGTGTGGCGGTAGGTGGCGAAGGCTTCGGTGATGGGCAGGGTGAGAAATTCGATGCCCAGATTTTCGGCTAACTTACGCGCGTCGCGGCAGCTGCCCTCGGAGGAATAGGGGCCGGGCATGGCGACACCGGTTACGTTCTGAGCGCCGAGGGCTTCTACGGCGATGGCGGCTACCAGGGCCGAGTCAATACCGCCGCTGAGCCCGATGACGACTTTGCGGAAGCCGCATTTGCGCACGTAATCGCGCGTGCCGATAACCAGGGCGCCGAACGCGGCTTCGTGTTCGTCTTCGATCAGCGGGCGGATATCGCCTTCGCCTGTGACGCTGTCGAACAGGACCAGGTCTTGTTCGAAGGATTTTGCGCGAGCGGCGACGCGTCCGTCAGGCATGAAGGCTACGCTGGAGCCGTCGAAGATGAGGCTGTCGTTGCCGCCGACTTGATTGACGTAGACGACCGGGACGCGATGTTCGCGGGCGATGGTTTGCAGCATGTCGTGACGGAGCGAGCGCTTGTCAATTGTGTAGGGTGAAGAGGACAAATTCAGGAGCAGGCTACTTCCCTTCCCGACAATTTCTGCTACCGGATCGCGATCGTAGAGGCGGTAGGGCCAGAAGCGTTCGTCGTTCCAACAATCTTCGCAAATGGTGATGCCGAGTTGTTCGGAGCGGAAGGCGAAAATCAGCTGGCTGCTGGCCGGCTGGAAGTAGCGCGATTCGTCGAAGACATCGTAGGTGGGGAGAAGCATTTTACGCTGTTCGAAGAGGATTTTGCCGTTGGCGATCAGCGCGGCGGAATTGGCGACGGGCTTGCCGGTCTTGTCCATGGCATCGCCTACGAAGCCGACCAGCGACGGGAGCGGAATGGATTTGGCGAGGCGCACGAGTTCTTGCTGATTGCGTTCGACGAAGGCGGGACGTTCGATCAAGTCTTGCGGAGGGTAGCCGCAGATGCAGAGTTCGGAGAAGACGGCGATTTCGGCGCCGCGCGATTTGGCTTCGGCAGCGAGTTCGAGGATGCGTTTGGAATTGCCTTCGAAGTCGCCTACGGTGGGGTTGAACTGGGCGAGAGCGATTTTCATGAGAGGTGGCTAGAGTGCCCGATACGCATCGTGTTGTTAGTCCTCGAAAAGCGCCCGACCGGGTGAACGGTTTGTGAAATCAGGGCGCGTCGCCAAAGGCAAAAGGCATTTCCACGACGATGTCAAAGACGCCCGCCTAAAAGGTAGGCGGCCGCTGCAAGTTCAAAACCTGGAGTCAGCGGCTCACGGGCAAAAAAAACTCCCGAAGGAATTATCCTTCGGGAGCTATGCGTATCCGCACATGGTAAAGCCCAGCTTCGGCGGAGCGCTGTTGCAGGCGCAGCTTTCGCAATTAAACGCTGAAAGAGCTGCCGCAGCCGCACGTACTCTTGACGTTCGGGTTATTGAATTTGAAGCCCGAACCTTCGACTGTCTCGATGTAGTCAATCTGGACACCGTCAAGATACATCTCGCTCATCTGGTCGACGAGAACCTTGAGGCCGTCGAATTCATAGACGTTGTCGCTGTTCTGATTGACCTGGTTTTCGAAAGCCATGTGATAGCTGAAACCCGAGCAACCGCCGCCCACGACGGCAACGCGCAGGCCGGTAGGAGAGGGATTCTGCTGCGTCAGGATTTCCTTCACTTTGGTAATGGCTACTGGTGTTAACTGGACCATTCTCGATTCCTCCAAAAATGCCTGGGTCTTACCCGGACCAAGATTACCAGTACATTGTATCAGATTCCCGGGGGACGTGAACGGTTGCGAGAGATTTGAAGTTGGTTAGTTGGAAACGCTGGGTTTCGACAAGCCACCGGTATCGTGTACAAGCTGCGGGCTTTCCCATAAAATGAGAAGCGACCATGAGACATACGATTACTTTGATACCGGGTGATGGAATTGGGCCGGAGGTGTCGCGCGCGGTGCAGGAGATTTTGGGGGCGGCGGGCGTGCAGGTTGATTGGGAGGAGATACCGGCGCGGGCGGAGATTGAGCGGCGGGGGCAGGACTTCATGCAGGCTGGAGTGCTGGAGTCTATTCGTAAGAATCGCGTGGCGTTGAAAGGGCCTTTGGCGACTGCGTCGGTGGGCGGGCCGCCTAGCATTAATGTGGGATTGCGGAAGGCTTTGGATTTGTACGCCAATTTGCGGCCGGTGAAAAATCTGGAGGGGGTGCAATCGCGGTTTTTGGGCGTGGATATTGTTTTGATTCGCGAGAATACCGAGGACCTTTACGCCGGCCTGGAACATACGGTGGTTCCGGGCGTCGTCGAGAGCTTGAAAATTATTACGGAGAGGGCTTCGACGCGGGTGGCGAAGTTTGCCTTTGAGTTTGCGCGGAAATATGGAAGGAAGAAGATCCACGCGATACATAAAGCGAACATTATGAAGTTGTCGGATGGACTGTTTCTGACATCAGTGCGCAAGGTGGCGGAGGCGTATCCGGAGATCGAGTACAAGGAATTGATTGTGGATAACGCTTGCATGCAGATGGTGATTAATCCGCACCAGTTCGACATGCTTTTGCTTACGAATTTGTATGGCGACATTATGAGTGATCTTGCTGCCGGGCTGGTCGGTGGACTGGGCGTGGTGCCTAGCGGGAACATGGGCGAGACGGTGGCGATCTTCGAGGCGGTGCATGGCACGGCGCCGGATATTGCTGGCAAGGGGATCGCGAATCCTACTGCGTTGTTGATGAGCGCGATTTTGATGCTGCGGCATTTGGGTGAGCTGGAGGCGGCAAAGCGGATTGAGGAGGCTTTGCATCTTGTCTACCGCCAGGGGAAGGTGTTGACGCGGGATGTGGGGGGTGCGGCGTCTACCGCGGAGTTTACTGCGGCGGTGATTGGGGCTTTTGCCTGAGGCCAGCAAAGCGTTGACATCCCTGCCCTGTGCAGTGAGAATGTGGTCGAGTTTGGTGGTTCATGGAGCGAGCGTGACTGAATATACCCCGGCAGTGGCGCGTTATGTGAACGGCGAGATTCAGAAGTGCGAGCCGATTTCCGAGGGGACTACTACGAAGCGGAAACGGAAGCCGCATATCGTGGCGGTGATCAACGAGATGTGTACGGGGTGCTCAGGATCGCCGGCTTGCGTAGAATATTGTCCGGTGGCCGATTGCATGTTCTGGGTGCCGGATGGGGACCATCCGCCGTTTGGGAGGATATTGGTCGATCCGCTTTTGTGCATCGGGTGCAAGCTATGTACCAGCAAGGGGCCGGATGGATCTTTTCTCGAAGGGTGCCCTTGGGACGCGATTGATATGGTGCCTTTGGCGGAGTTTGAGGGGAAGTATGGGGTGATGCCCTTTTAGAGCAATTGAACGTTGACAGTTAAGCGCTAAACGCGAAGGAAACTTCTACAGGGGCCAGAGAAAGTCGGGCGAGAGCCTTTGGGCGGCATGAGACAAAGGCCCCGGCCTGAAGCTGACGATACTCATCGAATCGTCAGAGAACTTTTGAGAGAATCCGCAGGGAAAAACTTCCGTTGGAGTTTCTTCACCGGTTTGTAGGGTACGTTACTACTCCTCGTATTGCTTCCCGGTTTTAGGTGCGCGAGATTGCTCGCTGCTAGCGGGGCTTGCGGCAGTCGGCGCAGAGGCCGCCTACTTCTGTGCGGGTTACTGTGATCTCAATTCCGCAATCGCGGGAGATTTGGGATTTCAGTTGCTCATAGAGTTCGCTTTCGAATTCGCGGACTTTGCCGCAGCGGATGCAGGCTACGTGGATGTGGTCGCGCGGGCCATGGCTTTCGTAGAAGTGGCGGTCGCCGCGAAGATGCAGCAGGTCGAGCTCGTCGATTAGGCCGTGACGCTTGAGCAAATCTAGGGTGCGATAGACAGTGACGCGGGTTACGCGCGAATCGAGTTTCTGGGCGCGCTGGAGAATTTCGTCGGCGTCTAGATGGCGGCGGGCGGTGTCCATTACTTGCAACAGGACGCGGCGTTGGCGAGTCAGACGGATGCCGCGGGCACCCAGCTCGCGTTCCAGATGTCCGGGGAGTTCGTGATTGATGCGTTCGCCGGTCGAGACGCGATGTGCTGGTGTGGCGGACATGTGTATGAGGAGATTATACCAAAAGGAGTCAAGCGGCGAGAGCGGCTTAAATATTTAACACAGAGACTGCACAGAGAACGGCGGAGGACACAGAGCAAGAGAGATCCTTCGCTTCGCTGACCATGGTTGTCGCCTCGTCAGCGGTGGCTTTGGACTGCTTTTAGGATGTCGCTGTACATTACGAAGGCGAAAATGCCTAGTAGGAAGACCAGGCCTACTTGGACGAAGCGTTCCTTTACGGCGATGCTTAGGTCGCGGCGCAGAATGCCTTCAATGGCCAGCATCAGGATATGGCCACCGTCCAGGATGGGGATTGGGAGAAGATTCAGCAGGCCGAGGTTCAGGCTGATGACCGCCATGAATTCCAGCAGCGTGGGGAGACCGCGCTTGGCGGCTTCGCCGGAGATGCGGGCAATGCCTACGGGGCCGGCTAGCTGGCGGATGGAAACTTTTCCGCTGAAGAGGCCGACCAGAACTTGGCCGATCTGGCGCATGCCGGAAACGGTAGAGGAGGCGGCGTCTTTGCCGGCTTCCAGGAATGATTGGCGCTCGTAGTCTTCATCGGTGTTAGGGAGCACGCCGACTTGCCAAACGGGTTGACCTTCCAGATCTGTGCCCTGCATCGGAGTAATGTCCAATTCAAGTTGCTGGCCGTCGCGACGGACTCCGAATTGGATGGAATGCCCGCCCGATTGATGGACGCCTTCGACCAACTGCTGCCAGGTAATGACGGGCTTGCCGTTCATCGCAATGATGGTGTCGCCAGGTTTTAGGCCGGCGCGGTCCGCGGGCGTGCCGGCGTCAACTTCGGCGATGACGGCGGCGAGCGGAGGATATCCAAACAGAGTATCGGGAGAGGCCAGATGTTCTAGCGTGGTGGCTGTGATGATCTGATTCGCGCCGCTGCGCGAGACAGCGATGGTGATCGGAGTTCCTGGCTTGGCTTTCTCGTATTCCGAATAAACTTTTTTCCAGGTCGGAGTTGGGACGCCGTTCACCGCGATGATGCGGTCGCCCGGCTGCACTCCGGTCGTCGCGATGGATTGCGGGACGGCTACGATATCCGCAGCTTGATGTTCGAAGACTGGCGAGGGAATGCCGAGACGCCAGAAAATTCCCCACAAGATTACCAAGGCGAGCACAAAGTTCATTGCCGGGCCTGCGATGGCGATGATTACGCGCTGCCAGCGGGGGCGGGAGAGGAATTCGTATCCTGCGCCGGTTCGTTCCTCGAGCGGATTGTCGCCGGCCATGCGGACGTAGCCGCCGAATGGGAGAGCGCTGATGCGGTAATCGGTGTCGCCGCGCTTCATGCCGAAAAGGCGCGGGCCGAAGCCCAAAGAGAACACGTCCACGCGGACGCCGCAGAGTTTGGCGGCCATGAAATGGCCCCACTCGTGGACGAAAATCATGATGCCGAGGACGATGGTAACGGTGACGAGATCAACCAAGAAATTATGCATAAGGCCTCAAAGGGTATTTTAATTCTTTCCGTGCCGCGATACGAGTTGGATTTCAAGACGCGCGAGGCGGCGAGCTTCGGCGTCGGCTGCCAGCACGTCGGCGATGTTGTGTAGCGACGCGCGCGGCATTTTCTCGAGCACTTTTTCGATTACTGCTGCGATTCCCAGGAAAGGCAAGCGTTTCTCCAAAAATGCCGCGACTGCTATTTCGTCCGCCGCGTTTAAGGCGCAGGGGAGCGGACCACCCTGGCGCGCGGCTTCTTTCGCAAGCATGAGGCACGGGAATTTTTTCGCGGGCACAGCGGCAAATTCCAGTTTGCGCAATGTGGACCAGTCCAGGGCGCACGTATTAGACGGCAGGCGCTCGGGATAGGTTAGCGCATATTGGATGGGCATGCGCATGTCGGTTGGGCCCAGTTGTGCCAGGATTGAACCATCCACAAATTCGACCATGGAGTGAATGGTGGATTGGGGATGGATGACGACCTGGATTCTGTCAAGGTCTGTGCCGAATAGCCATTTGGCTTCGATGACTTCGAAGCCTTTGTTCATCAGGGTGGCCGAATCGATGGTGATGCGTTGGCCCATTTTCCAGTTGGGATGCGCCAGGGCTTGCTTGGGTGTGATTTTGGCGAAATGCGACAGCGGGGTCTTGCGGAACGGTCCGCCGGAGGCTGTGAGGATGAGGCGCTTTACTTCTTTGGGTTCGCCGGCGCGGAGGCATTGGTGGATGGCGTTGTGTTCGGAGTCGACTGGGAGCAGGGCGACTTGGCGGCGGTGGACTGCGGCCATGACTACTTCGCCTGCGGCTACCAGGACTTCTTTATTGGCTAGGGCGATATGTTTGCCTGCTTCGATTGCTTTGAAGGTAGCGGGGAGGCCTACTACTCCTACGGCTGCTGAGACGATTATTTCTGCTTCGTGGTGCGTGGCTACTCTTTCCATGCCTCCTGCGCCGAACAGGATCTCGGGTTGAGGGTGGTTCTTTTCTCGCGTGGTCTTTAGGATCGCACATAGATCTTTCGCGGCTGCTTCTGTGGCTACCGAGACTATCTGGGGATGGCATTGTCTGGCTTGTTCTGCGGCCAGATTTATATTTTGGCCCGCGGCAATGGCAACTACTTGGAACTTGTCGGGGTTTGCAGCGACTACGTCCAGGCATTGACGGCCTATCGAGCCTGTGGAGCCTAGGATGGAGATTCGTTTCATTGGTTTGCGCGTCATATTTTATAGAGGTTCCGAGGAGAATGCGAACTTCGGTTGTGCGTTGTTGCTACGGAAGTGAAAAGGCTTTGCGCCGAGAGTACGCAGGAAAGGCGGAGAGAAATCCCAGAAAGGCGAAGGCGTTAACTCCAGAGACGCTGAGGGCGCACAGAAAGAGCCGGCCTGACGACCGTGCTGCGAATTCAACGGCAAGTTATTGGGGGCGGGAGAGCCATTGGTAGAGAAGCCAGACTACGGGGCTGGCTAGGATTAGGCTGTCGATGCGGTCCAGCATGCCGCCGTGGCCTGGAAGCAGGCCGCCGGAATCTTTTACTGCGGCGCCGCGTTTGTAGGCGGATTCGATGAGGTCGCCGGCTTGGCCGGCGATGTTGGCCCCTCCGGCTATCACTAGCAGGGTGATTACGTCGGTCTGCATCCATTTTGCGAACAGCACGGCTACGATCATGGAGGCGAGGATGTTGCCCAGCGCGCCTTCCCAGGTTTTTTTGGGGCTTAGCGCGGGAGCCATGGGCACGCGGCCGAGGGATTTTCCGACGAAGTAGGCGAGCATGTCTCCGGCCCAGACTAACCCTAGAGTGAACAGGACGAGTTGGCGGCCTACGGGTTCGACTTCATCGAGGCGGACAATGTAGCTGAACGGTAGGACTACGAAAAGTAACGCTGCGGAGCCGATCGCGATCGCTGGCAGAACTTCGTGCAGCGGACGCCGCGTTAGCAGGCCTAGGACTACGGAGCCGAAAAGAAAGATTAGGAGAGCGGCTTCGATGGAGAGGGTTCCGCCGGCGGCGTCGCGGACCATGGAGATGCCGCCTGCGAGGGCATGCGTCTCGATGCGGCCTAGCGAAAATTGCGCGTAGAAAATCAGGACTGCGCAGAAGTAGGTCCAGAGTTTGAAGCCGCCCAGGCCGATGCGATCACCCAGATTCAGGAATTCTAGCAGCGCCAGGATCGCTACGAGGGCCGCTATGCCGGCCAGCACGATCGGCGGCGCCCACCAAACCAACGCAACCACAATCGGAATCAAGACAGCGGCTGTGGCTAGGCGGAGGAGCATTCAGCGTCAGCCTCGGCCTGAGGTGTCTTTGGATTTGTGGGTCGCCGCGTCTGCCGCTGCCCTGTCCCGTTCGCGGGCCGTGCCCAGGCCGCCGTAGCGGCGTTCACGTTTCTGAAAATCGGTAAGGGCTTCCAGAAGGCGAGCGCGGGAAAAATCGGGCCAGAGAGTTTCGGTGACGTACATTTCGGCGTAAGCGATTTGCCAAAGTAGGAAATTGCTGACGCGCATTTCGCCGCTGGTGCGAATCAGGAGATCGGGATCGGGCAGGCCTGCTGTGTAGAGATGCTCGGAGATGGTTTGCTCGTCGGCGTGAAAGGCGGACATGCCGTTTTGGCGGACTTGGTCGAGTACGGAGTTGAAGGCGTCCACCAGTTCGGCACGGCCGCCGTAATTGAGCGCGACTACTAATTTCATGCCGGTGTTTTTTGCGGTTAGGCGCATGCCGGCTTCGATGTCTTTGCGGACGGCTTCAGGCAATTGTTCGGAGCGGCCGATGATGAGCAGACGGATATTATTTTTGTGGATGGAGGGGAGTTCGCGCTTTAAATATTCGCGCAGCAGGCGCATGAGAAAATCGACTTCGGCTTGGGGGCGGCGCCAGTTTTCGAGCGAGAAGGCATAGAGGGTCAGGCACGGGAGTTTCAGGCGGGCGCTGGTTTCGATGATTTCGCGGGCGGCTTTTACTCCGGCGCGGTGACCGGCGATCCGGGGGAGATGGCGGCGTTGGGCCCAGCGGCCGTTGCCGTCCATGATTACGGCTAGGTGCTGGGGCAATTGTTTTAGATTGAGTCTATCGAGAAGGTCGGCTTCTTCGCGGTTGGCGGGTTTTAAGAGATCGGACGCTTTCAATCGAGTTCACTCGGGGATGCGCGGAGTGAAAAGCTAGCACAGGGTGGTGGTGGGTGCAAGGTGGGTGAGGGTTGACCGCAGAGTGAGCGAAGCGGAGCTAAGAGTTGGCAGTTGACCGTTTAGAGCCGAAAGCGAATGGAAACAAGAAGCTTTACCGCGGAGACGCGCAGGGCGCAGCCAAAGGCGGCAGAGATCGCTAAGGGGAGTGGACTAGGGTGCCGACCAGGCCCGCGCTGGCTGGTTGGGTGATTGCGGCGTAGACCAGCACGAGGGTGAGGATGATCATTACGATGCTGATGGACCAGGCGACTAGGTTGAAGCCCCAGGTGTTGGTGTGTTCGCCCATCAGGTCGCGCCGATTGATTAGCAGCAGGATGAAGATCAGAACTACGGGAAGCCAGACGCCGTTGGCTACTTGGGAGAGGACGAGGATTTTGAACAGGGGGGCGTTGGGGAGCAGGATGATGCCGCCGCCTACTATGATCAGGCCGGTGTAGAGACCGTAGAACGCGGGGGCTTCTTTTACTTTGTGGTCGATGCCAGCTTCGAAGCCGAGACCTTCGCAGATTACGTGCGCGGTGGAAAGCGGGAGGATGGAGGCGGCAAAGAGCGAGGCGTTGAGGAGGCCGAAGGCGAAGAGGTAGGCGGCAAAGCGTCCGGCGAGGGGGACCAGGGCTGCGGCGGCTTGTGCGGCGTCGGTGATGTCGGTCATACCATTTTTATTTAGGGTAGCGGCGCAGCAGACGATGATGAAAAAGACGATCACCATGCAGGAGATGCTACCGACCAGAACGTCGAGGCGGGCGTGCTTGTATTGTTTGGGGCCGACGCGTTTCTCGACGAAGCCTGCCTGGAGGTAGAAGAATTGCCAGGGGGCGATGGTGGTGCCGACCAGGGCGGTGAGCATCAGGAGGTAATCGGTGCTGTAGTGCAGCGTGGGGGCCACGGTTTCTTTGGCTGCGAGCAGCCAGTCTGGTTTTGCGAGGATGGCGGAAACTACGTAGGAGAGATAGAAGCCGCAGGCTACGAGGAAGATTTTTTCGACTTGACGGTAACTTCCCTTCACTACCAGCAGCCAGACGGCTATGCCCGCCAGAGGGACGGAGATAAATTTGCTGACGCCGAAGATTTGCATGGAGGCTGCTACTCCGGCGAATTCCGCGACCGTGTTGCCCAGATCCACGGCTAGGGCCGCGACCATCACGAAGAAGGTGGAGCGGAAGCCGAATTCTTCGCGGATTAGATCGGAGAGGCCTTTGCCGGTGACGACGCCCATGCGGGCGCACATTTCTTCGGAGACGTACAAGGCGATGGTCATGGGGATGAGGGACCACAGGAGCGTGTAGCCGAAGTGGGCGCCTGCGGTGGTGTAGGTGGTGATGCCGCCGGCGTCGTTGTCCACGTTGGAGGTTATCAGGCCGGGGCCGACCACGGCTAGGAACAGGGCTAGGCGACGGCGGGTCATGCGCGTGCGGCTGAGGATCTTCGCGCCGTGGGATTTCCAGGTGGCGGCGGTGGTGGGTTCCGAGTTGGTGAGTTCGTCGTTCATTTTCTAATCGCGAGCTCGAAATTTTGCGCCAAGGCCGGGCACGGCATGCCGTGCCCCTACAGGTTCAAAACCTACGCGATGGCAAAGCAATTTCAGAGCATCGTCCAAGGCGGCCGTCTGAAGGCGGCCACTACAGGGTTCGACAGCAACCACGACAGCTGGCGATCGGAAGACCGCCGCTACAAATTCAACACTTTTAGCGCAACGGCTCGGTGCCTAGATTTTTCCTCTCATGCGGCTGACTATGTCGTCTACCGTGATGTTGCCGATGGGGTGGTGGGCGCCGTCTACTACGGTTAGGCTGCGCAAATTGTATTTGTCGAAAAGCTCGAAGACGTTTTTATCATTGGTGTCGGGAGTGACGGATAAGAGCGGCTGGAAGGCTAGCTCGGACATGAGTTGATCGGAATCGGAGAGGAGCAGGCGCGCGATGGGGACGGTGCCGGCTAGCGCGGCTTCTTTGTTGACGAGGATCACGTTGTCGAGCTGGTCGGGTGAAAGTTCATGGAAGCGGATGAAGTCCACGACCTCGCCGCGGGTGGCTTCTTCGCCTACGACGACGATTTCAGTGGTCATCATTCCGCCGGCGGTGTTCTGTTCGAATTTCAGCAGATTTTCGACGTCCTGTGCTTCGCGATTGTCCATTTCCTCGAGCACTTCATTCTTGGTTTCGGGCTCGAGGTTGGCGAGGAGGTCGGCGGCTGCGTCGGGGCTCATTTCCTCGATGATGTCGGCGGCGCGTTCTGTGTCCAGTTTTTCGACGACTTGAGTTTGCAGACGCTTGTCGAGTTCGGCAATGGTTTCGGCGGCGGTTTCTTCGTCGAGGGAGCCGATGATGCCCTGGCGCTCGTCGGGAGAGAGGGCTTCCATGATGTCGGCGAGGTCGGCCGGATGGAGGGCTTCGAGTTTTTGGCTGGAGAGGCGGAGTTTCACGCGGCGGAGTGGATCTGGTTCGACCAGGTTCACGAATTCCCAAAGAATTTTGCGCGGCGGGAGCTTGAGTTGGATTTGGCGGATGGCCATGGGAGGGACGATGCCTTGGAGAAGGCGGCGCACCGCGCCGGGGAGGCCGACGTCTACTTGGGTGATGCGGAGTTCGGTGTTGCCATTGGTCCGCTGGTCGGAGAGGTCAATGTCATTTACGCGGACTACTTTGCGGCCGTTGGTGTCGATGATTTGCTGGTCGAGAAGATCTTTGCCGACAGCTAGCCAGGCTTCGTTGGGGTGGTAGAGGGTGAGGGCGGATTCGTCGGTGGTGAGCGTGATGCGGCCGGGGGCGACCGAGGCGATCTGGTCGTAGCGAGCGACGAGCGCGCGATACTGGCCGCGGCTGAGTAGTAGATGCGCGACGCGATTGGGTTGGTCGGCAGGCTCGACGAACATTTCTTTCACGCGGCCGACATAGTTGCCGAGGGAGTCATAGGTCTCGGCGCCGATAATCTCTGTGGCGTGCAACATGGGTGCTCCTTCGTGGCGCGAGCGGCAAGTTCCAACGCAACGTCAACAGCGCCCAGCTAAAGTCCGCTCCAAATTCAAAGGCAACGTCCAGACCGAACGCCGGCTTTGCGGGTGCGGGCAAAAAAAAAGCCCGGGCCGGCAATGGTACCGGCCACGGGCGCGCAGAAATCGCCCCTTGTTGCTACAGGCCGGGCCTCGCCTCCCTGTCCCCGCATAATTCGCAGGTCCAGCGAACCGATACGTGCGGGGAAGTTCCCTGCCCTAGCCGAGCGATCCCGAAATGCGCGGCGAGGCGGTGACTTCCGGGTTCCGAATTGGACGGCAGCTCCATTGCGTTGTGCTGTTGTGCTTTAGTCCCAATTGACTAGTAAATGCAGACGGAAAGTTTGTCAAGCGAAGAGTGGGGTTCCGGTGAATTATTTTGTCCGAAAGAGCATATTTTTTGGGGTGATACGGCGGCGACGGCAATCGGCGGCGTAGAGATCCCAGTAGGTGGAGCGCAGGTAGGCTTGTTTTGAGAATCCCAATGCGGCGGCTGCGCGATCGATCGCTCGGGGTTTGCCCTCCAGTTCGAGAAACGTGCCGGCAGGGGTTTCGTCCAGATCGACGTGGAGATTTGGGAGGCGGAAAGTGGTGCGGAATTTGTCGTAGCGGAAGGTGGGGCGGAAGCCTAGGGAGACGAGGGCGGCGGCCCATTGGCGCGAGGTTTTTGGGACTATTTGTTCGCGTTCGGCACGGATTTTGTAGCGAGGCGGGTGTTGATTCGCCGGCTGCTGCGGAGGAGCTTTGGCTGTGAGGATTACTCGTTCGTGGCGGGTAGATCGGGTTTTGTGCGGTGCCGGGGTTTCGATGCGGAGGCGCAGGAGCATGTCGCGGCGGCGGAGGTGGGATTGGGGAGTGTCGTAGAGCGTGTTTTGTTCTTGGACGCGGGGTCGGGATTGGACGCTTAGGGATCGGATCTTGCGTAGGATTTTGGGAATCTCCTTGATACGGAGTTTGATTTCGATTTCGGGTTTTGTCTTGTTGGGCTTCGGCATGGGGGTAGTGTCGTTGTGCTTGCCGGAATAAGTCAAAAGATTTAACGCAGAGGGCACAGAGCAAAGGCGGCGAAAAATCTGAGAAAGAAACAGGTCTTCGGCGCAGAGGTCGTAGGGAAAGGCAAGAGAGAACCTGCGGCCAGCGAAAGACAAAGGCGCCTGTCTCAGGATGACGATCCCTCATCGCAAGAGAAAACCGGTGGCAAAGCTGATAATCTATTTGTTGCTCGCCTCTTGGCTCGGGTTTTTCCGCTGCTTCGGCTGCTGGGGCGCGCGGCTTTTTTTCATGAACGAACCTACAACTCCCTTAATGCAGCAATATCATGCGGTGAAGAAGCAGCATCCCTCTGCTCTGTTGCTGTTTCGCTTGGGGGATTTCTATGAACTTTTTTATGACGACGCGGTAGTGGCCTCGCGGCTGCTGCAAATTACGTTGACGGCTCGGAATAAGGAGAAGGGGCAGGCGGTGCCGATGTGCGGCGTGCCTTATCACGCGGCGGAAAATTATATTGCGCGATTGATTAGGGCCGGGCACAAGGTGGCGATCTGCGAGCAGATGGAAGTGCCGGGGCCGGGCAAGAAAATTGTGCGGCGGGAAGTGATACGGGTGTTGACGCCGGGGACGGCCAGCGGCGCAGGGTTGGTGGGAGCGAAGGAAAATAATTATCTGGCGGCGGTGGCGCGGAGTGCGGCCGCGGGAATGGCTGCTGGAGCTACGGCGGGGACGCGTGGCGGCGGGCGCGCGGCGGAGCCGACGATTGGTTTGGCGTTTGTGGATCTCTCGACGGGAGAGTTTCGCGCCACGGAATTTTCTGGGGAGATGGCGGAGGCGCGGCTGCGGGATGAACTGGGGATTTTGCGGCCGCGGGAGGTTTTGCTGGCTCGGGCCGTGACTTTGTTTCCTGTGATCATGCCGGCGGAGATGGATGGGTTGGGCGCGGTAGAAACGCGGCTGGATGAATGGGTGTTTGAAGCGAATTATGCGACCCGGATGCTGCTGCAGCATCTTCGCGTAGCAACTCTGGAAGGATTTGGGTTGAACGGCCATGCGCAGGCTACGGCCGCGGCCGGGGCGCTGGTGCATTATTTGCGCGAGACCTCGGCGATCGGGGCGCGGACAGCGGAAGATTCGGCCACCAATCCGTCGCTGCGTCCGGCGGGGGCTGGCCTGGAGCATCTGGATCACATCGCTTATTACGAGCAGCAGGATTCGATGATTCTGGATGCGGTGACTGCGCGGAATTTGGAATTGGTCGAGCCGACTGCGGGGGATGATGCGTCGGCGACTTTGTTGCGCGCGATCGATGAGACTGCCACGGGAATGGGAGCGCGCTTGCTGCGTGGCTGGATTTTGCGTCCCGAGATTGCGCTGGCGGAGATTGAGGATCGTTTGAATGCGGTCGGCGAGTTGAAGTCGCGGACAGTGGAGCGCGAGGAAGTTCACCGAACGCTGGAGGGCGTGCTGGATCTGGAGCGGTTGACGAGCCGCATTACGTTGGGGGTGGCGACGCCGCGGGATTTGCTGGCGCTGCGGCAATCGTTGGAGAAGCTTCCGGTGCTGCGCGGGTTGCTCGAGCCGCTGGTGATGATGAGCGATGCCAACTCGATAGGGACTGCGCCTTGCCGGCGATTGGCTATGTTGCGCGAGCAGCTGGATGAGATGGCTGACGTTCGCGAGATCATCGCGCGCGGGATCGCCGATGATCCTCCGGCGGTGGCTAGCGATCCGGGAGTGATTCGGCGCGGATTCAATGCGGAGTTGGATGAGTTGCACGATATTACGAAGCAGGGGCGACAGATTATTGCGTCGATGGAAGAGCGGGAGCGGAAGCGGACTGGGATTGGCTCGCTCAAGATCCGTTATAACCAGATATTCGGTTTCTATATTGAGATTTCGAAGCCTAATTTGCATTTGGCGCCTGCGGATTATGAGCGCAAGCAGACTCTGGTGAATGCGGAGCGGTTTACTTCGACGGAATTGAAGGAGCACGAGAGGAAGGTGCTGTCCGCGGAAGAGCGCGTGCTGGAGATCGAGCGGCGCCTTTATGGAGAAATTCGCGAGGCAATTGCGCGAGAGGCGGGGCGGTTGCGGCATGTGGCGGCGGGGATCGCGCAATTGGATGTGCTGGTGAATTTCGCGCGCATTGCGGCTTCGCGAAATTATGCGCGGCCGGAATTTACCGAGACCGCGCTGGGAGAAACGGGAAAACGCGGGGTGCTGATGATTGCGGGCGGGCGGCATCCGGTGATTGAGAAATTGCTCGAGGAGCGCGGCGAGCGCTTTGTGCCGAACGATTTGTATTTGGATGACGAAGCGCAATTTTTGCTCCTGATTACCGGGCCAAACATGGGCGGGAAGTCCACTTATCTGCGGCAGGCGGCTTTGATTTCGATTTTGGCGCAGATGGGATCGTTTGTGCCGGCGGCGTCGGCGAAATTGCCGCTTTTGGACCGGGTGTTCACGCGGATTGGGGCGTCGGATAATCTGGCGCGGGGGCGATCTACATTTTTGGTGGAGATGAGCGAGGTAGCGGCGATCTTGAATACGGCTACGGCAGCTAGCCTTGTGCTGCTCGATGAGGTAGGGCGCGGGACCGCGACGTTTGATGGACTTTCTATCGCTTGGGCGGTGGTCGAGGCGCTGCATGCGGGGGCGCGGCCGCGGACGCTTTTTGCCACGCACTATCATGAGTTGACGGAATTGGAGCAGCTTTTGCCGGGCGTACGGAATGTGCATGTGTCGGTGCAGGAGGCCGGGAACGAGATTATATTTTTGCGGCGGGTGGAGGCCGGGAGCGCGAACAAGAGTTACGGGATTGAGGTGGCGAGATTGGCGGGGTTGCCGGGGGATGTGATTGCTCGGGCTCGGGAAATTTTGCGCAGGCATGAGCAGAGCGAGGAGAAATTGACTCAGGAGCTATCGCCGGGGGCCGCGGCGGGTCATTCAGAGCAGACTCATTTTGCGGCGATTGATGCTTCGGTGGTGGAGGCGCTGCGCTCGGCGGATTTGAATAAGTTGACGCCGCTGCAGGCTATGAATTTGTTGGCGGCGTTGCAGAAGCAACTAACGTGAAGACGCGGCACACGCAGCGGCCGGATTTCCCCAGCGGCTCAGAGACACAGAGAAAGGCAGGAGAATTCGTTCGGCCGGCTTGAGGCAAAGGCGCCGACCCTGGGATGACGGTGCTCGTCGCATCGTCAGACACGCAGAGGACAAGGTAAGAATCAACCGCGAAAAAACCCTACCGCCGACACCAGCTACGACGGCAACGTATGGCAATGTGTAACCTGGTCGCGAAATGGCGGTTGTAAACTGCGGGCCCGGGCTTCTAGACTCAGCGGTGTGATGCGCGTACTGGGAATGATGTCTGGCACCTCGGCGGACGGTATTGATGTTGCCTCGGTATGTATTTCGGGCGCGCCCCCTTCCCTTTCGGTCAAATTCGAAGGACATCATCATGTGCGGTTCCCTGCGCGGGTGCGGGCTGCGATTTTGCGGCTTGCGAATGGCGGGGCGACCACGACCGCCGAAATCAGCCAATTGAACTTTTTATTGGGCGAGGAGTTTGCGGCGGCGGCTGTGGCTGCTTGCAAGCGCTGGCGTGTGCCGTTGCGCCGGATCGATTTGATTGGGTCGCATGGGCAGACGATTTTTCATCAGGGGGCGGCGGCGCGATTTTTGGGCGGGCGGCGCGTGGCGTCAACCTTGCAGATTGGCGAGCCGACGATTATTGCGGCGCGGACCGGTGTAACGACGATTGCGGATTTTCGTCCTGCGGATATGGCTGCGGGCGGGCAAGGGGCGCCGCTGGTGCCGTTTGTGGATTATTTGCTTTACCGGGATGCGAAACTGGGGCGCGTGGCTTTGAATATCGGCGGGATTGCGAACGTTACGGTGATCCCGCGGGCGGCGCGGCCTGAAGACGTGTTTGCGTTCGATACTGGGCCGGGGAACATGATCATTGATGCGCTGGTGGAGCGCAGCACCGGGCGGCGGATGGCTTTCGATCGCGACGCGCGGATTGCTCTGCGCGGGCAAGTGATTCGGCCGCTGCTGGAGATGATGTTGCGCAGCGCGTATTTGCGCTTGCCGCCGCCGAAGACTGCGGGGCGCGAGCAATTTGGTTTGGCGTATGCGGACGAGCTGATTTCGTGGGCTCGAAAGCGGCGCGCGCCGCCGGAAGATCTGGTGCGCACTGCGACGATTTTTACGGCGCTTTCGATTGCGGATGCGTTCCGGCGATTTATTTTTTCGCGCGTGCGGGTGAATGAATTAATTGTGGCGGGCGGAGGGACCAAGAATCCACTCTTGCTGGCGCAACTGCGTGCGGCTTTGCCCGGGATTGAGATTGTGCCATCGTCGCGATTCGGGGTGCCGCCGGAGGCGAAGGAAGCGCTGGCTTTTGCGGTACTGGCTCACGAGGCGTTTCAAGGCCGGGTGAATAATTTGCCTTCGGCTACCGGCGCGCAGCATGGGGCGATTCTGGGGAAATTGGTGCACGGCTACGCGCGCTAGGATTTTACGCACGGGAGCTGTGCCGTCGGCCTCGATTGCGGTTTTCGCTGTGCTGCTCTGCGCTGCGATTCTGCTGGGCGGCTGCGGGTCGCCGCAAACTTCTGCTGATTCCTCCACTGTTAATTTTTTGCTGGATTCCGCGCCGACGAATTTGGATCCGCGGATTGGAGCGGACGCTTATTCGGAACATGTGGATGGACTGATCTTTTCGAGTCTGGTCGGCCGAGACGCGAATATGAAAGTGATTCCTGACCTCGCGCAATCCTGGGACATGCCTGACCCCTTGACGTATATTTTTCACCTTCGTCGCGGCGTGAAATTTCACGATGGGCGCCCGCTGACGTCGGCGGACGTGAAATTCACACTCGATTCGATTCTTTCCGGTCCCATAAAAACGACCAAGCGGCAGACATACAAGCTGGTGACCTCCATTGAAACACCCGATGACGATACCGTGGTGATACACCTCAGTGAACCGTACGCGTCGCTGCTCTGGAACCTTTCTTTGCCGGGAATCGGGATTGTGCCGCGCGGATCGGGCGCGGAGATGGCGCAGCATCCGATTGGCACCGGGCCGTTTCGATTCGTGAGCGCGGCGACGGATGAAGAGATCGTGCTGGAACGCAATGAGAATTATTTTGGCCAGGCGCCGAAGATCGAGCGGTTGCGCATGCGAATTGTGCCGGACGTAACCGTGCGCGCGCTGGAATTGCGGAAGGGCTCGGCAGATGTGGCGATCAATTCTCTTACGCCGGACATGGTCGTAACGCTGGCGCACGAGCGCGGCCTTGCGGCGGTGCAGGAGCCGGGGAGTTCGATGGCATATTTGGCGTTCAATTTTGAGGATCCGATTTTGGCGAAGCGCGAGGTGCGGCAGGCGCTGGCTTACGCGACGGATCGCGCGACGATTATTAAATATTTACTGCGAGGGCAAGCGCGGCCGGCGCAGAGTTTGCTGCCGCCGAACCATTGGGCGTTTGATGCTGATGTGCAGCAGTACGGTTTTGATCCGGCGCACGCCGAGAAGCTGCTGGATGCGGTCGGTTATCCGCGAGGGGCGGATGGAGTGCGGTTGCGATTGACGCTGAAGACTTCGACCGATGAATTCGTGCGCTTGACGAGCGAGGCGATCGCGGATCAGTGGAAGCGCGTGGGGGTGGATTTGGAGCTGCGGCCGCTCGAGTTTGCAACGTTTTACGCTGACGTTACCCGCGGAAGCTTCCAGATCTATTCACTGCGCTGGGTTGGGGGAAACAACGATCCGGACCTGTTCGAGTCTGTGTTTAGTTCGAAGAAAATGCCGCCGGCTGGATCGAATCGTGGGCATTACAAGAATGCGGAGCTGGATGGCTTGTTGGATCAATCGCGGACGGAGATGGATCAGGAGAAACGCAAGAAGATATTGGCGCGGGTGCAGGAGATTGTGGCTAGCGACGAGCCATACATTAATTTATGGTATGTGGATAATGTTTGCGTTCACCGGGAGAGGTTGGCGGGGATTTCGCTTTCGCCTGGCGGGGATTACGATTTTTTGGACTCGGCGTTCTTGAAGTACGGTGGGTCGAAAGACTGACAACAGAGATCCTCGGGCGGGCTCGAGGCAAAGGCGCCGGCCTCAGGATGGCGATTCTCGCCGCATCGTCAGGGACGCGGAGAAAACCGGCGCCGCGACGATGATGACGCTCTAGAAAACTGGCGCGTCGCGAAGCAGCGCCCTCACCAAGTCGGATCAAGCGTGCAGAGCTTGTTTGATTTCGGATTCGGGGATAGCGCCTTCGCGGACTACGTTCCAGTGATCGCCATCGAGGCGAACGATGGTGCTGGCCAGGGTCCCGCCGGTGTCGCCTGCGTCCAGGACTAAGGGCAAGCGGTCGCCCAATTGTTTTACGATTTGACTGGCGGCCGTACAGCTGGGAAAGCCGGAAAGATTGGCGCTGGTTCCTGTGATCGGGCCGCCGACGGCCTCGATGATTGCCGTGGGGACGGCCATGTTGGCCCAGCGTAGGGCGACGCGGCCGGTGTTGCCGGTGACCTTCAGTGGCAGACGGTGCGTGGCTTCGACGACGAGCGTGAGTGCCCCAGGCCAGAATTTTTGCGCGAGGACCAGGAAAGAGTTCGGCACGTCGCGAATTAATGTGACGGCTTGGTCGATGGAACTGACCAGGATGGGGAGCGCTTTGGTTTCGGGGCGGCCCTTCACGCGGAATGCAGCTTCAATGGCGGCAAGGTTGAACGGGTCGGCTGCGAGGCCGTAGAACGTGTCGGTGGGAACGCCGACGACTTGGCCGCGTTTGATGAAGCCGGCAGCGTAGTCCACCACGCGTTGTTCCGGAGTTGCGGCTGAAATTTTCAGGACTTCGACGGGCAAGTGATCACTCTCTGCGGGTTACGCCTCAAGCTCGCTAGGCACGCTATCATAAGGGCTGCGATGGAAGCAAGGAGCTCGACAGGTGCTGTCAGGAGCACATGATATGTCCGGTTGAGTTAGCAAGTGATACGTCCGCTTTTCGGGCGGTGGCAGGAGACCATGCCAAGCATGAGCTGCTACACCCAAGCCGCCAGGGAACGGGAGCGATGGCGAAGATTCGCGGAGATGCCACCTAAGCAGTCCGCAATGGTTAGCCAAAATGAACATACTTACTGACCGAAGCGATCGTGGCCCTGCGTTGCGGGACCGCCGCTACAAGAACCTTTTCCTGGGGCGACCGCCTCGCATGACTCGACGGGGCGTACTGCGTTTGGTAGCCTGAGGGCGTGCCGTCACACTTGAGTGAAGAGACGATTACGAGCCGCGAGAATAAGTGGCTGAAGATATTTCGCGCGGCTTTGCGCGGGACGGGGCCGGCGGAGGGCGATGCGATTGGTGTGGAAGGGCCGAAGTTGGTGGAGGACGCGCTGCGTGCGGGATTGCAGGCGGAGGCGCTGCTGGTGAGCGAATCGGGCGAGGCGTCGGACCTGGAACGGATTTTGCGCGCGGCGAGTGGGAGTGAGGCGGGGATTCCTCGTTCGCGGGTGATGCGGACTACGGACAAATTGTTTGCCTCGGTGGCTGGCACCGAGACGCCGCAGGGAGTGGCGGCGCTTTTCTTGCAGCCTGCGTGGGCGTTCGATGATGTGATGCGCGGGGCGGCTGCGGCTGATGGAGCGTTGCGCGGCGACGCGGCGTTGGTGGTGGTGTTGGCGGCGGTGCAGGATCCTGGAAATGTTGGGACGATTGTGCGGTCGGCGGAGGCTTTTGGCGCGACCGGAGTGGTGACGACTCGCGGGAGTGCGGACCCGTGGTCGCCGAAGGCGTTGCGCGCGTCGGCGGGATCGGGGTTGCGGTTTCCCGTGTTGCGCGGTATGGCGATTCCGGTGTTGCTGGCGCAGTTGCGCGTGGCTGGGGTTAAGATTGTGGCCGCTAGTTCGCATTCGCCTGCCGTGCGTCGGGCGGCGGGGGATGCTGTGGCGGACTTGCGTTCGCCGGTTGCGATATTCATTGGGAATGAGGGCGCCGGGTTGGCGCGCGAGATCGAGAATGCGGCGGATGCGCGGATTGCGATTCCCATGAGGGATGGGGTGGAGTCGTTGAATGCGGGGGTGGCGGCGTCTGTGGTCTTGTACGAGGCGGCGCAGCAGAGGAAGGGCTTTGCCAGCGAAGTGATTTAAAACCATGGGACTTTTCCAAGCGATTCAACCTGAGGACGAGTCGCCGGCGGGGCGGCCGCTGGCGGACCGGATGCGTCCGCAGAGTTTGGATGAGTTTATTGGGCAGGAAGAATTGCTGGGGCCGGGCAAACCGTTACGGGTGCAGATTGAGCGCGACGATTTGACTTCGTTGCTGCTGTGGGGACCTCCTGGATGCGGCAAAACTACTTTGGCGCGGATTATCGCGCGGACCACGAAATCGGAGTTCATTCCTTTCAGTGCGGTGCTATCCGGGATCAAGGAAATTAAGGAAGTGATGGCCAAGGCGGAGGCTACGCGGAGGTATGGGCGGCGCACGATTGTGTTTGTGGATGAAGTGCACCGGTTCAATCGGGCGCAGCAGGATGCTTTTTTGCCGCACGTGGAGGCGGGGAACATTTTATTGATTGGCGCGACGACGGAGAATCCATCGTTCGAGGTGATTGCGCCGCTGCTTTCGCGGATGAAAGTATATGTGCTGAAGGCGCACACGGCCGAGCAGATCGTTGCGCTGCTGGAGCGGGCCCTGGCGGATACGGTGCGCGGGCTGGGGAAAGAGAACGTCGCGGCCAATCTGGAAATACTGCATCGGATTGCGATTTTGGCGAATGGAGATGCGCGCGCGGCTTACAACACTTTGGAAGCGCTGGTGATGGGCACGGAGCCGGGGGCGGAGGGGCGGCGCGTGTTGACGCAGGAACGGCTGGAGGACGTGCTCCAGCGCAAGTTGCTGCCGTACGACAAATCGGGCGAAGAACATTTCAATCTGATTTCGGCGCTGCATAAATCTGTGCGCAATTCGGATGCGGATGCGGCTTTGTACTGGCTGGCACGGATGATCGAATCGGGCGAGGATGCGCTGTACATCGCGCGTCGGTTGGTGCGCATGGCGAGTGAAGATATTGGACTGGCTGAGCCGCACGCAGTGGAAGTGACTATTGCGGCGATGCAGGCGTTTGAATTGCTTGGGCCGCCGGAGGGACATTTGGCCCTGGCGCAGGCTGCGGTTTATTTGTCGCTCGCGCCGAAATCAAACGCTGTTTACAAGGCTTACGGGCGCGTGCAAGACGACTTGCAGAGCACGATGGCTGAGCCGGTGCCGCTGCAGATTCGGAATGCGGTGACCGGGCTCATGAAAAACATTGGTTACGGGCGGGGCTACCAATATGCTCACGATTTTGACGATAAGATTACGGACATGAGTTGTTTGCCGGAGAGTTTGGCTGGGCGAACATATTACCAGCCGACCGATCAGGGATTCGAGGCGAGGATTCGATTGCGGCTGGAGGAAATTCGGCGGATTCGAAAAAAGCCGGCGGAGACAAAAGAAAAGTGATGCGACCAGAAACCAACCCGCTTTGGCGTGCGCCTGCCGATGCGACGCGCGACAAGCTTTCCTCCTCGATCCTGCTGTGGTTCATCGTGATTATCGTTTTTGTGCTGCCCGTGTCGGGCGTTGCGGAAGTGAAGCAGGTCGCGGTTTTCGACCAGGACGTGCAGGCGTTTGCGATTTCGCAGGACAATCACGTGGCGTATGCCGTCGAGCGGATGAAGCGGATCAAGAAATTAATTGTGGAGCATGACGATTTCTGGGTGGGTGACGTTGATGGAAAGAAACGAAAGATTATTGATGGCGACAAATTTACGCCAGTGCCCTCCTCTCCTGACGAGGAGCCTAGCGATCCGGGCGATTCGAAACACCCGCCTTTACCGCATCAGCATAGCTACCAGGTGGATACGCTGACCTGGTCGCCGGACAGTAAACGGATCGTAGTCAAGATGGATACGTCGGAACTGGCGCAGCCGCGTGGCAGCATCGTGCAGCAGCTGGATGAACAGCAGACGGTGCGGCCGAATACGATTTTGTACTTGATGGATTCCGAGGGACGGGAAATTTCGATTTCCGGGTCGAAGACGGCGACGCTTTCCGATGCATTTAATGCGGCGTGGCTGGCGGATGGCCAGACTCTGGTGTATTTGTCAAAAACCACCGGTGGCTTGAGCCAAATTAATGCGTTGCGTCCGGCGGACGGAAAGAAGCGCGTGCTGTTTGACGGATTCACCTTTGCGGCGGTAGCGTGGGACACGAAGCGGAATCAGGCCTTTGCGATCGAAGAGAATACGCGGCTGGTGGGCGCGCCGAAGATCATGCAGCTCGATTTGCTGGCTGAACGCGTGACGGAACTGGGATCGGTGGAGGAGTATGCGGGCTTTTTGACTGTGGCCCCTTCGGCGAAGAAAATCGCTTATTTTAAGGACGGCGATACGCTGGAGGTGCGCGACGTGATTGGTTCGGCGCGGCCGGTGGTGGTGCGCGTGGCGATTGGGGAATTTCAGTGGGCGCGCGACGAGCAGCACATTTTGTTGAAACGCGGGCAGCCGCAGCAGTCCAATAACTTGGTGTGGGTGGGAGTTTACAACGGAGTTTTTGAGCCGTTTTTTCATGGCTTGGAGTTTCATAGTTTTGCGATTGCGCCGGATGGGGAGACGGTTGGAGTTACCGAGCCGGGGAAAAGGGCGCTGGTGATGTATCGGTTGCAGTGAGGATTGGTTGTGGCGAGGCGTATGTGGGAGGCTTGCGTCGAGCGAAGAGAACAGCACTGACCCAGCATCTTGCGGCTACCCACCAACACGTGCTCGGTTCTTTAGCGCGATCGATCATACGAACGGTGCCTGCCGACGTTTTCCTGTGCAAGTCGAAACCACAGCCCCGGAAAAGAAGATATCACCCCGAGTATCCGGTAAATATGTTCCGAGTGCCAATCAGGCAGGAACGGTGTCCCATTTTCTTCCTGCTTGCGAGATTGCGTCATGGCACATGCTATTTATTGTCCAAGATGAGCCGCTACCAGACGCCGGCCCTACAGGCGTGAACGGTCCTGCAGCACATTCACAAATTTAAGTGCGTTCAGCGAGTTCTATAAGTCCGCGGGTTCTTTTGTGAGGCGGAGGCGGCGCACGTGTTCTTTGAGGATGCAGGAGTTCATTTGGACGAATAGGCCTGCGCGGCGGGCGCGTTCGGCGGCATCGTGATGGATTACGCCTTCTTGCATCCAGACGGCGCGGGCACCGATGCGGATGGCGGAATTGACGATGTCCGGGACGAATTCGGAGCGGCGAAAAATATCCACGATGTCCACTTTTTCGGGAATATCTTCCAGCCGCGCGTAGCACTTCTCACCTAGAATTTCTGTTTGCAGCGGATTTACGGGGATGATGCGGTAGCCGACGGACTTCAGGTACTCGGCTACGCCGTAGCTGGGGCGAAATTTGCGATTGGAAAGCCCAACGACGGCGATGATGCGGCTGGTTTTGAGGATCTCGGTGACCGGATCGTTGGGAGCGGCCGGAGCGCCTCCGTGTACGGGCACGTTGGGTGACGCGTTGAAATCGTTGGTCGATTGAGTCATTAGATGTCCCGAGAATCCCCTTCCAGAAATTGGCGGATCGAGGGCTGCGATTCGCGCGGCGTAGTGTCTCGTACCGTGCCGAGCGAGTCCAGAAATTTCTTGTTTTCTTCCGGGGTGCCGACGGAAACGCGAATGGCGGTGGGCAGGCCCATCCAGCGCATGGGGCGTACTATTACTCCACAGGTTAGAAGCGCTTCGCTGATGGGTTCGGCGTCGCGCCCGAACTCGACAAGGAGGAAGTTCGCGAAGGACGGGACGAACTGAATGCCCAGGGATTTCAAGCCCGCTGAGAGTTGGGCTAAGCCGGCTCGATTGGATTCAAGGGAGCGACGAACGTGTTCTGCGTCATCCAGTGCTGCCAGGGCCGCCGCTTGCGCAACGCCGGAGGTGTTGAAGGGGCCGCGCAGTTTGTTCATTTCGCCGAGCAAGTCGGCGGGGCCGATGCCATAACCGATGCGCAGACCTGCCAGGCCGTACACTTTGGAGAAAGTGCGGAGGACGATTACGTTGCGGCGGCGCTGTGCGACTGCGATGGAGCGAGAATAGTCGGGACGTTCGACATATTCGAAGTAGGCTTCGTCCACGACAACCAGAACGGTTTCGGGCACGCGGGCGAGGAAGGAATCCAGTTCGTCGGCGGTGAACATGCTGCCGGTGGGATTATTGGGATTCGCCAGGTAGACAATTTTCGCTTCGGGCGGGAGGTTGCGCGCGATCGCGTCGAGGTCGAATGCGTAATTGCGCAGGGGAATTTCCAGCAGGCGTGCTCCGGCGGCGCGGATCGCGATGTAGTAGAGCGGGAAAGAGCCATGGGATGCGACGCCGCAGTCGGCCGCGGTGAGCGTGATACGCGCGGCGAGGTCGATTAGTTCTGTCGAGCCGGCGCCGAGAATTATATTTTCCGCGAGGACGGCGTGTTTTTTAGCCAGGGCTTGGCGCACGTAGAAGCCGCTGCCGTCGGGATAGCGATTGCAATCGGCGAGAGCTTTTTGTGAGGCGGCGATGGCGAGCGGCGATGGGCCGAGCGGATTTTCGTTGGAAGCGAGTTTGATGGGATGCATTTTCAGTTCGCGTTCGACCTCTTGGATTGGTTTACCGGGCACGTAGGGAGCGAGCGCGCGAATGTGAGCAGGAACAAGATCATGAATCTGTTTGGTCATTCGCTGCGGTGGCTCAGCGCCTTCCCTTCGGGCCTGTGAACTTTCCTGGTTTTGGTTTGCGGGGGCCTGGGCCGCTGCCGCTGCGTTTTGGTGCGCCCGGGCGTGCCTTCAATCCCATGGGGCGCCCGCCGGGTTTTGCGAATTTACTCTTTCCGCGACCGAACGCGCCAGGTTCGGAGGGTTTGCGCGCTTTCCAGGGGGCGCCGGGTTTGCGGCTGCTGCCGGATGGGAATTTGCGGAAATTTGAGCCGGGCCCTGAGCTCGGTCGGCCGCTAGGTGGCACGGACTCGGTGCGGCGCCACGGGGCTTCTGATCTTGGTTTGATCGGGCGATCGTAGTCTGAGTCTTGCGCGGGACGGTGGAAGGAGTCCGGCCGGAATTTCTGGAATGGTTTTCCGCCGGGATGGGGTTTTGAGCCGGCGGGGCCTTCCCTTCTGAAGGATGGGCGCGGTTTCCAGGGACCGCGGGATTTTTCGTCGTGCGGTTTGGGGCCGGGTGATTTTGCACCGTATGACTTTGCGAATGGCAGTTTGGATGGGGGTCCGCCTGCGGCTGCGGGGCGCGATTTGAAATCGGGGCGCGCGGGATGGCCTTGGCCCGAATTTTGAAAGTTTTTTGGTGGCGGCGCGGAGAATGGAATTGTTGCTGTTAGCGTTGGCGGCACCGCGCGATCGTGCGGCGCGGGTTTGAAATTCTGATGCGGGCGCGCTGTGCTGCTGTCGCGCGGGAGGAAGGGCTGAGGCGGGCGCTTTACTTCGCCTGGCCTTGGTTTTGGTTGATAGGGGCGGCGCTTGACGAAGGGACGGCGCGGGATCGCGGGCGGAATGGCTGGCGTGAGCGGCGCGGTTGCTGTTGCTGCGCGCGGCAAAAGTGGCTGGGCGTTTGTCAGTATGGCTGAATGCGCTGTTGGGCTGATTTGCGCGGCGCCTGGTTGAACCATGCGGCGTAGAGTGTTCAGTTCGGCTTCTGAGAGCGGGCGATAGCTTCCGGCGGAAAGATCTTCGAGCGCGAGGTTGCCGATTTTTACGCGCTTGATTTTTTCTACGGGATGGCCCGTTTGGAACAGGCGGTTGCGCAGCTGGTCGCGGCGGGCTTCCGAGAGCGTGACTTCGTACCAAGGGGCGTCTTTGCCTTTGATACGAGCGATGCGGGCGCCGGTGGATTGCGCGAGGCTTTCTGTTTCTTCGAAGGTGAGGAGCGTTTTTAGTTTCAGATTGTAGGTTTGGGGGAGGTGATGGGCTTTGAGCATCAGGTTCGCCAGCTCACCGTCGTTGGTGAGGAAGACCAGGCCGAGCGAATGATATTCCAGGCGGCCAACGGGAAACACACGTTGCGACACGCCGTGGAGCATGTCGGCGAGGGAGCGGCGGCCTTCGGGGTCGATCATGGTGGAGACGACTTCGGGCGGCTTATTGAGGACGAGATAAACGCGCTCGGTTTCCGGGCGCAGGAGTTTGCCTTGAACTTTGATGTGGTCTTTGGATTCGTCGGCTTTGCTACCTAGTTCGGTGATGGTTTGGCCGTTTACGGTGACCAGGCCGGACTTGATTAGTTCTTCGGCGTGGCGGCGGGAAGCGATACCGGCGCGCGCAATAATTTTCTGTAGTCGTTCGAGCATGGGAAGGCTGAGTGGCTCCGTGGTGCTTGTATAGCTTAACGGAAAAATGGTTTTGGTGCGAATGGGAAGCTCGGGCGGGAATGGAAATGCGGTTTTTACAGGACAGTACATGAGGCGAAAAACAGGTCCCTCACTGCGTCCCTCGCTCGCCAAAATCCGGCGGAAAAGAAAAGCGCGGGATTTCGTTCGGGATGCCGCGCGCGATATTTCTTGCGGCACGCTGTGAGGCGACTCACCCATTCAGAGGCAAATTCGACTACGCCCGCCTAAAAAGCTGGCGGCCGCTACCACGTCAACGGCTGGCTAGCTTTCTGGATCGGAGGTTTGGCTGGCGGAGCCCGCGCTGGCAGCTGCTGCGCGGGACTTGTCGGCGTCGTCGCGGGCGCTCGCTGCCGGAGAATCGGATTGTTGCGGGGCTTCGGAGAATGTTTCGGCGGCGATTTGCGCTGGGGATTCGGCGTATTCGGATTCGGCTTCTTGTTCGGCGGATGCGTCCGAGATGGAATCCTTGGCGTTCTCGGGCACGGTTCCGGCTTCCGAGGCAGCGTCGTCGGACAAGTTATCGCTGACTGCGGCTCCGCCTTCGGCGACAACTTCTGCGTCCACAACTTCGGCGCCAATTGCGGCGGATTCTTCTGGCTCGGCTTCAGCGATGCCGTCGTCCGAGCCCAGGGCGGCTTGGGCTAGGGCTTCGAATTCTTTCAGGCTGGGGAGTTCGTCAAGATCGGAGAGGCCGAAGCGCATCATGAATTGTTTGGAGGTGCGATAGAGGATGGGGCGGCCGATGACTTCTTTGCGGCCTGCGGTGGTGATCAGTCGCTTTTCCAGGAGTGTTTTAATGACGCCGCCTACGTGTACGCCGCGGATTTCATTGATTTCGGGGACGGTGACCGGTTGTTTGTAGGCGATGACGGCTAGAGTTTCGAGCGCGGGCATGGTGAGGCGCAAGGGAGGTTGCAGGCTCTTGATGAATTTGCGGACTACGTCGTGATGCTGGGCTTTGGTGTAGAACTTCCATCCGCCCGCGACTTTGCGGACTTCGATGCCACGGTCTTCGGTTTGGTAGGCGGCGGTGAGTTGTTCGAGCGCGGCGCGGGCTTCGGGTTTTTCGATGCCGAGTGCTCGGGAGATTTGGTCGAGCGTAGCGGGCTCGTCGGCGGCGTAGATGATGGCTTCGAGTGAGGCTTGGATTTCTTGTGGCGTCATGCTTTTCCCCTTGCTGCGTGCGGTGCGGCGGTGGTTGGTGCGTTTACGGCGACGGCAACGGCCGAAGCAGATCCCTTTCTGCGCCCCGCGCACGCCACAGTGCGGCGCGAAAGAAACAGCGCGCCACTAGGTTCGGTATGACACCTCCGTACAGAGGTGCTGAACGCGGTAGGGGTATTTGTTATGGCCGCGCTTGCGCGAGCAAACTTCACAGGTATTGCTCCTCGATTTGAGACATGGCGTCGGGGCCGGCGAAGACTGCGTCGAACATTTTGTGTTTGCGCAGGCGGATATCTTCGAACAGATCGGATTGCACGAGCAGGACCGCTTGCATCCGAACCATTTCCAGTACGGCCAGCAGCGCTACGATCATGGCGTTTCTGGTTTCGCAGGTTTCGAAGAATGCGATTAGGGAGACGGCGTCGTCGGTGACGAGCAGGCGCTGGCGGAGGCGGTCCATCATTTGCGCGATCGAGACGGTGTCGTGGCGCAGGCCGAATTGCGGGACTTCTTTGCGGCGTTCGAGAATTTGTTGAAACGTTTTGACCAGATCAACCAGAGAGACTACCAGTTCGCCTTGGACTTCGTCGCCGCCGTAGAGGGATTTATCGGGATGCGACCAGACATGGGCTTCGACTTGCTGTTTCTGGTAGAGGAGCTGGGCAGCATTCTTGAATTTTTCGTGTTCGAGCAGGCGGTGGACCAGTTCGTCGCGCGGATCCTGCTCCTCGGCGGCCAGCAGCGGGTCTACCGGCAGCAGCATTTTCGATTTGATGTGGATGAGCGTCGCGGCCATGTAGATGAAATCGGCGGAGACGTCTATGTCCAGTTTTTCGAGCTGGTGGAGGTAATCGAGATATTGCTCGGTGATTTTGGCGATGGGGATATTGTGGATATCCATCTCCTGCTTGCGGATGAGATCAAGCAGCAGATCGAGCGGGCCTTCATACGCCGGTAGATTGATGCGATAAGGTGATGCCATTATTCGCCTGTTGCCACCTTTCCAGCACGCGTCGGACTGGAGGACTGACGCGCTTCGTCCCATTGGAAGATCGCGTTGCGGACGCGCTTCATGGTTTTGCGCGCGACCTTCTGGGCTTGCTTGGAGCCGTTGTCGAGGATATCCCAAACTTGCTGTGGATTGGCCTCAAATTGTTTGCGGCGTGCCTGGATAGGCTCGATCCACTTCACCAGGCCTTCGGCCATTTCTTTTTTGCAGTCAACGCAGCCGATGGCGGCCGAGCGGCAGTCGCGGTCAATGCGGGCGACGGTATCGGGCGGCGAAAATAATTTGTGATAAGCGAAGACTGGACAGATTTCGGGGCGGCCGGGGTCGGTACGGCGGACGCGCTGCGGGTCGGTGAGCATGTTGCGCGTTTTCGTGCGGATTTCCTCGGGGAGGTCGGTTAGCCAGATGGCGTTGCCGTAGGATTTGGCCATGCGGCGGCCATCGAGGCCTGGGAGGCGCGGGGTTTCGGTGGGGAGATAGGCTGGCTCTCGCAATATTTCGGTGATCTCAAAAAACCGTTTTCGCTTGCCCACTCGTTCCAGAAAATTCTGCACGCCTATTTCCGACGCAACGCGGCGCAGCTCTGCGCGTAGGTAGGCGCGATTCTCCGCGTCGATGCTGCCCTCAGACCTTGGCGAAGCTAGACGGCCCTGAACAAACTCGTTCCATATGGCAGTGAGATTCTCACGTTCCTGTTCGTGAAAAATATCTTCGCGCACGCCGAAGCCGTAGTGCGAATCGAAACGGCGAACTACTTCGCGAGTCAGCTCCACGTGAGGTGCTTGATCTTCGCCTACGGGCACGAGCAATTCTTTTTTTGGTTCGCCGTACATGACGATGTCGGCGGATTGGAGCAGGGGGTAGCCGAGGAAGCCGTAGGTGCCCAGGTCGCGTCCTTTCAGGTTTTCGATTTGTTCTTTATAGGTCGGGACGCGCTCGAGCCAGCTTAGCGGGGTAATCATGGAGAGCAAGACGTCCAGTTCGGCGTGTTCCAGGACTTGGGATTGCACGAAAAGCGTGGATTTTTCTGGGTCCAGGCCTACGGCCAGCCAGTCCGTGGCGACCTGCAGGGTGTTTTCCGCGATGGAGGAGGTGTCTTCATAGTGAGTTGTGAGCGCGTGCCAGTCGGCTACGAAGAAGTAGCAATCGTATTCTTGCTGGAGTTTCAGCCAGTTGGATAGGGCACCGAAGAAATGGCCCAGGTGGAGGCGGCCGGTGGGGCGCATGCCGCTGAGGACTCGTTTCTGTTTAGCCAAGATGAGCTCGATCTCCTAGTTTCAGTGCCGCAACAGGTCGCGGGCGATGACCAGGCGCTGCATTTCGCTGGTGCCTTCGTAAATTGTCAAGACGCGGGCGTCCCGGTAGTAGCGCTCGACGTCGGTTTCGCGCGAGTAGCCGCTGCTGCCGTGGACTTGGACCGCTTTGTAAGCTACGCGATTGGCCATTTCGCTGGCGTAGAGTTTGGCGCGCGGGGCGCTTGAGCCCCGGGGGCGCGTTTGCGTCGTGCCCACTTCCCTGCTGTGCGATTCTTTATCACGTTGCCAGGCCGCGTAGTGCGTTAGCACACGGGCGGCGGACACTTCGGTTTCCATGTCGGCAAGCATCCATTGGATGGCTTGGTAATCGGCGATCGGGTGGCCGAACGTTTTTCGTTGCTTGGCGTAGCGTGTGGCGGCTTCCAGAGCGCCTTGGCCTACGCCTACGGATTGCGCGGCGATGCCGATGCGGCCGCCGTCGAGCGATTCCAGGGCGATGCGTAGGCCTTGGCCTTCTTCGCCCAGGCGATTTTCTGCTGGCACGCGGCAATCTTGCAGCGAAATTTCGGCGGAGCGCGAAAGGCGCAGGCCCATTTTATCTTCGTAGCGGCTGATACGGAAGCCGGGAAAATCTGGTTCGACGAGAAACGCGGTGACGCCGCGGCTGCCTCCGGCGGGATCGGTCTTCGCGAAGACGATGTAGAGACCGGAGACGCCGCCGTTGCTGACCCAGGCTTTGGTGCCATTCAAGACGTAGTGGTTGCCATCGCGGACGGCGCGGGTCTGGATTCCGGCGGCGTCGGAACCGGCTTGCGGTTCCGTGAGGCAGAAGGCGCCGAGTATTTCGCCGCGGGAGAGGCGGGCTAGATATTTTTCCTTTTGCTGTTCGCTGCCGGATTTCCAGAGCGGGACGGCAACCACCGAGTTTGTGACGCTGAGCGCTACCGCGGTCGAGGCGTCCACGCGGGCGACTTCTTCCAGCATCAGGGCGTAGCTGACCGTGTCTGTGCCGGCGCCGCCCCATTCTTCTGGGATCAACATGCCGCAGCAGCCTAGTTCGCCTAGTTTCTTGAGTTGTGCGGAGGGAAATTTTTCGGCGCGTTCGTATTCGCGGAGGATGGGGCGCATTTCCGTCTCCATGAATTGGCGGACGGTGTCGCGGATGAGGATTTGGTCGCTGCTGAGTGAAAAATCCATCGCGAGGTGTAGGAAGGATGCTAGCACAGTGCGGAGTTCAAAGGCAGCACTGATGAACACGGAGAGCCGCGAAGGCGAAAATGGAAAACAGAGAATGGAAAATCGCAATTGCTGCGCGAACCGGGCGGTCGAAAGGCCGCCACGGATGGACGCGGACGAATGCGGATCATCGCAACGGCGAGGGGGACATCGAGCCCGGAGTTCGCCTGAACCACGGCCGCGGCCGCAGCTACAGCTTGCGTCGCGCCTCCGGCACGGGTGCGACGGCTGTCATCGGTCGCAGCGCTACTCGACGTCGGGTTTCTTTTGGAGTTCTGGGGGTTTTAGGCGCTCGTTTACTTTGGATTTCTTGCCTGCTTTTACTTCTACGGATTGGGTTTTGGCTACCAGGCCTTTGGATTCGAAGACGACGGAGTAGCGGCCGGGCTTCAGACCTTCGAAACTATAGCCGCCGGTGCCGTCGGTGGAACCGTTGGTGGATTCTTTGGTGGTGAGATTGGTCAGGGTGACCTGGGCGCCGGCTAGGGGGGAGCCTTGATGGTCAGAGACGTTGCCGGAGATGGAGCCGCTGGTGGCCGGGGTGTGCGTTTTGGCTTGTGTTTGGGCGTTTGCTTGCGCGTGCGTGGCTGGCGTCGGGAGCGAGATCGAGATTGCGATGATGCAGGTTGCCGCTGCTGTTACCAGACTGAGAGTGCGTTTAGAGCGTGGCATGGTGGCCCCCGGAAGTGCGCTTAGGATTCGTCCTAGCCTTGGTTCGACGCTGCGACGTTACAGTTTCAGCAATTCGCGCAGGCGTTTGGTTTGCGCGCGCGAGACGGGAATTTCGCTGGCGCGCTTGTCGTTCATTTTCAGCATGTAGCTGGACTTGAACCAGGGGACGACTTCCTTGATGTGATTGATGTTCACTAGGTAAGAGCGGTGTGCGCGCCAGAAGCGGTCGCCGTCGAGGGAGGCGGAAAGCTCCTCGATGGTGCGGTAATTGGAGACGCCTTCGAAGTCGCGCGTGAAGATGGTGATGGTGCCGTCCTGGATGGAAGAATAAATCATGTCGTCGGCATCTACCAGGAACATGCGTTCTTGGGATTTTACCAGCAGCTTTACGGGTTGTGCGGATTTGGCTGGGGTGGTGGCGGGAGCGGTTAGCTGGCCCATCAGGGTTTCCAGACGTTCTACGGGGCTCGCGTGCGCGTCCACCATTTTTTTTGCGCGTTGCAGCGCTTTGGCGATGCGGGCTTTGTCAAAGGGCTTGAGGACGTAGTCAACTGCGTTTACGTCGAAGGCTTGGATGGCGTAGTTGTCGAAGGCGGTGGCAAACACGATCTGTGGAACCCGCAGTTTGCGTTCGAGGAGTTTTTTTATTACACCGAAGCCGTCCAGGCCGGGCATCTGGACGTCCAGGAAGACCAGATCGGGTTCGTGTTCCTTGATCAGGGTGACGGCTTCCAGGCCGTTCTTGCCCAGGGCTACTACGTTTACTTCTGGGAAGCCTTTTAGGAGATAGAGGAGTTCGTCGCGGGCCGGGCGCTCGTCGTCGACTATGACTGTGTTGATGGGCATGGGATTTGTCTACCGCAAGCAGTATATGCAACGAGGGTGGGGGCGGCAAGAAATCGCGTGGCTATCTGCTTGATCGCGCGGAACGCAAAAGAAGCCGGAGAGATCCTTCGACCGGCGAGAGACATGGGCTCAGGTTGCAGGTGCTCGTCGCCTCGTCAGACTGGGTTAGTATATTCCTCGAGCGTGACGTTACAGGAGCGAATGTGGCGAAGAAAAATGCGACTGCGAAAGTTTTGAGCAGCGAATTGGTCTTGCAAACGCGGGTGTTTGACGTGCAGCGGGAAAAAGTGATCGAGCCCAGTGGCCTCGAGGCGACGCGGGACATTATTGTGCATCCGGGGTCGGTGGTGGTGCTGCCTGTGCTGCCGGATGGCAGGATTGTGTTGATCCGGCAGTACCGGCATAGCGTAGAGCAGTATTTGTGGGAATTGGTGGCGGGACGGCGCGATGGCGATGAGAGTTTTGTGGCGGGGGCGCACAGGGAATTGCAGGAGGAGACTGGTTACAGGGCCGGGAAGATGAAGCTGCTGGTGGATCTGTTTCCCAGTCCGGGATTTTTGCGGGAGAACATGGCGATATTCTTGGCTACGGGATTGGAGAAGGGCGAGGCGAGTCCGGAACCCGACGAGAGGATTACGCAGAAGGTGGTGACGTTACGCGAGGCGGAGCGGTGGATACGGAGCGGGAAGATACGCGACGGGAAGACGGTGGCGGGGATTTTGTATTACGCGAAATTTTTTGCGCAGAAGAGGTGATGGGCGCGGCAGCGGCACGAAAAGCAGATCCCTCTCTGTTTGGCTGAGCTAGGAAACGTGGGCTGTACTTTGGTTCAATGAGTGATTGGGCACTGACTTTCGGCTGTAAACCTTTGGCTCCCTTGCTTGCTGCTAAGCTCGGATTGGTGCGTTTATTGGCGCCCGGTGGCGGCCTAGGAGCTGGTTTATGGCGGATGCGAAATTGTTGGGGACAATTTATAAGATTTTGAGTTGGAGCAGCTTGGCGGCTTTGATTTTGACGATCGTGCTGGTGTTGCACAAGTCGCCGGCGCCGAATATTCCGGTTGATCCGAGCGCCGCGGCGCGGGCTGAGCAGAAGTTTGCAGCGGCGGATGAGGCGAAGGCGGCAGGACAGCAGGGGAAAGTGGCGCTGGATCGTAGCGAGTTGAATTCGTATCTGGCGCAGAGTTTGCAGACGGAGGCGGCGCCCGGCGGGACTTCGTCGACTGGAAATTCGACTGGGCCTGCGAGTGGAGTTTCCGGTGCGCCTGCAGCCGCTCCGGTTGCGGATGGCGGCGGGAATGCGGCGAATGATCCTAGTACGGCTTTGGCGGCTGGGGATCCGCGCTCGTTGGAGGATGTGCAGTCTACGGTGAAGGATGTGAAGGTGGACATGGTGGGGGATTTGGTGAAGGCTTACGTGATTTTTGATTTTCATGGCAAGGATATTTCATTGGAGCTGGATGGGCATCTGAGCGCAGAAAATGGATTTATGAAATTCGAGCCGGTTAGCGGGAAGCTCGGGTCGCTTCCTTTGCCGCAGGCGACTTTGAATGCGGCGGTGGAGAAGATGACGGCTTCGCCGGAGAATCGAGACAAACTGCGGTTGCCGGCGGATATCAGCGATATCAAGATTGTGGATGGGAAGGCAGTGATTCAGTATAAGCAGTGATGACGGAGTTGAAAGTTAACAGTTAAAGGTCAAAAGCATTTTCACCGCGGAGGCGCTAGGCAGAGGAAGGCGAAAGAGATCCTTCGCCCGGCATGAAAGAAAGGCGCCGGACTCAGAATGACGATGCTTGTCGCATCGCCGGAGGCTGCAGAGAGAACCACGGTAACAACACCGCGTACTGCGATCAACGAAAGCAAAACCAACTTCAAAGCCAGCTTCCAAAATGCCCGCCTACAAAATCACAACCTGATTCACAATCGGCGGTGACTCAGGCGAAACGGTGCATTTTAAGACGCCCGACGGGCAGAGCGGGGTTCGCAGGCTACGGGTTGGCGCGGTCGTGAATTGCTTTCGCTGTGGCTTGGGCTTGGAGCGCTAGTTGGGGGGACATGCCGTCGGTTCCGCGGACGAATTGATTGACATCGCGTAGATCTTCTTGGCGGCCTGTGAGGAATAACGCGCGCAGGGCTTCCCAGGCCATGCTTTCGTTGGGCGCTAGGGATAGGATTGGTTGGCCCGCGGAAACTGTGGTGCCGTCCTTCACGAGCCAGTGATCTACTGTGCCGGGGACCCTCGCGCGGACTTCGTTGCTCTTCCCTGCTTCGCTGCTCTTTCCTGCTGCATCGTTATTTTCTGCGGCGTCGTGGTTTCCTGATGATTCGATGTGAGCTACCAGTGTACCGGGATTTACGATGTCGCCGGTTTTGAGGCGCGTGGCCAGGACGCCTGATTGCTGGGCTGGCATTATGTAGGGTTGGAGCATGGAGACGATTTGGGCGTGGCCGGAATCGTCCTGGAAGCGGACTAGGGAGAGGGCGGCGTTGCGTTGGACCATGGGATTCGGATCTTGCAGCATCGGCAGCAGAGCTTGATGGAATTCTGGCGCAGTGTTGTCCTGGCCCATAACCCAAGCATCGGTGACACGGATTTCGTCGATGGGATCTTTCGAAAGCGCGACGATCTGCGGATACCACTTGCGGACGGAGGGGTCGCCGCGTTCGATGCGGGTTTCAAATTGCGAGAGGACGTGCTGGATTTCGCGCGGGTGGGAACGGTCGGCTAGAGCTTTTGCGATTTGCGCGTCGGTGATGGGGCGGCCGAACCAGGTGGCGTTCCAGAACAAGAACGGCATCACTACGAACGAGAGCGTGAGGACTACGATGCCTAGCGCCCAGCGTCCGCCGAAGGATTTTTGTGGCTTGGCGGATTCTGCAGATTGAGCGGAACTGGGAGGTGAGGAATTCATTTGTTGCTGCTGCGTGCGGGCCGGAGTGCGGCGGAAATCATTTTGTGGGTGGCTCGCCCGTAGTTGTCGACGGGGACGTGGCTGGCGCTGGCTGCGGCGCGGGTGTTGGCGCCGGCGCGGATTGCGCGGCTGGAGCGTTTGCGGGCGCGGCGGATGGAGCGGCGGCAGGTTTCGGCGGTACTCCCGCTGCAGCCGCAGGGGCGGCGGGCTTCGCGGCGGGCGCGGCAGCGGGCTTTGCCGCCGCTGGTTTGGCTGCTGGCGCGGCTGCTGCGGGCGCGGGTTTTAAGAATGGAATCAGACCGGCTTGCCAGAGCATGTGCGCCAGCATCAGGCTGAAAATTCCAGCGATCATCAGGGCGATCAAGAGCAGCATGATGCCGTCAATGCCGCTGGTGAGCAGGCCGCTGCTGATGTCCCAGATGATTCCCCACAGCGAAATCAGGATTGCCGCAGTACAGAGTGCACCGATTTCGATGCGGTGCGCTTTGGACGTCATGTCCAGACCTCCTGCTGTGGCCGCGGCGGTCATCGGGAGACTTTATCCAGAATCATCCAGCCGAGGAGCAGCGGAATATGCGCGACGGTGGCGTGCATGAGCCACTTGGCGCGAACGTTGCTGCGAACACGGTTGGCCCAGTACGAGACCAGAAGCAGAAGCAATCCCAGGATGAGCGCGCCGTAGAAATAGTTTATGGTGGCCATGCCAAGCACGGAGGGGAGCACGCTGACCGGAATCAGGATCGCGGAGGTGGCGATGATCAGGCGGAACGTGCGGTCGCCGCTGCGATCTACCACTGGGAGCATGAGGATTCCAGCGCGGCCGTAATCCTCGCGGTACATCCAGGCGATGGCCATGAAGTGCGGGAACTGCCAGAAAAATAAAATAGCGAAAAGGATCCAGGCTCCGGCGGAGAGCGTGCCGCTGGCTGCGGCCCAGCCGATCAGCGGCGGTAGCGCGCCCGGGATGG